>DASSXP010000137.1:0-20914 GCA_035703755.1 Rhodanobacteraceae bacterium | reverse complement strand
TTGCCGCTGTGGCCGGTCCAGCGGCCATCGCGCACTTGTTCGCTGAAGGCCGCCATGCGGTCCAGCACGGCGTGCACCCCGGCCACCACGTCGACGCCATCGACCACCAGCGAGCTGCCCTTGGGCATGCGCAAGGCGATGTGCAGGGCAGGGCGATCTTCACTGGTGTTGACGTGCTGGCCGGCGAACATGGCGCCGATGCGCCGCTCCAGCCCGCGCGCACGCGCCAGCGCCAGCAACAGGTCGAGGCCGTTGGCGTCGAGCCGCTGCTTGGCGTAATCCATGTGGATGCCCACCGCATCGGCCACGAAACGCTCGCCACGCGCCGGATCGGCCTCAAAGAGATCGGCGAGGCTGGTATCGCGTTCGCGTTCGCGGTAGGCCGACAGCGCCTGCCACTCGGCGCTGTCAGTGAGCTCGGGGCGACCGGTGTTCATGTTCATCAACGGCTCCCGGCTGCATTGGCGCCAAGCAGGCTGCGCTCGTGCTCGATGCCGGTCAACAGTTCACGCCAGGATTTGTCGAAGGCATCGGCGCCATCGCGTTGCAGCTTTTCCGCCAACGCGTCGACGTCGATGCCGGCGGCGCGATGGCTGCTGATCACCGCATCGGCAGCGGCGCCGTCGATCGGCATCAGTGCGCCGGGTTTGCCGTGATCGGCAAAGGCTTTCAGGGTTTTCTCGGGGATGGTGTTGATGGTATCGGGTGCCGCCAGCGATTCGATATAGAGCACGTCGGAGGCATTGGGGTCTTTGGTGCCGGTGCTGGCCCACAGCAGTCGTTGCGGCGCTGCGCCGGCGTCGATCAGGCGTTTGATGCGCGCGCTGGTCAGCCAACGCTGGTAGTCGGCGTAAGTGCGTTCGGCAATGGCGATGCCGAGGCGGTTTTGCAGGCCCGCTTCGACCTTGTCGTGCACGGCCACATCCCAGCGGCTGACGAACAGCGACAGCACCGAAGTGATGTTGGCCGACAGGCCTTCGCGCAGCCGCCGCTCGATGCCGCTGGCCCAGGCATCGGCGGCGGCCAGGGTCTGCTGCGCGGAGAACAGCAGGGTGACGTTGATCGGCACGCCGGCGTAGGTGGCTTCCTCGATTGCGGCCAGGCCGGCGCGGGTGCCGGGGATCTTGATGAACAGATTGTCGCGGCCAGCGCGTTGATGCAGATCGATGGCGGCGTGGATGGTCTTTTCTGCCTCGTCGGCCAGCAACGGCGAGACTTCCAGTGAAACCCAGCCATCAATGCCCCGGGTTTGCCGGTGGATGTCGGCGAACAGGTCCGCCGCACGGCGTAGGTCATCGATTGCCAACTCGAAGAACAGCTCCTCGGTGGAGGCGGCCTGACTGGCACGAATTGCGGCGTCGTAGGTGTCCGAATCGTTGATGGCTTTTTCGAAAATGCTCGGGTTGGAGGTCAGACCGGTGACGGCCAGTTCGTCGATGTAGCGTTTCAATTCACCGCTGTCGAGCAGGCTGCGGGTGATGTTGTCGAGCCACAGGCTCTGGCCGAGTTGGTGCAGTTGTTGATTCGGATTCATGGTCAATCTCCTTTGGAACGCCGCGCGGCAGCTTGCAGGAAGTCGGATGGGGGAATGTCGGTCAACTGATGGATTTGGTCAATGCTGAAATCGGCTGCTGGCAAACCGTCGTCGAGCTGCTCGCGCGCGTAATGGCCTTGGCGCACGAATACCGTGACCAGCGAGGCGCCCCAGGCGCGTTTCATCGCCGTCAGCACGCTCAGCTTGTCGTCCACCATGACATGCAGGTCGGCCGCAATGCGCTGCCGGATGTCGTCGCGTTCGCGGTCTTTGTGCTGGTACACCAGCACGCGGCCGGCCACCGCATCGTGGATGCCGGAGAGCCGAATCTTGCGCGGTTGCAGCACCGCTTCGCCATCGGAGACGATGGCGGTTTGACCAAGCCGGCCGACGTGTTCCAGTGCGGCCAGCGCGCCAGGATAAAGGCGCTCGTGGAACGGGTAATCCAGCAGGAAACGCGCCGCGCCGAGCCAGCGCGGGTCCAGCCCCGATCCTTGCCAGCAACGCTGGAAGCTGGCCAAGAAGTCGGCGTAGCCGAGCTGCTCACGCAAGCCTTCGTAGTTGCGGCGAAACACCGCCGGCGCATCGGCGCCAAGCGTTGCCCCGAGCCAGGCGTAGAGGTCGGCCTTGACCTGATCGTAGTCGAGCAAGGTGTTGTCGACGTCAAACAGAAATGCCAGTGTCGGTGCCGCGCTCATGCCGGGTCCTTGCGCACGGGATTGCTCCATTGGTCGCCGGCATCCAGCAGGGCGACGGCTTCTTTCGGCCCCCAGGATCCGCGCCGATAGCGGTGCAAGGGCGTCGCATCGTCGAGTATCGGGTTGACAATGCGCCACGCGGCCTCGACGCAGTCGTCGCGGGTAAACAGCGCATGGTCGCCTTCGATGGCGTCGCCGAGCAGGCGCACGTAGGGCGGCATGTCGTCGCCGGGATCGTCGTGGGCGATCAGTTCCAGCGCCTCGCCGTGCATGCCTTCGCCGGGCCGCTTGACGCGCGTGCCGAGGGCGGTCTGTACCTCCGGGCTCAAACGGAAGCGCACATGGTTGGGGTGCTCGCCGCGCTCCCCGAACACATCGACCGGCGGCGCCCGCAAGGTTGCCACCACTTCGCAACACGTCGTGGGCAGGCCTTTGCCGGCGCGGATAAGGAACGGTACGCCGGCCCAACGCCAGGAGTCGATCTCGAACTTCAATGCGGCGTAGGTTTCAACCGTGGAGCCACGCTTGACGCCATCGATCTTGCGGTAGCCCTGGTACTGGCCGCGCACCACATTGGCCGGCTTGAGTGGCTTGACGGTGCGGAACAAGCGCAATTTCTCGTTGCGCAGCGCCTCGGCGCCGGGGTCGGCGGGGGCGTCCATCGCCAGCAAGGCCAGCACTTGCAGCATGTGGTTTTGCACCACGTCGCGGATGCAGCCGGTTTCGTCGTAGAAATGTCCGCGATCCTCGACCCCGAATGCCTCGGCCATGGTGATTTCCACCCGCGCAATGTGGTTGCGGTTCCACAACGGCTCCAGAAAGCTGTTGGCGAAACGGAAGTACAAGAGGTTCTGCACCGGCTCCTTGCCGAGGTAGTGGTCGATGCGGAAGATTGCTTCTTCGTCCAGATGGCGGTGCAGTGTCCGGTTGAGCTGGCGAGCCGTGGCAAGGTCGTGACCAAAGGGCTTTTCGACGATTACCCGAGCACCGTTCGCGCAGCCACTGTCCGCCAGAGATTCGACCACGGTGCCGAACAGGCTTGGCGGGATGGCGAGGTAATGCAGCGGCCGCCGGGCCTTGCCCAGCGCCTGGCGCAGCCGCGCGAACGTGTCGGGGTCGGCGTAGTCGCCGTCGATGTAGTCGAGGTTGGCGCTGAGCCGGTTGAACGCCGCGCGATCCAGCACGCCATGCTCACGCAAGCTCTGTTCGGCATAACGGCGCAGCTTGGCCACCGTCCAGCCGGACTTGGCTACGCCGATTACCGGCATGTCGAGCTGACCCTGCCGCGTCAATGCTTGCAGGGCCGGGTAGATCTGTTTGCGGGCCAGATCGCCGGTGGCGCCAAAGAAGACGAATGCGTCCGCGGATTGACTCATGTGGGGTTCTCACGCTGTCGTTATCCCGTTCAGGGTGAACCCATCGGCGACGCGATGCAACGGGGGTTGCTGGCCACGGCAACGCAGGATTCAGCAATCGGCCACTGGTATTGCGGCAGATGCGCGTCGCGCTGCGAATGCACCTGCCTTTTGCCCTGAATGCTGTCATGCTGTGACCTCATGGAGTGGTACGAACAACGCAAGGGCGGTGCCTGATGGCGTGGTGGCAAGGCCTCTTTGGTTGGCGCCCGCATCGTCGCACTGCGGCCGATGCCCGTAGCGCCCGGGAACCCCGCGCGGACGCGCGCCGATCCTTGCGCCAGCGTGCGCACGCCTTGGCGCGGCACGAACGTGTCGCAACGCAGCGGGGTGCCGAAGGCTTGCAACGGCGCCTGGTGCAGGCCGAGGCCGCACTCGATGCCGCGTTTCAGGCGGCCCGTGCAGCGGTTCATGGTGCCATGCCGCTGGAACCGGCTGCCGAGTGGCTGCTGGACAATTTCTACGTCATCAAGGGCGAGATCAAGGAGATTCGCGCCGGTTTGCCGCGCGCCTATTGGCGCAGCTTGCCAACGCTGGACGGACCGGGCGAACGCGAGCCGCGCGTACTGCGTGCGATGCGCGAATTGATCCGGGAAAGTGACGGCAGCGTGCAAGTGACGGATGTCAGCGAGTTCGTCAGCGCCTATCAGGAGCGTTCGCGCTTTACGCTGGGTGAGTTGTGGGCGATGCCGTTGCTGTTGCGCCTGGCGCTGGTCGAGCGCTTGCGGCCACTGGCCGATGCGGTGCTGGAGCGTCTGCACGACACCGCCGATGCCGCCAAGTGGGCCGAGCGCGTGCAGAAAAGTGCCCACGACAATCCCGCTGGGCTGGTGTTGGTGGTCGCCGACATGGCGCGCTCCGGGCCGGCCTTGTCGCCCGCCTGGGTGAGTGAGTTTCAGCGCCGCATGCAGGGCGGCAGTCCCGCGCTCGGCCTGGCACTGGTCTGGCTGGAGCAGCAACTGGCCACGCAGCACAGCAGTGTCGCCGCTGAGATGGAACACGAGAGCCGTGGCCTCGCGGCGGCACAAGTGGCGATCAGTGGCTGCATCGCCAGCATGCGTGCGGTTGCGCACAGCGACTGGAGCCGGATCGTTGAGGCGCAAAGTGCGGTCGAGCAGTGCTTGCGGCAAGATCCGCTGGACGCATATTCGGCGATGGATTTTGCCACCCGCGATCGTTATCGACATGCGGTGGAAGCGATGGCACGCCACAGCCATCACGCGGAATGGGATGTCGCTGCCGCGGCAGTGGCCATGGCGGCGCAGGCCGAAGCCACCGGGGGCGATGCGCGCCAGCGACACGTCGGCTACTGGCTGGTCGGGGCCGGGCGCGACGCGCTGGAGCATGCGCTGGGCGTGCGCCTGTCGTTGCCCGAGCGCCTGCTGCGCTGGCGGCGTCGGCATGCCTTGCTTGACTACGTCGGCTCGATCATCCTGCTGACGTTGACGTTTTCGCTGCTCGGCTTGCCGGGGCTGGACGAGTTCAGCCACATCCATGCGGTACTGATGGCGCTGGCACTGGTGATCGCGGCGAGCCACGTCAGTGTGGCGCTGGTCAATTGGCTGGTGACTTTGTGGATCGTGCCGGATCGCTTGTGCCGAATGGCGCTGGAGCAGGGCATCCACGCGGCAAACCGTACGTTGGTGGCGGTGCCTTGCCTGTTGGGTAGCGTGGAGGAGATCGGTGAGCTCGCCGCGGCGCTGGAAATACGCCAGCTGGCCAATCGCGATGAACAGCTGTATTTCGCCTTGCTGGCGGACTTGACCGATGCCGCCGCGTGCGAGATGCCCGACGATGACGCCTTGATCGCGGCGGCGACAGCGGCCATCGAGACCCTCAATGCACGCCATCCGGAACATGGCGCACCGCGTTTCTGTCTGTTCCTGCGGCGGCGTCGATGGAACCCCAATGAGCGCGTGTGGATGGGCCACGAGCGCAAACGCGGCAAGATCGCCGACCTCAACCGCTACCTGCGTGGGCACGCCAGCGACATGCGGCTCGAAGTCGGCGACGCCGCGTGTCTGCGTGGCTGCCGCCATGTGATCGTGCTGGATGCCGATACCGAGCTACCGCCGCAAGCGGCGCAGCGGCTGGTTGCCACCTTGGCGCACCCACTCAACCGGCCGCGCATCGACCGCGATCGCCGCCGTGTGGTGGAAGGCTACGGTGTGCTGCAACCGCGCATGTCGGTCGGCGCGGTGGACGAGTTCGCCAGTGTCTATGCGCGCCTCTACAGCGAGGAAATCGGCCTTGATCCGTACACCCACGCGGTGTCCGACGTGTACCAGGACTTGTTCAGCGAAGGCTCGTTCGTCGGCAAGGGTATCTACGACATCGACGCCTTTGCCGCGGCCACCGGCGCCCGCTTCCCCGACAACTTGATTCTGAGCCACGATTTGCTGGAAGGCAGCTACACGCGCACCGGCCTCGTCAGCGACGTGGAGCTGTTCGAACGCCAACCCAACCGCTATGCCACCGACATGCGGCGGCGCCATCGCTGGATCCGTGGCGACTGGCAAATCCTGCCGTGGCTGCTGCCGTGGGTTCCCGGTCCGCGCGGACGCTGGTTGCGCAATCCGCTGACCAGCCAGCAGCGCTGGAAGATACTCGACAATCTGCGCCGCAGCATCGTGCCACTGGCTTTGCTGCTGCTGTTTCTCGATGGCTGGTTGCTGAGTTCGCAGCCGCTGTACTGGACCCTGGTGGGCCTCGCGGTGACCTTCGTGTCGCCGCTGCTGATTTCCTTGCGCTATCTTGGCGCGCGCAACCCGCGCATGGAGTGGAGCGTCCACTTCCGCTTGCAACTGGAAGGCAGCCTGCGACGTCTCCAGCAGACCGGCTTGTTCTTGACCATGCTGCCGTACGAGGCGGTACACCACATCGACGCGATCGGCCGCAGTCTGTGGCGGATGTTTGTCAGCCGGCGGCGATTGTTGCAATGGACCCCGGCGAGCGTAGCCGCACGCCATGCCGAACGCGACCTTTCCGGGCACTACCGATCGATGTGGGCCGCGCCGGCTTTGTCGCTGGCAGTGCTGCTGGCGCTCGGGCTGCAAGAACGTGGCGCCGCGGCCTGGGCCAGTGCGGTACCACTGCTCGGTCTGTGGTTGCTGTCGCCCTGGATCGCGCGCGCCATCAGCCAAACCAAATCGCACGATGCAACGCCCGCCTTGCGCGGCGAGGATCGGGTCTTTCTTGGTGCCGTAGCGCGCCGCACCTGGCGCTATTTCGAACGTTATGTTGATGCGAGCGGCCATCATCTGCCGCCCGACAACCACCAAACCTTTCCGGTCGAGTTGAGCGCGCGGCGTACCTCACCCACCAACATCGGCTTGTATCTGGTCAGCGCCTTGTCGGCTTTCGATTTTGGCTACCTCACCGTGCCAGCCTTGTTCGATCGCGTGTCTGCCAGCCTCGATACGCTGGAAAAAATGTCGCGTCATCGCGGCCATTTCCTCAACTGGTACGACATCGACACGCTGGCACCGTTGACGCCACGTTACGTCTCCACGGTGGATAGCGGCAACCTGATCGCCTGCCTGCTGGTGCTGGCGCGTGGCCTTGATCGCCTCGATGAATCGCCGCTGCTGCCGTCGCAGGCCTGGCGCGGATTGCACGACACCTGGCAATTGGCGCGGGAGGATGTCGCGGCGACAGTGCCGGCCGTGGCCGCCATCGACGCACTGCTGGCCAGCGCGCCCGCGAGCTTGTCCGAATCGGCTGCACGGTTCGATGTGCTTGCCGGGCAGGTAAGCGCACTGGAGGGCCAGGCCGCCGCGAACTCACGCTGCGACGCGGTGATCGAGCTGCGCCAGCAACTGGCGTTGTGGCAGCGGGAACTGATGGCGCTGGCGCCGTGGCTGACGCAGGCCCCTGATGTTGCCGACAGCCGCGCCACTGCGGTGCGCCAGCGCCTGCTGGCCAACCCATCCTGGCGCCGCAGCGCGCGTCTGGCGCTGGGTCTGCTGGAGCATGCGGAAGAGGGCGCCGATCCGCTGTGGAATGCCGCGTTGCGCGCCACCGGCAATGCCGTGCGTGACCGCCAGCAACGGGCTCACGCCCTGGCTGAGCGGTGTCGTGCGCTGTGCGCGGTGGATTACGACTTTCTGATCCACCCGCGACGGGACCTGCTGGCCATCGGCTACGACGTCGACCGCCACAGCCTCGATGCCGGCGCCTACGATCTGCTGGCATCCGAAGCGCGTCTGACCGTGTTTGTCGCCATCGCGCAAGGGCACTTGCCACGCCGGTTCTGGTTTGCGCTCGGGCGCTTGTTGACGGTCGCGGCGGGGCGGCCAGCACTGGTGTCATGGAGCGGCTCGATGTTCGAATACCTGATGCCGCTGTTGCTGATGCCAAGCTTCGACAACACCTTGCTTGGCCGCAGCGTGCGCGCAGTGATTGCGCGACAAATTGCCTGGGGCCGCGAGCACGCGGTGCCGTGGGGCGTGTCCGAGTCGGGCTACAACATCACCGATGCCCATCTGGTGTACCAGTATCGCGCCTTCGGCGTGCCGGGGCTGGGTTTGAAACGCGGGCTGGGCGATGATCTGGTGATCGCGCCGTACGCCAGCGCGCTGGCAGCCCTGGTGCAACCGGAGGCGGCAGCCCGCAACTTGCGCCGGCTGGCCGAGTTGGGCGCGCTCGGTGCCTGCGGTTTCCATGAAGCCCTGGACTTCACGCCGGCACGGGTGCCGGAGGAGGCCGCTTTCGGCTTGGTCAAAAGCTGGATGGCGCACCATCAAGGCATGAGCTTTCTGGCCTTGTCGGCGGCGCTCAATGAGCAGCCGATGCAACAGCGCTTTCTCAAGGAGCCGATGTTTCGCGCCAACCAGATTCTGTTGCAAGAAAAGGTGCCGGCGGTGCTGGCGATCGATGCCGATACCTTGCGCGCCGCGGAGACGCTACGCCCCATGGGCCAGAGTATCGGTGCCAGCGTGATCAGTCAGCGCGACACGCGTGTGCCGCAACTGCAACTGCTGTCGAACGGCCACTATCACGTAGTGGTGTCACAGACTGGCGGCGGTTACAGCCAGTGCGGCGAGCTGGCGGTGAACCCGTGGCAGGGCGACGGTGTGCGTGATGCCGATGGCATTTTTTGTTACGTGCAGGATCTGGACAGCGGCCAGCTGTGGAGCACGGCTTGGCAACCCACCTGCAACGGCACTGACTATCACGCCAGCTTCACCCAGGCCAGCGCCGAATTTTTGCGCCATGACCATGGCATCGAGACGCAGACCCGCATCGCGGTGTCATCCGAGGACAATCTTGAGTTGCGCCGTATCACCGTCACCAACCAGACGGGCACGCGGCGGCGGCTGGCGTTGTGCAGTTATCTCGAATGGGCCATGGCGAAACAGGTGGACGTCGCCGCGCACCCGGTTTTCAGCAAACTGTTCATCGAAACCGAATACCTCGACGCGGCGCAAGCAATTCTTGCCCGCCGGCGCCCACGCAGTGCCGAGGAAACGCCGCCGGTGTTTGTGCACTTGTTCGCGGTGGCGAATGGGGTGGCCAGTGAGTGCAGCCACGAAACCCGGCGCGATGCCTTCCTCGGTCGTGGCGGCAGCCTGGCCTCGCCTGTGGCCCTGCGCAGCCGCAGTGTGCTCGGTAACGGCACTGGCGCGGTGCTCGACCCGATCGCGGCGCTGCGACGGGTGCTGGTGCTGGAGCCGGGCCAGACCGCCAGCATCGATATGGTGATCGGCGTGGTGGCGGATCGTGCGGCGGCGATGGCGCTGGCGGCACGTTACGCCGATGCGCGGCTGGGTGCACGGGTGTTTGATCTGGCATGGACACGCGAGCAAGTGGTGACACACCAACTCAATCTAGCCGGCGGGGATCGCAAGTTGTTCGCGCGGCTGGCCAGCTCCCTGTTGTACCCAAACCCGGATTGGCGCCGCGAGCACACGATGGCGCCGCTGCCGGTGGGGCAATCCGGCTTGTGGAAGTTCGGCATTTCGGGCGACTTGCCCATTGTAGTGGTGCGCGCCCGTGGCAGCGGCCATCTGCCGCTGGTACGCCAGGCATTGCAGGCCCATGTGTACTGGCAGATGCACGGCATCAAGGCCGACTTGGTGATCTGGAACGAGGAGGCGAGCGGCTATCGCCAGGAATTGCAGGACCGCATCATGGGCATGATCGGCGCCAGCGTCGAAGCGCCGGTACTGGATCGCCCCGGCGGTGTCTTCGTGCGCCGCAGCGAACACCTTGCGGCGGAGGATCGGACGCTGTTGCTGGCGGTGGCGCACCTGGTGCTGGATGGCGCGCGCGGCAGTCTGGCCGAGCAGTTTCCGAAAGCCACGCCAACCGCTGCACCGCAACGGAAGTTGCGCGTGGCCGGCCGCGCCGCACTGCCGGTCAGGCGTGAAGAGCCCTTGTCCTGCGCCAACGGTTTCGGCGGCTACCGTGCCGATGGCAGCGAGTACGTGCTTGATGTGAACCCCGACCGTGACACGCCACGCCCCTGGTGCAACGTGCTCGCCAACCCGGCCTTCGGTACGGTGATTTCCGAACGTGGGGCGGCGTACAGCTTCGCCATCAATGCGCGCGAGTTTCGCCTCACGCCGTGGCACAACGATGCGCTGCTGGACCCTTCGGGCGAGGCTTTCTATCTGCGCGACAACGAACGTGGAAACTATTGGTCACCGATGCCATGGCCGGTTCCCGGCGCAGCGTGCGAAGTGCGGCACGGCTTCGGCTACAGCCGCTACGTGCAGACGCGTGAGGAAATCCGCAGTCGCCTGACCGTGTTTGTCGCCAAGGACGCACCGCTCAAGCTGAGCCTGCTGGAGCTTCGCAACGACAGCCCGCAAACACGACGGTTGAGCGTGTTCGGCTACGTCGAATGGGTGTTGGGTGATCAACGGCGCACGATGGCGGCACACATTCGCACGCAGATTGACCCCGATTTTTCCGCGGTATTTGCCCGCAACCGATTCCACGATGCCTTTGCCGGTCAGGAGGCGTTCTTCGCCACGGACCAGGCCGATGCCATGGCGGCGGACCGCGCCCGCTTCGTAGGCCGCAACGGTTCCCTTGCCGCCCCGGATGGCCTGCGCCGGGCTCGACTTGATGGCGCGAGCGGTGGCGGCGTTGATCCATGTGCAGCCTTGCAGTACGACTTGTCCCTGGCGCCGGGTGAGAGCGTGCAACGGGTATTCGTGTTGGGGGCGGCCGAACAGGGCGCGCCGACGCGGGCCTTGATCGACGAGTTTGCTGATGTCGCGCGAGCCGAGGAGGAACTCGCGCGGGTGCAATCGGCTTGGCGAGAACGCGTGGGATGCATTCACGTCGAGACGCCAGACGTCGCCACCAACCACCTTCTCAACGGCTGGCTTGCATACCAGACAATTGTCAGCCGGCTGTGGGCGCGCAGCGGTTTCTACCAATCGGGTGGTGCCTATGGTTTCCGTGATCAGTTGCAAGACGCGGTAGCTCTGCTGGCGTGGGACGTGGGCTACGCCCGCGAGCAGATTCTGCGCGCGGCGGCGCATCAGTTTTCCGCTGGCGACGTGCAGCACTGGTGGCACCCACCGCACAATCGCGGGGTTCGCACGCAGATTTCCGACGACTATCTGTGGCTGCCGTGGGCGCTGGCGCAGTACCTGGATGCGACTGGCGACGAGGCCATCCTCGACATCAAGATCCCGTTCCTTGAAGGCCGTGCACTCACCGCCAGCGAAGAGTCGTGGTACGACGTGGCGGAGCAGGGCACTTCAGGGACTTTGTACGAGCACGCGACGCGAGCGCTGCTGCATGGCCTCCGTTTCGGTGTCCACGGCCTGCCGCTGATGGGCGGCGGAGACTGGAACGATGGCATGAATCGTCTCGGCATCGAGGGGCGCGGTGAAAGCGTGTGGCTGGGTTACTTCCTGCTTGACGTATTGCGACGCTACGCCCGCGTAGCAGCCAGGCGGGCCGACGCAGTACTGGAACGACGCTGTCTGGACGAAGCCGCGATGCTCGCCTCGCGCATCGAGTCAACCGCGTGGGATGGCAGCTGGTATCGGCGTGCCTGGGCCGACGATGGCAGTGTGGTGGGTTCGAGCATCAGCGCGGATTGCCAAATCGATTCACTGCCACAAAGCTGGGCCACCCTGACCGACAGCGGCAGCCCCGAGCGACGTGCGCAAGCACTCGATGCCGTGCGTGCCCGTCTGTTGCGGCCAGACGCCGGTTTGCTGCAGCTGTTCGATCCGCCATTTGACCGGGGCACGCTTGATCCGGGCTACATCAAAGGTTATGTGCCGGGTATCCGCGAGAACGGCGGCCAGTACACCCACGCTGCCGTCTGGTATGGCATGGCACTGGCCAAGGCCGGGCGTGCGGACGAGGCGTGGCAACTGTTCCAGATGCTGAATCCGATCAATCGCAGCCGCGACGCGGCCAGCGCCGAAATCTACCAAGTCGAGCCCTACGTGATCGCGGCGGATGTGTACTGGAACGCGGCCCATCGCGGCCGCGGCGGCTGGAGCTGGTATACCGGCTCCGCCGGCTGGATGCTGCGCTTTGCGCTGGAATCCATGCTCGGATTGCGGATCGTGGACGGGTACCTGCACATCAACCCGTGCCTGCCACCGCAGTGGCACGATTGCCACCTGCGCTATCGCCACGGCCGCAGTTGGTACCGCATCGACTACCAGCGCGCGGTAGCGGGCGACGCCCGCCTGAGTCTGGATGGTCAGACACTGGAGGGTATGCAGCTGCCACTGGTGGATGACGGCAGGGAACATCACGTTGCGGTCTGCGTGCGTGCCTGACGTGCGCTCACCGCATCGGTGTCATGATGGTGCGGTTCAAACGTTACGGGGAGGCCGTGCCATGCGGCGACTGATGATCTTGCTGGCCTGCGCGAGTGCCGTCGCCACAGGCTGCACGCAAACGCCCGAAGCGGCGCAAGGCCCGGCTGCCCGCAACGCCGCCGATGCGACGCCACTCGCGGCGGCGGGCAAGATTGCGGCCATCCGGGGTAAGGCCATGGCCGGTGATACGCATGCGGTACAGGCCGGTGCTGCCGCCATGCAGAAGCAGCTTCTGCACGACATGCGCTTGCCCGATCCGACCCGGCCCATCGACCACGAAGCCGCGCGCGCCGCCGTTATTCCGCTGCCCGGTGTCAGTGGCGTGGTGTGGGTCGACCGCAGCAATTTGCTGGTGATGGTGCGCGGCGGCCAGTTTCGCAGCATGGCCATGATCGACCGTGTCTGCCATGCGCTGACACCACTCGGGGACACGCTCGCCGTGGTCGTCAATTTGCAGGACATCCGCGCCACCACGTCGGCCGGTGCAGAATCCTTGTCACGAAACTGCCAGCTTCCGCCCGGTGAACGTGCCTTGATGCAAGGGACTCGCCGTATCGATGCGATTGATCCGGTATTGCGCCGCGCCTTCGAGGCGCAACAGCGCAGCAGCCGGAGGTAAAAACATCGCCATTGATCGGCGTCATGGACCGTCGTCGTTGGGCAGGGCAAGGTATGGCCACAGAATCCACCTTCCGGGATCGATCCATGCTGGTTTACGATGCCAAGAGCCCCGCGCCCCGTTGCCTGCGGATGTTTTTACTGGAGAAGGGACTGCACCTGCCGGCGCAAACGGTGGATGTGTTTGCGGGTGAAAACCGCGCTGCGGCCTATCTCGCCGAAAATCCCGCCGGGCAAACACCGGCACTGCGACTCGATGACGGCCAGATGCTGGCCGAAGCGGTGGCAATCGCCGAATACCTCGAAGAATGTCACCCCGAACCGGCGCTGATCGGCCGCACCGCGCAAGAGCGTGCCGAAACGCGGCAGTGGTGGCGCCGGGTTGAACTCAACATCACCGAGTTCATCCACAACGCCTATCACTATGCCGAAGGTCTGGCGCGCTTCGAGCCGCGCATTCCCGTGGTGCCGGAGGGCGCGGCGGGGCTCAAGCGAGTGGCGCAGGATCGCCTCAAGTGGCTGGATGGCATGCTGGGCGCGGGGCCGTGGCTGTGTGGCGAGCGATTCACCTGTGCCGACATCTGGCTCTACGTGTGGCTGGACTTTGGCCAATCCGTCCGGCAGCCTTTTGACCACCAGTTGCCGCGCATTGGCCCGTGGTTTGAGCGAATTGCCGCCCGCACCAGTGCCGTACAAAGCCGCGCCTTGTTGAACGAAACTCTGGCGCCGGGGCAGGTTTCCGTGGCCGGTGCCTCCGCCACGCGGCGTGCAGACTGACCGAGTGCGCATTACCCGGCCGTTGCTTTCGCGGCGATGTCGCGCAATGCGTCCTCGAAGGCAGTGGGTGGTTGACCACCGGATATCAGCCATTTTCCATTGACGATGGTGGCGGGAACGGAGTGCACGCCGGCCTGCTGGTAGCTTTGTTCCCGCGTGCGCACGGCATCGGCGTACTCGTCGCCTTGCAACACGCGGCGCGCGGCATCGACATCCAGTCCGACGGCGGAAACGATGCGCAGCAACACCGCAGGATCGGATACATTGTGGTTGTCAGCGAAATAAGCGTGAAACAGCGACTGTTTCAGCTCCAGCGCCTTGTCGGCATCCTGCAAGCCGGCCCAATGCAGCAGGCGGTGCGCATCGAAGGTATTCCACGCCCGATCGCCTTCGCGGTGCTGGATGGTGATGCCCAGTGCGGCCGCACGTTCACGGATGTGTTTCCGATTGGCTTTCAGCTGCGCTTCGCCGATGCCGTACTTGCGCATCAGCCGTTCTCCGGCATCCTCGCCTTCGGGCGGCAGTTGCGGGTCGAGCTGGAAAGGTTGCAGGTGAATTTCCGCCTGCAACTCGTCTTTCAGAGTGTGCAGGGCCTGGCGCAGACTGGCCAGACCGATCGCGCACCACGGACAGGCAATGTCGGAAACAAAATCGATGCGTAGCGGCACGGCAGACATGGAGGTTTGCTCGAACAGGGTGGTCAATGCCTTGATATGGCGACCGCAAAGGCAAACTCAATGCAGGCGAAATAGTGCCTGTTCAGGCCGGGGGAGTGTGGTCACTGATGGCCGAAAAAGACCGCCACCCCCAATCCGGCCTGCCAGTGATCGGTCACGCCACCCAGGCGACGACGGAAACTGGCGTCGAGCTGGACACGGGGCGAGACTTGCCAGGTCAGTCCGGCACCCGCCATGCTGCCAGTGTCACCGGTTGCGGCACGTTGCAACACCACTTCGGCGTAGCCCGCCCAGGCATCACTCAGGCTGCTTCCCGCATTGAGTGCAAGCAAATGCGCCTCATGATTACCACTGCGGGTGGTTTCAAGGTAGGCCCCCAGGGCACTTCGCGTATTCACCACCCAATTGAACGCCGCACCCAACTGGTACTGGCGATGCGCGTTTGCAAATGCATCCGCACCATCCGTAAAACCCACGTTGCCGAGCAGGCCCCAACTGAACTTTTCCGTGGCGGGCAGGGCGAACTTCAGTCCCAGGCTGCTGCCGCCACGGCCACGCACTGTGTCTCCGGCATGGTGCAGCTGGTTCCAGGATGTACCCAATTGCAGTTCGAATGGCCCGCCGGCACCGATGCGCAGCAACGTGTCCGCGGCATACAGCGATTCATCACCGCTCCGGCTCCAATCCGGCATGCCTTGTTCCCAGATCAACTCACCGGCACCGAGTACGGCCGGTGCAAAACCGATGCCGGGGCGGTCGTAGCCGGGGTTGTCCGCGACAGCGGTCGCGGCGATCGGCGCCGTCAGCATCAGCGCAACTGCGACGCTGCTCCACCGCTTCAGGGAAGTGATCAAAATGTGCCGCACTGCGGGCACCAAATGCCGCCCTTGTTTCGAGTCAATCAAACATGGACAAGCGCAGCCGATGGAGGAGGGCACATGACCGGCCATTTCAGGGCGTGACCAATTCTTCGAAACCATTGGCGAAGATCCCGTCCGCGTACTCATAGGCGCCGCTGTCACAGAGCGCCGCAGCGTCGCCATCGCCATCCATCGGCCGGGTTTGGCCGCGCTGGTCGGCACCGACGGCGTTGCCGAGGTTGTCCGTGCAGGCGGTTGCGTGATCGATGGCAACGCTGCCGGGCAACAAGGCGTGGGTCGGGGTGAGGCCGCCATTGTCGGCCAACGGCCCCAGCTTGAGTGCGCTCGCGGAAACGACGCCGAAGCTTGCGCAACTGTCGTCGCTGGCCAGATTCTGGCCGAGGTCGGTCATGGTCAAACCGGGTGTCTGCCCGCAATTTTCGCCCGCATTGTCGAAGATCGAGCTCTTGCTGCTGAATTGCCCGGCCACGCCACTGCCGAACGGCGCGCTGTTGTCGACCACGGTGGCGTGGATCAGGAGCATGCTGCCCGTGCTCAGAATCGCACCGCCGCCATTGAAACTGGTCATGGAAATGCCATTGCCTGACAGCGTGCTGTTGCGTACGGTGACCGATGCCGTGGCGCCATCCGAAAGGATGCCGCCGCCCATGTCCACGGCGAAATTGCCGACCACGGCGCTGTCACGCAGCGTGACCGTGGCGCCGGCGTTGAAGATGCCGCCGCCCATGCGGTTGCTGACATTCTTTTCCAGTGTGGAAGACACTACGTGCACGCTGGCGCCCGCGCTGTTGTAGATGCCGGCCCCATGGCGGTTGCTGTAACCGTTGCGCAGAATGCTGTCCGACAACTGCAAGCTGCCGCTGTTGTAGATGCCGCCACCATCCAGCAGGGCCGTGCCGGAGTCCACGCGGCTGTCGTCGAGGGTCAGTTCGGCATCACTCGCGTTGTAAATGGCCCCGCCATGGTCGGCAAGGCAGGTTTCGACTCGGACCTGCGTGAGGGTCAGTTTGCCGGCGTTGTAGATGCAGCCGCCATAGCCTGGGGCGCTGCCCACTGTCGGTGCCCGACCACCCGTGATGACCAGGAAGTCGAGGCTCACGATGACACCGGGACTGACCCTGAAAATACGGGCAATGCGGCCGTGGTCGATCTGGATCGTTTGCGGGTAGGCACCACCCCCGTAGATGCCAAGATCGTCGCTGATGGGCGGCAGTTCGGACTCGATCACGAAGTTGCCCGGTATTGAAAATGCTACCGCATCCGGTCCGGGGGAGCCGTTGGCCAGGTCGATGGCCTCGCGCAGGCTGCCGGGACCCGTATCGCTCGCACTGGTGACCAAAAAGGTAGCGGCCGATGCGGGTGATGCCGGCACAGCGAGCGCGATCAGGAGCGACGCGGCAAGACCTTGAAAAGCGGCCTTGCATCGCGGCCTTGCACAGGACAAGGCGGCTTCGACAGACATGCTCGCATGACAAGTCGGCATCACTTTCCCTCCTTTTCCGGCAGTGTGGCACAGTTGGCCGTTTGTGATCGCTCGGCGTGACGGCGGTGTAGTCAGGAACTTGTTCTTTCGCCGGTAGATTTGCCGCTACGCGGTGGGAGTCAAGAGACTTTGATTTGACATAATATGTATTATGCGAAGTTCAGCGCCCCCGGTGCGGCCGCGTCGGCGGCGCCTCTGTCGCCTGCCGTTCGGCGGCTTCCGGGAACTGCGCCTGACCTGCCTGCTGAGCCGCGACGCCTGCGCCAAGTTCCTCGGCGTCAGCCCGCGCACGGTGCGGTACTGGGAGGCCGGGCGCTACCGGGTGCCGTGGTCGGCCGTGCGCCTGCTGCGGCTGGTGCGAACGGGTGACCTCGGCGCGTTGGCGCCCGAGTGGGAGGGCTTCGAATTGCACCGCGACGTGCTGCGGACGCCGGAAGGCTACCTGTTCACCCGGCAGGACTTCCGCGCGTGGTGGTGGGATCGCCAGCGATTGGCCCATCTGCTGGCGGAGCGCGAAGCCGCCACGGTGGCGCCATGAACGGCGCTGCGCGGGGCGCTGGGCGTGGGCAGGACGCCCACGCGGGCCGGCAGGAAGCCGGCCTGTCCATGGACGGACGGCCACCGCATGGATGCCATCCGGGCAGGCCGGTCAGCGCGTGCGGCCGTTGCGGCCGTTGGGGGAGGGACAGCGCGGCCCCCTTCCCCGCCCCTGCCGAACCGCGTTTGATCGTGGCCGGTGGCGCGGGACGGTTGGCGATGCGTGGACACGGACACCGATGGCGCGGGGCGATGCTGGGCGGCGGCGCAGCCGCCGCCCAGCGCGGCCCGTGCTCTGGGGCTTGTCTCTCTATCAACAAAGGCCGCGTCCAGGATCGACATCAACGCGCAAGCCAGCAACGGCGCGGGGTTCGAGCGAATCCGGGGGACTTGACGGGGCCGGGGAAAAGCAGTCAATGTGACGTCACTTTGACGCCGGAGAATGCCCGTGGAACGAACCCGTCTGACCTTGCGCCTGCCGTCCGATCTGGCCGAGTGGGCCAGCGTCTCCGCCCAACAGCAGGGGGTGACAGTGAACGCCTTCCTCGTGCTGGCGCTGCGCCAAGTCGAAAGGCACAGTGGCACACGACCGACAGCGAAGTCAACGGCGCCCGTCGCGGCGAAGCCGCGCAGTCAACAAAGGGTGGCCCGAGAACGCATCGAGCGGCCCAGCGAAGGGGTCAACGCGCCCTGCCCCTGCGGCAGCGGTCGGAAGTGGAAGAAGTGCCACGGGGCGCCCGTCAGCGGGTAGCCGTGGAAGGTGGGGAACCCGGCCAGCGTGACGGCAATCCGGGTTCCCCGATGGCAAACACCACCGGGCGCTTGGCGCCCATGGGGATCATGGCATGAAGTCACCGACGCGGAAAGTGTGGAACTGGTTCAGCGCCAAGGAGGCCGGCGAGCTGGCCGTCGAAGCGTACACAGCGGCCTGTCAGGAAATGGCCCAGGTCGAACGGGAAGGTCTCGAATCGGGCGACCCGGAAGCGGCGCCCTTGGGTCGAGAGGACCGCGCCATTTTGGCGTTGCTCTTTGTCGATGCGTTGATCCATCGGCTCGGCCACTTGGCGCAGCGGCGCGATATTGATTGCAACCACGGCTGTTCATTGCAGGAACTTTGGTGGCCTTCACCGGGCCAGAATGCGGCGATTTTTTCAGGCGAAATATTGAAGGGTTTGCCACCCCTGCAAAAAGGGGGAAATAATCATGGCTGACAACGGTTTTACTCGGCCTGACAAAATGACGCCCATATGTATTATGCGCAGTTTTATTTTGCCCGTATGGTTGTCCATCACTCCGTTCGGCCCGCTTGCCGCCGCATTGTGTGGATCGTCGTGAGTCGCCCTGCCGCGGCTTGAAGGCGGCACAATGTCCCGTCGATGGTCGATTGCCTTCGTGGGGTTCTCATGGGTGCGACTCTGGTACTTGGGCTGGGATGTCTGCTGGTCGGCGGCGCTTGCCTGGTTAGTGCGGGCGCGCAGCGCCGTAGCGGGGAAACCTGGGGTGGCACCGGTCGCGGCCGCATTCGCAGAGCGGATGCGCCGGGCTACTTTCGCTATTTGTTCTGGATGCGCATGGTGCTGGGAACCTTGTCGCTGGCGGGTGGCTTTACTGCGTTGATCCGTTGATCAAAGGATGCGGGGCGTTGGCACCCGGATGGCGCATCGCTGCCGTCGGGACGGCTCGCCCGAGCGGCTGGCTTCACGTAGAATTGGCCCCTCCGAATCATCGTCACACTGCCATCTGGCGCGTGTGCAGGCGCGCTTGAATGTTGCTGGACTACCTGGTCGACATCTTTGCCAACAACGGCTATGTCGCCGTCTTCTCGGTATTACTGCTGTGCGGCTTCGGCTTGCCGTTGCCTGAAGACATTACCCTGATTGCCGGTGGGGTCATTGCCGGGCTCGGCCACGTCCGCCTGGAATACATGCTGGCGGTGGCATTGCTGGGGGTGGTTGCCGGTGACGGCGTGATGTTTCTGGTTGGCCGCCACGCCGGTCCCCGCGTGTTGCAAACGCGCTGGATGCGCTACCTGCTGACCCCGCGCCGCTTTGGCAAGGTGCAGGCCTATTTTGACCGCTATGGTGCCCGCTTGATGTTTGTCGGCCGCTTTTTGCCGGGCCTGCGGGCACCGATCTACCTGACCGCAGGGATGTCACACAAGGTGCCGTTCTGGCAATTTCTGGCGCTGGATGGTGCCGCCGCCTTGATCAGCGTGCCAGTGTGGGTTTGCCTTGGCTATTACGGTGCCGTCAACCACGAATGGCTGCTGCTGTGGATCCAGCGCAGCAAGATCGCGCTGGCGCTGATCCTCGTTGTCGTGCTGCTGCTGCTGACGGTGTATTTCTGGCGCCGACGCCGACGGCTGCGCCAACGGCTGCGCGACTTGCGGGCCCGACGCCGCCGCCGTGCGGCGCCAGAGGATCCAGAACCGTAACAACAATCAAGTCAACGCCGCTACATGTTTGGCCAGCGCGATTGCTCAAGCGCGCACAAGGGGCGCTCCGGCGCACAGTCGGTTGCCGGATCCGTTGCCGCGCGGGCAGGCGTTGATTATCCGTGTCGATCGGTGTCGATTGCGTCGCCTTCGTGTTGGCGATCCCAGGCGCGCAGATCGTCACGAATCCAGGCGATGCGCTGGCGGCCGAGGGCGTTTTGTTGTTCGTCGACTACCTGCCCGTCCAGCAATTCGGCCAACCGCTGGGCGGTGGGCAGCATGGTGTCCCAGGCATCCAGCGCCGACAGCGGGCCGGGCAAGGTCATGAACAGGCTGAGGCCCGGTGTTTCGAGGTGCTCGATGCTGGCCATGTCGAAACTGCCGGGTTTGACCATGTTGGCGGCGCTGAACACCGGGCCGAATTGGTCGCTGTGCTCGACAGTGCGGTGAAAAATCTCCATGTCGCCGAATTCGAGCCCGGCTTTTTCCGCCGCCACGATGATGTTGGTGCCATGGAAACTGGCGCCGGGTTCGCGGCAGATGACGAACAGGCTGACAATGCGTTCGACCTCGATGCCCGGTGGGCGCCGCCCCGGCAATGGTCCGCGCCGCCGTGTTGCGGGGGCTGCGGGCTTGTCGCCGACAGGCAGTTCGCCCTGGCGTGGTTCGCTGGCGGGCTTGTCGCCCGGCAGCGGATCGGTCTCGGCCTCGCTGTCCAGCGTGGGTTCCAGTCGATTGCCGGATCGCGGTGCCGAGCGCCTGCCCTGCTCCGGCTTGCGCGACACGCCGAACCAGTAGATCAAGCCCAGCACGACAACGCCGATCAGGGCGATGATGACGCGCATTTCCGAGGCAGACAGGGCTTCACTGGCCATGTCGGAGTTCTCCGCTCACCGCTCAGGCGGCGCCGGCCAGTTTAGCCGCTTCGGCCACATCCACCAGCACCAGACGCGATACGCCGGGTTCGCGCATGGTGACGCCGCATAACTGGTTGGCCGCTTGCATGGTGCTCTTGTTGTGGGTCACAAACAGGAACTGCACCTTCTCGCTCATCTC
>DASSXP010000019.1:0-6436 GCA_035703755.1 Rhodanobacteraceae bacterium | reverse complement strand
GTTGGTGTTCCGTGCGGCGGCATCGAAGACCATGACGCGTCCGGATTACTCCGCGCTGGCCGGTTTCGTGTCACTGGATGACCTGACCCACACCGGCAACGGCGGCAACCCGCAGCTGAAGCCGATCGTGTCGACCAACCTCGATCTGGCCCTGGAGTGGTACTTCGCTCCGCGCGGCCTGTTGTCGGTTGGCTACTACAACATGGACCTCAAGGACTACGTGAACTTCTCCAACGAGTCGCGGCAGTACAAGGACATGCAGGCCAGCGAAACGTCGGGGCAAGAGGTGTACTCCACCTACCTCGTCAGCGTGCCGTCGAACAAGGGCGCCAAAGTCAGCGGTTTCGAGTTCAACTACATCCAGCCGATCGGCGACAACTTCGGTGTCAGCGCCAACTACACCTACGCCGATGGTCACTCCAGCGGCGGTGGCCCGCTGGCCGGTGCCTCCAAGAACACCTGGAACGCCGCGGCCTACTTCGAAAACGCCAACTTCAATGCACGCGTCAGCTACACCTACCGCTCGTCCTTCTACGCCGGTGTCAGCCGTACCGACTCGTTCTATCAGGAAGGCGTGGGCAATCTCGCGGCATCGCTCGGTTACAGCCTCAACGACCACCTGTCGTTCACCTTCGACGCGATGAATCTCAACAATCCGAAGTTGTCCTACACCACCACCATCGACGGCCTCGGCCGGCTGCCGCACGCGACTTACATCAACGGTCGCCAGTTCTACCTGACTGCGCGGTACAAGTTCTTCTGATGTTCCCTCCCGGGCTTCTCCGGCCCACGGGCCCGACGCCATGTCGGGCCCGTCTTTTCATTCCGTACCGTCGCCACGGGCGGTGGTTTCGGGGCTGCGCCTGACGCAGTATTCCCATCACCCCCCGAGGAGACGTCAAATGCCATTTCGCATCCTGTCGATCCTGACTCTCGCGGCAAGCCTGCTGCTGCCGCAATGGGCGCAGGCCGAAGCCGCGCTGTCGCTGATTCCACTGCCGGCCCACGTCGCGCGCCACGATGGCGCCTTCACGCTCGCCAGCAACACCCGCGTGGTGGTTGCGAAAGACGATACGGCCGCGCATCAGGCCGCCGAGTTCCTGATCCAGTCGCTGGCGGCCGTCAATGGCCCGTCGCTGAAATTGTCACCGGCCGCGAGTGCCGCGCCGGCAATCCATTTCGCGCTGGATGCGACGGCGAGCGCCACGGCCGAGAGCTATCAACTCGACATCACGCCGACCGCCGTTGACGTGCGCGCCCGCAGTGCCGCCGGCCTCATCCACGGCGCGGCAACCCTGTTCCAGTTGCTGACGCGCGGCCCGCAGGTCAGCCGTTTGCCCGCGCTGCACATTGACGATGCGCCACGCTTCGCCTGGCGCGGCCTGATGCTGGATTCGGTGCGCCACATGCAACCGATCGCGGACATCCGCCGCCTGATCGATCAGATGGCGCTGCATAAGCTCAACGTGCTGCACTGGCACCTGACTGACGACCAGGGTTGGCGCATCGAAATCAAACGCTATCCCGAGCTGACCCGCGTCGGTTCCTGGCGCACACCGCCCGATGCCGGCCAGCAGGGTGAGCCCGCACGCTACGGCGGTTTCTACACGCAGCAGGAAATCCGCACGCTGGTGGCCTACGCGGCGGCTCGCGGCATTACCATCGTCCCGGAAATGGATATGCCGGGCCATGCGCAGGCGGCGGTGGCGGCGTACCCGGCGCTGGGCGTCACCGGTCAGCGTCCGGCGGTGTCGGTCGACTGGGGCGTCAACCCGTGGCTCTACAACGTCGATGACGCCACCTTCACCTTCATCGACAACGTGCTCGATGAAGTGATGGCCTTGTTCCCGTCGCGCTACATCCATGTCGGTGGCGACGAGGCCATCAAGGATCAATGGCAGGCCTCGCCCGCGGTGCAGGAAAAAATGCAGACGCTGGGCATCAGCGACGAGAATGCCTTGCAAGGTTGGTTCATCGGCCGTATCGGCCAGTACCTCGAAAAACACGGGCGCCGCCTGATCGGCTGGGACGAGATTCTTGAAGGCGAAAACGTGCCGCACGATGCCACCGTGATGTCGTGGCGTGGTACCGACGGCGCGATCAAGGCGGCGCTGCTCGGCCATGACGTGGTGATGTCGCCGGCACCGACCTTGTACTTCGATCATGTGCAAGGCGCCGGCACGGACGAATACGCCGGCCGGCTCGGGGTCGAATCGCTCAAGAATATTTACGACTTCACGCCGGTGCCCGGGGTGCTGAACGCGGCGCAGGCGAAACATGTGCTGGGCCTGCAAGCCAATATCTGGACCGAGCACATCCCGACCGTGGCGCATGTCGAGCACGCGGCCTTCCCGCGGCTGGCGGCACTGGCGGAACTGGGCTGGTCGCCGGCAGCGAGCCACAACTGGAAGGGCTTTTTGCCGCGCTTGGCGGTGCAGATGGCGCGCTATCGCGCGGCCCACGTCAACGTCGCCGACAGTGCCTTCGCGGTGGCGGTTGACGTCGACCGGAACCTCGCGCTGGCCACCGGTCGCGCCACCGTGACGCTGGCCAATCAGGCCGACTTCGGCGCCATCCACTACACCCTGGATGGCAGTGCACCGACGCTGGCGTCACCGCGTTACGCGGCGCCGTTCACGCTCAAACTCCCCGCCACCGTGCGTGCAGCGAGCTTCGATGTGGCAGGCCAGGCGCTGGCGGCTGCACGCGAGCGGGTGCTGGATCGGGCGCATTTGCTCAGCTATCCGGGCAACAGCTTGCCGAATTGCCCCGGCAACGACTTCCGGCTGCGGTTGCAACCCACGCCCGATGCTGCCAGCACGCAACCGGTGTACGCGGTCAACGTGTTCGACATGTGCCAATTGATACCGCCGACGCGGCTGGATGGAGTGCAGTCGCTCCACCTCGACGTCGCGCGGCTGGTGCGCAATTACGCGCTGGCGCACGAACAGAAACTGGTGGTTGCACGCCCGCACCAGACGCCGGCCGGTGAACTGGTGGTGGTGGCCGACCGCTGCGATGGCAAAGAGCTGGCGCGGATGCCGTTGCCCGATCCGGCGCAAGCCAAGGCCGCTTTCACGCTGGACGCCCGTTTGCCGGCCATGGTCGGCGAGCACGCTTTGTGTGTTTACGTCGCCGCGCCGATCGATGGGCCGTTGTACGGGCTGGGCACGGTATCGCTGCGCGAGCAGCCCGCCGCCGCGAGATCCCCATGAACGCAGCGTCGTCCCGTCGCCTTGGTTCTGTCGATGCCTTGCGCGGCATCACCGTGGCGGCGATGTTGCTGGTCAACGACCCGGGCGACTGGGGTCACGTCTACTGGCCACTGGATCATTCGGTCTGGAACGGATGTACGCCGACCGACCTGATCTTTCCGTTCTTCCTGTTCATCGTCGGCGTCTCGATCTCGCTGTCGATCCTGCCACGGCTGCAACGCGGCGATGCCCCGGCGAGCCTGCTCCATGCGGCGTGGTGGCGGGCGCTGCGTATCGTCGCGCTGGGGCTTGCCATCAACGCATTGGCCGCGTGGCTGCTGCCGGATCGCCACATGCGCTGGCCCGGTGTCTTGCAACGCATCGGCGTGTGCTTTGCGCTGGCGGCGCCGTTGGCGATCTATTGCCGGCCGCGCATCTGGTGGCTGACCATTGGCGCCATTCTGGCGGGCTATACCGCACTGCTGCTGGCCGGCGGCACGCTCGACCCCTACGTCAACATCGTCAGTCGCGTTGACTTCGCGGTGTTTGGCCACGGCGTGTGGTCGATCGACCCGGTCAGCGGCCGTGGTCACGATCCGGAAGGTCTGCTGAGCACGTTGCCCGCGCTGGCGACCACCTTGCTCGGTCTTTGCGCCGGGGTCTCGATGCGCCAGCAGCAAATGCGCCGGCTGGTACTGGCGGGTGTCATCGCCCTGGTGCTGGGTGCGGCATGGTCACTGTGGATTCCGTTCAACAAGAATCTGTGGACGCCATCCTTCGTGCTGTGGTGCGCGGGCTGGTCGGCAGTGGCGCTGGCGCTGTGCCACTGGTTGATCGATCAATGCGGCTGGCCGGCCTGGGGGCGCCGTTTCGGCATCAACGCGATCGCCGCCTACGGCGGCTCGGAACTGCTGCAAGTGCTGCTGCCGGGCCTCGGCTGGCAGGACCCGCTCTATCACACGCTGGTGGCGAACTGGGCCACGCCATTGGTCGGGCCGTGGGCCGCCTCGCTGATCTGGGCCATTGCCTTCGTCATCGTGTGGTGGCTGATCGTGTGGTGGCTGGATCGGCGGCGGCTGTATCTGAAACTCTGATCCATGACTTCCGGCGCGTGGCCGGCGCGGCGCGTGGTTGCATACTGCCGGTAGTCGCCAGCCACGAGGAGGTCGTCATGCTACGCATCACCGTCTTTGCTTTGGCCGTACTGCTGTCCAGCGCCGCTTGGGCGGCACCCGGGAAACCTGCCGACACGCAGCCCGCCGCGGCCGCCAGCACGGTCAAGCCGGAAACCTCCACCACCACCGGCAGCGTCACCATCGACGGCAAGCGCATCGACTACAAGGCGGTGGCCGGCACGATGATCCTGCACGGCCACGGCGACCAGGAGCACGAGCCGACCGCCAGCCTGTTCTACGTCGCCTACTTCAAGCAGGGCGCGGATGCCGGCAAACGGCCACTCACCTTCCTCTACAACGGTGGCCCGGGATCGGCCACCGTATGGCTGCACATGGGCGCCTTCGGTCCGCGTCGCGTCGTCACCCGCGACGACAGCCACACGCCAGCAGCGCCCTATCAGCTGGTCAATAACGCCGACAGCCTGCTCGACGTCAGTGACCTGGTGTTCATCGACGCGCCCGGCGCCGGTTTCAGTCGGCTGCTCGCCAATGCGCCGGACAAGGCCAAACGCGAGTCCTTGATGAAGGAACGCCGCAAACAGTTTTACGGCGTCGATGGCGATGCCCACGCCTTTGCCGATTTCATCACCGACTTCCTGACCACCTACAACCGCTGGAACTCGCCCAAGTTCCTGTTTGGCGAGAGTTACGGCACCACCCGCTCGGCGGTGGTGGCCAACATCCTCGAAAACCAGAAAGCGGTGGATTTGAACGGCGTCATTCTGCTGTCGCAAATCCTCAGTTTTGACACCAGCGTCGATGGCCCGGAAACCAACCCCGGCGTCGATCTGCCCTACATCCTCAGCCTGCCGACCTACGCCGCCACCGCGTGGTACCACCACAAGCTGCCGCAAGCGCCGGCGCAACTGGAGCCGTTGCTGGAGGAAGTCGAGCAGTTCGCCCTTGGCGACTACGCCAGCGCACTGCTGGCCGGGAACCTGCTGGCCCCCGAACGCAAGCAGACGATCGCCGCCAAGCTGCACCAGTACACCGGGCTGCCGCTTGATTATCTGCTGAAGGCCAACCTGCGCGTTTCCGGTGGCATGTTCGAGCACGAGCTGCTGAACGACAGCGCGGACACCACTGGCCGCCTCGACACCCGTTTCTCCGGGCCCAGCCTCGACCCGCTCGGCAAGACATCCGATTACGATCCGCAATCCTCGGCCATCAGCGCAGCCTACGTCGGCACCTTCAACGACTACGTGCGACGGGTGTTGAAGTTCGGCCAGGATCGCCACTACCGCCTGTTCGCCGACATCGATCACTGGGACTTCTCGCACCGCGCGCCCGGCTCACACGGTGCCCTGCAGCAATCGCTCAACGTAATGCCCGACCTCGCCACCGCGATGAAAACCAACCCCGGCCTGAAAGTGATGATGCTGGGCGGCTACTACGACCTCGCCACGCCGTTCTTCGCTGCCGAGCACGAATTGAACCACCTGCAAATCCCCGACAAGCTGCGCGCCAACATCGGCATCCACCTGTATCCCTCCGGGCACATGATCTACGCCCACGAACCGTCACTGAAAGTGCTGCACGACGACGTCGTGCGCTTCATCGAGGGCAACCATGGCACATGATTCTCGTCAGGGTCGACGTGGTGCATGGCGCGTTGTCATCGTTTCGCTTGGTTTGGCCGTGGCTGTTGTGGCAGCGTGGGGTCAACCGCTGCAACTCGATGCCCGAACCCTGTCCGATCAGGCATTCCAGATTCCGGGTGATCTGGCATCCGGCCCGGCCGTCTTGGTCGTGGGATTCACCAAGGCCGCGCAAAAGCAGACAACGGCCTGGTCACGGCAACTGACTGATCTCGACAAGGTGTCCGTGTACGAGGTCGCCATTCTCGAAGATGTCCCGACGCTGATTCGTCGTTTCGTGATCGGCAGCATCAAATCGGCCGTCCCGAAGGCCTTGCATGATCACTTTCTGAGTAAAAAGAGACTTCCCCTCCCTTCGGCCTCGTGGGCCATGATGGTGTTACATCACAACCGTCAACAGCAGAGGAAGTCTCCATGAGCACTATAACCCTTGGCGTGGATTTGGCGAAGAACGTGTTTGCGGTGTGCG
>DASSXP010000004.1:0-2194 GCA_035703755.1 Rhodanobacteraceae bacterium | reverse complement strand
GGGATGAAGATCTCGTTGGTCTCGTTGCGCTTCTGGTACTCGACCGAGTTGAGCTCCTCGAACCGCGCCAGTCGCGCCTTGCCCTTGCTGCGGCCGCCCTTGGCGTTCTGGCGGGCCCATTCGAGTTCTTTCTGGATCGCTTTCTGGCGGGCCTTTTCCTGGTTTTCTTCCTGCTTCAGGCGCTCGTCCTTCTGCTCCAGCCACTCGGTGTAATTGCCTTTCCACGGGATGCCGCGGCCGCGGTCGAGTTCGAGAATCCACTCGGCGGCGTTGTCGAGGAAGTAGCGATCATGGGTGACAGCGACCACGGTGCCCGGATAGCGGTGCAGGAATTGCTCCAGCCATTCCACCGATTCGGCGTCGAGGTGGTTGGTGGGCTCGTCGAGCAGCAGCATGTCGGGCTTGGACAGCAGCAGACGGCACAGCGCCACGCGGCGCTTTTCACCGCCGGAGAGCTTGCCGATCACCGCGTCCCACGGCGGCAGGCGCAGCGCATCGGCGGCGACTTCGAGCTGCTGCTCCAGCGTATGCGCGTCACCCGAGGCGAGGATGGCTTCGAGCCGCTCCTGCTCCTTGGCCAGCGCGTCGAAATCGGCGCCTTCCTCGGCGTAGGCGGCGTAGACCTCGTCCAGCCGTGCCTGCGCTTGCAGGATTTCACCCACGCCTTCCTCGACCGACTGGCGCACCGTGGCCTCGGGGTCGAGCTGCGGCTCCTGCGCCAGATAGCCGATCTTGATGCCGGGTTGCGGCCGCGCTTCGCCCTGATAATCGGTATCGACGCCGGCCATGATCTTGAGCACCGTCGACTTGCCCGCGCCGTTCAGGCCCAACAGGCCGATCTTGGCGCCGGGGAAGAAGGACAGCGAAATGTCCTTGATGATCTGGCGCTTGGGCGGGACGATCTTGCTGACGCCGATCATGGTGTAGATGTACTGCATGGCTGCTCCGCGTAAGGTGTTGGCCAAAAGGCCCGCAAAAAAACACGCCATTATCGGTTATTTCGTTGCGCGGGTGCCAGTTGTCGGCTGGCCGTCAAGGCGCTTGCTCGGCTAAAATGGCGGTTTTCCCGTTTCCCGTCTCCATCCCTGCAAACCACGAGGTTGATCATGTTCCCGAGCAGCATGCGTATCGCCGGCTTCGACGATGAATTGGCCCAGGCAATCCAGCACGAACGGCAGCGACAGGAAGATCACGTCGAGTTGATTGCTTCGGAGAACTACGCCAGCCCGCGGGTGATGGAAGCGCAGGGCAGCGTGTTGACCAACAAGTACGCCGAGGGCTATCCGGGCAAGCGCTACTACGGCGGTTGCGAGCATGTCGATGTGGCCGAACGGCTGGCGATCGAGCGCCTGAAGCAGCTCTACGATTGCGACTACGCCAACGTGCAGCCGCATTCGGGGTCGCAGGCCAATCAGGCGGTGTACTTCGCGCTGCTGAATCCCGGCGACACCATCCTCGGCATGTCGCTGGCGCACGGTGGCCATCTCACCCACGGCGCCAAGGTCAATCTATCCGGCAAGGTGTTGAACGCGGTGCAGTACGGTGTCGACGCTGCCGGACGGATGGATTACGACGCCATCGAAAAACTGGCGGTGGAGCACCAGCCGAAGATGCTGGTTGGCGGCTTCTCCGCCTACTCGCAGGTAGTCGACTGGGCGCGCATGCGCGCCATCGCCGACAAGGTTGGCGCGCTGTTCTTTGTCGATATGGCGCACGTGGCGGGCCTGGTGGCCGCTGGCGTGTACCCGAGCCCGCTGCCACACGCGCACGTGGTCACCTCGACCACGCACAAGACCTTGCGCGGCCCGCGTGGCGGCCTGATCGTCGCCAAGGGCGCCGGTGAGGAAATCGAGAAGAAGTTGCAGTCGATCGTGTTCCCCGGTATTCAGGGCGGCCCGCTGATGCACGTGATCGCGGCCAAGGCCGTCGCGTTCAAGGAAGCGCTGGAGCCTTCCTTCAAGGCCTACCAGCAGCAGGTGGTGAAGAACGCCAAGGCGATGGCCAAGACCCTGATGGGTCGCGGCTACAAGATCGTCTCCGGTGGCACTGAAAACCATCTGATGCTGGTCGACATGATCGGCAAGGACGTGTCGGGCAAGGACGCCGAAGCGGCCCTCGGCAAGGCCCACATCACGGTCAACAAGAACTCGGTCCCCAACGACCCGCGTTCGCCGTTCGTGACCTCCGGCCTGCG
>DASSXP010000333.1:0-3619 GCA_035703755.1 Rhodanobacteraceae bacterium | reverse complement strand
GCCAGCGTATCGGCGGCCGGCGACTCGAAACGCAGCGCGGCCGCGCTCATGACGCGGCGCCGTCCTTGTCCATCGCTTCCAGCGCCTTCTCACCCTGGGTTTCCAGCCGCGTGATCAGCTGCTCGATGCCTTCCTTGCGGATTTCGGCGTCGACCTGATTGCGGTAGTTGGTGATGTAGGAAATGCCTTCAATGATCACGTCATAGGCTTTCCATTCGCCGCTGCGGGTCTTGCGGAAAGCGTAGTCGACCGAAATCGTCTTGCCGTCGCTGAGCACCACCTGGGTGCGCACGATACTGCGCTTGTTGTCGAGATCGCCCTTGTACGGCAACACCTTGACCGCGCCCTTGGTGTAGTTGAGCAGGCCTTCGGCATAGCGATGGGTGATGGAGTTGTAGAACGCCTTGGCGAAACGCTCGCGCTGTGCCGGCGTGGCTTCACGGGCGTGGCGACCGAGCACCAGGATCGAGGCGTAGTCGATATCGAAGTGCGGCAGGAACACCGAGTCGATCACGTCGATCAGTTTCTCGCGGTCCTGTTTCAGCTCGGCGCGGTGGCCCTCGATCTGCTGCGCCAGCTGATCGGAAATGCCCTGCACGATTTGCTGCGGCGTGGCGGTGCTCTGCGCCGATGCCGGCATCATCACCAAACCCGACAGCGCGACGACGGATGAAAGGATAAGCTTACGCAACATGCTCGAATCTCCATTTGCCAACACCCCGTGATGGGGCCGCCGGCGCGACAGTCAAGGGGTGGAAGCGCCGTCCTTCTTGTCCTTGTCGGGGGAACCGTTGACAAGGAACTTGCCGATCAGGTCTTCAAGCTGCATGGCCGATTGCGTGAGGATGACCTGATCGCCATTGACGAACATGTCCGGCGAACCGCCGGGCTGGATGCCAACGTACTGGTCGCCCAATAAACCGCTGGTGAATATGGCCGCGGCCGAATCATCGGGGATCTGGTTGTAGCGCTGATCGATGTCCAGCGTCACCAGTGCGTCGAGCTTGTCCGCTTCGAGCGCGATCGATGCGACCGAACCGATGCGCACGCCGGCCAGTTTCACTGGCGCCTGCAATTTCAACTGGCCGATATTGGTGAAGCGGGCCTTGATCGCGTAGGTATCGCCTTGGCGATAGTTGGCGATTGAGGTGGTCTGGGTGGCGAGGTAGGCCAGCGCGGCGAAGCCGAGCAGGATGAACAAGCCGGTACCGACGGCGTGGGAGGAGCGTGGCTGGCTCATGGCGCGGGCCTCGAAACAAGGGAAGAAGTCTGGTATTTCATCGGGCAGGTCACATCAAAAATGCGGTCATAACGAAGTCGAGCGCCAGCACCACGATGGAGGAAAACACCACCGTGCGGGTGGTGGCGTGGGCCACGCCTTCGCTGGTGGGCGGCGCCGAATAGCCTTGGTAGACGGCAATCAGGGTGGTGACGGCGCCGAAAGCGAGGCTCTTCCAGACGCCGTTGACGACGTCTTTCCACACATCGACGCTGCCGGCCATGTTGCCCCAGAAGGTACCGTTGTCGATGCCCAACCAGCTGACGCCGACCAGATGGCCACCGAAGATGCCCATGGCATTGAAGACGCAGGCCAGGAGCGGCATGGCGATGATGCCGGCCAGGAAGCGCGGGGTGGCGACGTAGGCCAGTGGGTCGACCGCCATCATCTCCATCGCATCGAGCTGATCGGTCGCTTTCATCAGCCCGATCTCGGCGGTGATCGAGGTGCCGGCGCGGCCGGCGAACAGCAAGGCGGTGACCACCGGCCCAAGCTCGCGGAACAGGCTCAGCGCCACCACGCTGCCGAGCGCGGCGGTACCACCGAAAATCGACAGCACGTAGTAGAGCTGCAGCGCCAGTACCATGCCGACGAACAGGCCGCAGGTCATGATGATGACGAGGCTCATCGCGCCGACGAACCAGATCTGCCGCAGGGTTTCGCGCAGGTGCCGCAAGCTGGCTGGAATGGCCGCGATCAGTGACAGGCCGAAGAGGCCGCAGCGGCCGATTTCCTCCACCGCGCCCAGCACGGCACTGCGACGGGGTTGCGCGCTCATCGGGCAGGCTCCGCGAGATCCAGCGCAGCGGCGTAGTCGCCGGCCGGGTAATGGAACGGCACCGGGCCATCGGCCTCGCCACCGAAGAATTGCCGCGTCCACGGCGAACCGTCGTCGGCGATGGTCCGTGGCGCGCCCGCCGCGACCACCTTGCCGTTGGCGATCAGGAACACTTGATCGGCAACCTGACGCACCGCCTCCAGCTCGTGTGCCACCAGCACCGAGGTGATGCCGAGGCTCTGGTTCAAGGTGCGGATCAATTTCAGCACCTGGTTCAAGGCAATCGGGTCGAGGCCGACGAACGGCTCGTCGTAGAGGATCAGCATTGGGTCGAACACGATCGCGCGCGCCAGCGCCACCCGGCGCGCCATGCCGCCGGACAGCTCCGCCGGCATCAGCCGCGCCGCGCCGCGCAGACCGACCGCCTGCAACTTGGTGAGCACGATGTTGCGGATCAAGACCTCGGGCAGATTGGCGTGCTGGCGCAGTGGAAAGGCCACGTTCTCGAATACGTCGTAATCGGTCAGCAGTGCCGAGTTCTGGAACAGGTAGCCGATCTTTTCGCGCAAGCCGAACAGGGCCTGCCGATCCAGGGCCGCGACGTCGGCGCCAGCGACGGCGATGCGTCCGGCGTCGCCGCGCATCTGCCCGGTGATGTGTTTCAGCAGCGTGGTCTTGCCGGTACCGCTCGGCCCCATGATCGCGCTGACCTGGCCGCGCGGGATGTCGAGATCGAGCGCGTCGAATACCCGCTTGCCGTTCAAGGTGGTGGTGAGGCCACGGATCGAGATCAGGCTGTCCGCCGGGCGCGCATCGAGATCGGGCGTACTCATTCGCTGGCATCCTCGCGTGCCGGATCATCCAGCAATTCGGCGATCAGGCCGGCGTGGCGCAGCCGTTGCAGCGGTGTGCGCAAGCGCACCGCGTGCACGATGGCCTGCATGTCGTCGAGCGCGGTTTCGAATACGTCATTGACGAGGATGTAATCGAACTCCTCGGCGTGGGAAATCTCCGCGCGTGAGTCGTGCAAGCGTCGCTCGATGCTGGCCTCGCTGTCGGTGGCGCGCTTGCGCAGGCGATGCTCCAGTTCCGCGCGCGACGGCGGCAGGATGAAGATACTCTGGCACTCGGGCACCTTGGCCCGCACCTGCCGCGCGCCCTGCCAGTCGATTTCCAGCAACACGTCCTGGCCTTGTTCCAGCAGCGGCGCCACCGCGGTCAGCGAGGTGCCCTTCATGTCGCCGTGCACGATTGCGTATTCGAAAAACTGCCCGGCATCGATCATCGCCTGAAACGTCTCGCGGCTGACGAAGTGGTAGTGACTGCCTTCGCTCTCACCCGCGCGCGGCGCCCGCGTGGTGTGCGAAATCGACAGCCGGATGCCCGGCTCGCGCGCCAACAGCGCGTTGACCAGGGTGGACTTGCCCGCGCCCGAGGGCGCGGCTACAACAAAAAGAGTACCGGCCATGGTGCGTTCCGGAGATCCTCGAGACGGGTTTGGATGCGCCAGGACGCACCGAAAAGACCGCCATTGTGCAGCAAACGCGCGCTCTGTTCGATGG
>DASSXP010000315.1:0-8371 GCA_035703755.1 Rhodanobacteraceae bacterium | reverse complement strand
GTCCGAGGAAACGGTTGACGCGCTGCTCGTTGACGGTCTCGACGCTGGGCAGTTCCATCGGCTCGATCGGCTGGCGCGTCGCGCGCTCGATGGCGCGCAGCATGCCGCGCTCACGGGGGCTGACGAACAGGATCGCTTCGCCCTTGCGGCCGGCGCGACCGGTGCGGCCAATGCGGTGCACGTAGCTTTCGGTGTCGTAGGGGATGTCGTAGTTGAGCACGTGGCTGACGCGCTCCACGTCCAGGCCGCGGGCGGCGACGTCGGTGGCGACAAGGATGTCGATGCGGCCGTCACGCAGCTGCTGGATCGAGCGTTCGCGCTGTGCTTGCGCGATGTCGCCGTTGATGGCGGCCGCAGCGAAGCCGCGGGCGGCGAGTTTTTCCGCCAGTTCCTCGGTGGCCTTTTTGGTGCGCGCAAACACCAGCATGGCATCGAACGGCTCGGCTTCGAGGATGCGGGTCATTGCATCCAGTTTGTGCAGACCGCTGACCGCCCAGTAGCGCTGGCGGATGTTGGCGGCGGTCGAGGTCTTGCCGGCGATGGTGATTTCGCTCGGGTTCTTGAGGTGGCGTTGCGCGATCTTGCGGATCGGCGGCGGCATGGTGGCCGAAAACAGCGCCACCTGACGGGTTTCCGGCGTCGCTTCCAGCACCTTTTCGACATCGTCGATGAAGCCCATGCGCAGCATTTCATCGGCTTCGTCCAGTACCAGATGCTTGAGCGCGGACAAATCCAGCGAGCCGCGTTCCAGATGATCAATCACGCGGCCGGGGGTGCCAACCACGATCTGCGCGCCGCGACGCAGGCCGGCCAACTGCGGGCCATAGCTCTGGCCACCGTAGATCGGCAGCACCTGAAAGCCGTGCATGCCGGCGGCGTAGGTCTGGAACGCTTCGGCGACCTGGATCGCCAGTTCGCGGGTCGGGGCCAGCACCAGCGCTTGCGGCGGACGGCCGGAAACCAGTTCCAGCCGGCTCAGGATCGGCAGCGCGAAGGCGGCGGTCTTGCCGGTGCCGGTCTGCGCCTGACCCAGTACATCGCGGCCCTCCAGCAACGGCGGGATGGTGGCGGCCTGGATCGGCGAGGGCGACTCGTAGCCCACTTTGGCCAGGGTTTCGAGCAAAACGCCCGGCAGGCCGAGTGCGGCAAAGCCGTCGGCGACAGTATCATTTTCCATGGGGGTGTCCGCGTTGGGATCGGGAGTTGAGCGCCGGGTGCGTCAACATCCGAAGGCTCCAACTGCCAATTATGCCGTGTTGGCGACCATTCGGCATCCATTTTCACTGCTCGCGGTCAGGGCGGGTAAAGGTACTGCGCCGTTTCCCTGGCGGCATTTCTTGTTGAATCGGCAGCCAGCCGCTACATTGATTCTGCTGTGCCGATGCCGTCGCGGCCGCGACGGCAACACGAATGGGAGCGATTATGTTGATTCGATGCAAGCGCAAAGGGATGGTGGGTGCGGTGTTGCTGGGATTGACCGCAATGGGTGCAAGCACCGCTGCGGCGGCGGCCACGCGTTATGTCGATGCCGTCAATGGCAGTGACGGCGGCACCTGTTCGAGCAGTCCGGGTTGCCAGACGATTGGTTATGCCATGGGGCAGGCCGCCAACGGAGATGTGCTTCAGCTCGCGCCGGGCACTTACGTTGAGCAAGTGGTCGTCAACAAGAACGTGACCATTCAGGGTGGCGGCAGCGCACAAACCATTGTCCAGGCCCCTGCCACACTGGCGATCAACACCGCGGTGACGCCGGGCAGCGGCCAGCAACAAACCGCCATCGTGTATGTGGCGCCCGGCATGAGCGCCGCGCTGAGCGATCTGGCCGTGGTGGGGCCGGGCGCCAGCACCTGCGGCTCGATCGGCTATGGCGTGTTCGCCGATGCCGCGGACTTGTCCGTCAGCAATGTGCACGTTGGCAGCGTCCGCGACGAGCCCCTGTCCGGCTGTCAGAATGGTCGTGGCATTGGCTATCGCAATGGCGCCACGGGCACGGTGCAAGACTCCAGCATCGATGATTTCCAGAAAACCGGCATCGTCATTTACGACGCCGGCACCCAGGTCGCCGTCAGCGGCAATACCATCACCGGCATGCTGGCCGCGCCGTTGGCGCAAAACGGCATCGACCTGTGGAATGCCACCGCCACCATCGACAACAACGCCATCTCCACCCTGCGCTGCGACGATGTCAATGTCTCGGGTTGCGGCGAGTTTGCTTCCTGGTCCACGGGTATCCTGGTGGATAGCGCCGGCCCCGGAACGGCGCTGACGAACAATGTCGTCAGCAACACGGATGGCAGCGTGGTGGCGCTGTACGGGGCCAGCGCCTATGTGCTGGCGGGCAACACCTTCAACAATCCGCGCTACGACAATGTGCAGGTCTGGGGCGCACAGCTCGACATGACGTCCAACCAGCTGATCGGTGGACAAACCGGGCTCGAAGTAATCGGCTATTCCGCGCCGGCAACCGTGCGCCTGCTGGGCGGCAACATCATCAGCGGCGCCAGCAGCGACGGCATCATTGGTGATTCCTACGACCAGCCGGCGACGGTGCAAGGCAGTCAAAACCAGTTCTACGGCAATGGTTCCGGTGCCGAGAATCTGCTGCCGACTGACGTGACCATGAATCTGCAATGCAACTGGTGGGGCTCGATGAGCGGACCCTATTTTGATTCGGGCGTGGCGGGCGATCCCAACAGCAATCCCTTGGGACAGGGCAACGCGGTGTCGGCCGACATCAGTTACATCAACTGGGCCAACGACAACATTACCTTCCCGTGCAGTGGCACGCCGGAGCAAAATGCGCCACCGCCAACCGGCAGCGCGGTACCGGTTCCAGCCGGTTCGGCCTTGGCCTGGGGCGGCCAGATGGGGCTGCTGCTGGCTGCGGCCGCAGCCGGCATGTGGCGCCGTCGCCCCCAGTCAGACGGGGTGTAATTGGCTGGCCGGACCCGTGGTGTGAGCCGCGGGTCCGGTCAAGGCAGCAAAACCGCCGCGACTACGTGACGGCCTTCGCCGGCCAGCAAGTTGAAGGTGCGCGCGCAGGCGTGGTTGTCCATGCATTCGATGCCGATACCATGACGCAGAAACGCCGCCTGGATCGCCGGCGCGACGAAAACCTGCCGCGGGCCACTGCCGATCAGCACCAGCTCCGGCTTGAGGGCCAGGATGGCCCGCGTGGCGTCGTCATCCAGTTGCTCGACCGTCGTGAACGGCCAGTTTGACAGCAGAGTGGACGGGGACAACAGAAAGCTTTGCGCCAGCCGCGTGCTGTCCACGATCACGGCGTCAGCCTCCACCCGGCGGATGGTGTGGCCGGCGAGCGGCAGGTCGAGGTCGAGATCCATGCCGTGCGCCGGGTGTCAGCGCGGCAGCGCCAGCTTCGGCTTGTCGCGGTTGGCGCGGTACAAGGCGGCGACATGGCCGATGCTTTGCACCGCTTCGGCGTGGCTGCTGGCCAGCAGTTGTTCGAGCTGGTTGGCCCGTTCGGCGCGGTCGCCGCTCAAGCGAACCTTGATCAACTCATGGTGGTCGAGCGCCACGTCGAGCTCGGCCAGCAGCGGTGCCGTCACGCCTTTGGCCCCCAGCAACAGCACCGGCTTCAAGGGATGTGCGAGTTCGCGCAGGTAGCGGCGTTGGCTGGCGGTAACGGGCATGGTTCAGCTTCAATCGGTCAGTTTGCGGGCCGTCAAGGGTATCATGGCGCCATGAAACGCATCCGCAACAGGACTTGAGCGAACCGTGGCCCGCAGCAAGAGCAGTGCGCGCTGGTTGCGCGAACATTTCGACGACGCCTACGTCAAACGCGCCCAATCCGAAGGCGTGCGGGCGCGCTCGGCCTACAAGCTGGAAGAGCTGATCGACCGCGATCGGTTGCTGAAGCCCGGCATGTGTGTGGTGGATCTGGGCGCCGCCCCCGGTGGCTGGGCCCAGCTGGTACGTCAGCGCATGGGTGACAAGGGGCGGGTGCTGGCGCTCGACATCCTGCCCATGGCCAGCCTGGCCGGCGTCGAGTTCCTGTGCGGCGACTTCCGTGAGGCCGAGGTATTGGCGCGCTTCGAAACCATGCTCGAAGGCGAGCGCCCGGACCTTGTGCTCTCGGACATGGCCCCCAATATGAGCGGTGTGGCCATGGCCGATCAGGCGCGGGCGATGGAGCTGGCAGAATTGGCAGCCGATTTCGCCCGTCAATGGCTGAAGCCGGGTGGCGCCTTGCTGGTGAAGCTGTTCCAGGGCGTCGGCTTCGATGACTACGTGCGTGGCTTGCGCGCCGACTACGGACGCGTGACCATGCGTAAACCCAAGGCCTCGCGCGCGCGTTCGCGTGAGGTGTATGCACTGGCAACGGGCCGCAAGGCCTGAGGAACCGCAACGCATGTTTGATGCACGCTTGATCGAAACCCGCTCGCAACTGTCGGCCGCCCTTGCCGCAGGAGACGCACGATGAACGACATGGCCAAGAACCTGCTGTTGTGGCTGGTGGTTGCAGTGGTGTTGCTGACGGTTTACCAGGGCCTCGGCCAGCACCAGAAGACGAGCTCGGAAATGACCTATTCGACCTTCGTGCAGCAGGTCGAGAATGGCAATGTCGCGGATGTCACCATCAGCGCGACCAACCCGCCAACCCTCACCGGCAAGCTCAAGGACGGCAGCCCGTTGCGAACCGAAGCGCCGCCGTGGGACGAGCAACTGGTATCGCGTCTGCTGAAGCACGACGTGCAGGTCAAGCAGCTGCCGGGCGACAACGGTTTCTCGCTGTTGCGGGTGCTGTTCGACTGGATTCCGGTGGTGATCCTGATCGGTTTGTTCATCTGGTTCATGCGCCAGATGCAGTCGGGTGGCGGCGGTCGCGGCGCCATGAGTTTTGGCCGCTCGCGGGCCAAGTTGCAGGGCGAGGACCAGATCAAGGTGACTTTCGCCGATGTCGCCGGTTGCGACGAGGCCAAGGAGGAAGTCGGCGAATTGGTCGACTTCCTGCGCGATCCGTCCAAATTCACCAAGCTCGGCGGCAAGATTCCACGCGGCGTGTTGATGGTCGGTTCGCCCGGTACCGGCAAGACCCTGCTGGCCAAGGCCATCGCCGGCGAGGCCAAGGTGCCGTTCTTCTCGATTTCCGGTTCGGATTTCGTCGAAATGTTCGTCGGCGTTGGCGCGGCGCGCGTGCGCGACATGTTCGAGCAGGCCAAGAAGCACGCGCCGTGCATCATCTTCATCGACGAAATCGACGCGGTCGGCCGCCATCGCGGCGCCGGCCTCGGCGGTGGCCACGACGAGCGCGAGCAGACCCTGAACCAGTTGCTGGTCGAGATGGACGGCTTCGAGGGCAGCGAGGGCGTGATCGTGATCGCCGCCACCAACCGCCCCGATGTGCTCGACCCGGCGCTGCTGCGGCCGGGCCGGTTTGACCGTCAGGTGGTGGTGCCGTTGCCGGACTTGAAGGGCCGCGAGCAGATCCTGAAAGTGCACATGCGCAAGGTGCCGTTGGCGAACGACGTCGACGCGCTGGTGATCGCGCGTGGCACGCCGGGCTTTTCCGGCGCCGATCTCGCCAATCTGGTCAATGAGGCGGCCTTGTTCGCTGCCCGTGACAATCGCCGCGATGTCGACATGAACCACTTCGAGCGCGCCAAGGACAAGATCATGATGGGCGCCGAGCGCCGCTCCATGATCATGAGCGACGAGGAAAAGAAGCTCACCGCCTACCACGAAGCCGGCCACGCCATCGTCGGGCTGACGGTGCCCGAGCACGACCCGGTGCACAAGGTCACCATCATCCCGCGTGGCCGCGCGCTCGGTGTCACCATGTTCCTGCCCGAGCAGGACCGCTACAGCCATTCGAAGACCTCGCTTGAAAGCCGCCTTGCCAGCCTGTACGGCGGCCGCGTCGCCGAGGAGTTGATCTTTGGCGAGGACAAGGTCACCACCGGCGCCAGCAATGACATCCAGCGGGCGACCCAGATTGCCCGCGACATGGTCACCAAGTATGGCCTGAGCAGCGAGCTTGGCCCGATGAGCTACAACGAGGAAGAGGACGAGGTCTTTCTCGGCCGTTCGGTGACCCAGCACAAGCAGGTGTCGGAGGAAACCGCGCGCAAGATCGACGATGCCGTGCGCGGCGTGGTCGATTCAGCCTACACCACCGCGCGCCGCATCCTCGTCGACAGCATGGATACGCTGCACCGGATGGCACAGGCACTGCTGCAATACGAGACCATCGACCGCGAGCAGATCGCCGCCATCATGGATGGGCGTGATCCGCCGCCGCCGGCAGACTGGAACAAGAACGAGTCTGGCCGTGGTGACGGTGGTGAGCCATCGGACATCAAGTTTGGCCGCCCCGCCGCGCAGACCTGATTCGTAACGAGCCACGCCAGCCATTTTGTGCTGGCGTGGCGCACGGTTCTTGCAACACGGGTGGTGAACCGCGACACTTGCGCTGCGGAGGCCGGTCGGTAGCCGGCGGGACCAGCGGATCGCGGGGTGGCCAACAAGCCCGGTTTCTTTGACGAACTGAGTCGCCGCCACGTTTGGCGCGCGATCATCGCCTACGCCGCGATTGGGTGGATTGTGATCCAGCTGGTCACGCAACTGTTTCCGGTTTTTGAGTTGCCGCCGTGGACGGTGCGGGCGGTGGTGCTGGCCATTGCGATTGGTTTCCCGGTGGTGGCGGTGTTGGCCTGGGTGGTCGAGATCACCCCGCAAGGTCTGCGTCGCACGGCGCCGGCGCACTCTCTGATGGCGCGCGACCCCACGACGACCCGCCGCATCGGCCGCCGCATTGATCTGTTGATCATCCTGGTGTTGCTGCTGGCGGTGGGCTTGCTGCTGCTCAACACGTTCTACTGGCAACGCGCGCAGTCGGCGCCGGGCACGGCATTGCCGGCCATTGCCAGCGCGAACGTGCCGCATAAATCGGTTGCCGTGCTGCCGTTCGAGAATCTTTCGGCTGACAAGGACAACGAATACTTCGTCGCCGGCATGCAGGACCTGATCCTGACCAAGCTGGCCGACATCGGTCAGCTCAAGGTCATTTCCCGGACCTCGACCATGAAGTACCAGAGTCGGCCGAGCAACCTGCGTCGGGTGGCTGCCGAACTGGGCGTGGCGACGGTGCTGGAAGGCAGTGTGCAAAAGCAGGGCGACCAGGTGCTGATCAACGTGCAGTTGATCGATGCCGCCACCGACGCACACCTGTGGGCCGACAGTTACACGCGGCGGCTGGACAACATTTTCGGCGTCGAAGGCGAGGTGGCGGAAAAGATCGCGGCGGCGTTGAGCGCGAAGCTCTCGCCGACGCAGAGTGCACAACTGTCCACTGCGCCGACCTCCAATCAGGCGGCCTACGACCTGTTCTTGCGCGCCCAATTTCAGCTCGATCGCGGTAACGTCAACTACGACACCGCCAACTGGAAGGCGGCCATCCCCTTGTTCCGGCAAGCGGTGGCCGCCGACCCGAACTTCGCGCTGGCGTGGGCACGCTTGTCGCGCACCGAAAGCGTGCTGGCCTGGTTCGGTGGTGGCGGCGAGGACCCTGTAGCGTTGGCGGCGCAGGCGCGGCTGGATGCGACCAGGGCGCGGCAACTGGCGCCGCAGCAAGCGGCAGCACATATCGCCATTGGCTACAGCGACTACTGGGGGCAGCGCGATTACGCGGCGGCGCTGGCCGCCTTCAACACCGCGCTCACACTGCGCCCCAATGATGCCGATGCGCTGGCCGCGCGTGGCTACGTCGAGCGCCGGCAAGGCGATTTCGATCGCGCCATCGATTCATTGCAACAGGCGCTGGCGCATGATCCGCGCAATTCGGCGCTGGCTTATGAAGTCGGCATCACCTGCATGATGGCCAGCCGTTACCGCGAGTCGGAAACCTGGTTTGCCAATGCGCTGACGCTGGACCCCGACAACGTCAATGCCCGTTACAACCAGTCGTATGCCATTCTGCTCGGCAGTGGGGACTTGGCGCGCGCACTGGCCGCCGCCAAGGGCAGCGCGTCGATCCTGAAACTGCAACGCATTACCGTGTTGACCTACATGCGCCGTTACACGCAGGCGCTGGCCTTGCTGGAAAGCATTCCGGACAATCCGGATACATTTTCTGTCCGTGGCGGCTCCAAGGCTTTGCAGCTGGCGGAGCTGCATCGGTTGAACGGTGATGTGGCGAAATCGCGCGCGCTGTTTGCGGCGGCGCTGCCAATCGAGCGGGCGCAATTGGCGGTGCAGCGCGGCAACAATTTGCTGCGGGTCTGGCAGTTCGTGGCACGGGCGGAGCTGGGGTTGGGCCAAGTCGCCGCCGGTGTGACCGCCATCGACAAGGCCCAAAGCCTGCTGGACTCGATCCCGGATCAGGTGAACGGGCCGTTGAACTTTGAATTCA
>DASSXP010000158.1:0-5092 GCA_035703755.1 Rhodanobacteraceae bacterium | reverse complement strand
TTCGGCGGCGGCACCATCCGCACCGAATTCGAGGTTCTGACCGGCCTGCCACTGTCCAGCTTCCCCGGCTTGCAATACCCGTACCTCGGCATCGAATCGGCCCATCTGCGCGGGCTGGTGTCGTCGCTGAAACACGCCGGTTACCGCAGCACCGCCGTGCACCCCAACAAGGGCGGCTTCTGGAACCGCCGCAACGTGTTCCGCCAGCTGGGCTTCGACCGCTTCATCAGCGAAGACGACCCGGCCTTCGCCAAGGCGCCACGGCGCGGCTACTACATCAGCGACGCCGCCTTCACCGACGTGGTGCTGTCCAGCCTCGCCGCGGACGGCCCACCGCAGTTCGTATTCGGCATCAGCATCGAGGAACATGGGCCCTACGACAACGTGCCGCTCAGCGCAGATGCCGCCGCCGCACGCAACGCGATTCCGGTACCCGCCGGGCTCGACCCCGCAAGCACGCAACGCCTGCAAACCTATCTATTGCACCAACGCGACGCCGACGCGCAACTCGGCCGCCTCGCCAGCGCACTGGCGCAGCGCGCCCGCCCCAGCCTGCTGCTGTTCTACGGCGACCACCTGCCGGGGCTCGGCGACGTCTACCAGCTCGGCTTTGATGACGGCCGCGACGCCAGCGAGCAACCGGTGCCGTACCTTCTGATCGAACCCGGCCAGCCGCACGCGCCCACACGGCGCGACTTGCCCGCGTGGATGCTGGGCAGCACCATCCTCGACCGCGCCGGCGTCCGCAACGACCCGTGGTTCGCTCTGCTGGCGGCCGTGCAACCGGCGCTCGAACCACAACACGGGCACGTCGACGACGCCCTCGCCCACCAACTCGCCGCCGCCAGCGCGCTGCGGTTGCGCGGGCAGTGACCGCGCGCTGAGCGCCGGCGAATAATCGCCGATCTGCAACGCGTGCCGCCGATCCGCACCGCGCTAAGTTTCACCTAAGCTGGCACTGCCATCATCGGGTTCCATCGCCGTACCCGATCGACAGCACATGCACCGACTTGCCATCCATCCAGATTCCGCCGCGCTGCGTGCACGTCGTCGCACGCCGGAGCGGCCGGCGACACTCCGCGTCCCTGATTGGCACGGCGCCTGACTTCAACACCGCGCATCGCGTCGTGACTCACACCCTCACCACACTCCACGCGTCCCTGCGTCCGCGGCTACGCCCGCTGTTCTGGCTCGGCGCCTGCATGATCGGCATTTCGTTCCTCACCCGCCTCGCGCTGTTGTGGATGACGGGCACTGGCATAGCACCGAAACCCGGTTACTGGCTGTACGCCTTCGCTGTCGGGCTGGGCTACGACGTGACAACGTTTGTCTATTTCGCCTGGCCGCTGGTGCTGCTGCTGTGGCTGGTGCCAACACAACGCGGCCGCCGCAGCGGCGCCGCACAAGCCTGGCTGCACGCCGGCGCGGTCACCATGCTTTTCGCGCTGTGTCTGGCAGGCCTGCGGCTGGCGTTTGACGCCAATCTGAAAACCGCCTGGCCGGCGCTGCTGCCGTACCTGTTCGTGCTGCCGATGGCGGCCTTCACCTACCCCTCACGCATCGGGCAATGGGTGGTTTACACGCTCTGTCTGGCGATGCTGTTCGTCCTGTTGTTCACCGCCGCGGCGGAGCTCGTGTTCTGGAATGAATTCGGCTCCCGCTTCAACTTCATTGCGGTCGATTACCTCGTCTACACGCGCGAGGTGCTCGGCAACATCCGCGAGTCCTATCCGGTCGCGCGCTGGCTTGCGCTGCTGGCCATCGGCGCCCTCGTCTTGTTCGCCGCCACCCGCAAATACCTGAGCACCGGCGACGACGACAGCCACTTCCGGCAACGCTCGTGGCTGGTACTGGGCTGGCTGGCACTGACCGTGGCACTGACGCTCGGCGTCAGTGCCGGCGACAAGGATCGCCTCGACAATGCCTACGTGAACTCGCTGGCCGGCAACGGCATCTACGAGTTCTTCGCCGCTTTCCGCAATGCGGGGCTGAACTTCCACCGTTTTTATCGCAACCTGCCGGATGCCGAAGCCTATGCCATTGCACGCACGTTGCTGGCGACGCCCGACGCCAGTTATGTCAGCACCGACCCGCACGACCTCACCCGCGCGATCCGCAACCCCTCACCCGAGCAGCATCTCAATGTCGTGCTCATCAGCGTCGAGAGCCTGTCGGCGGATTTCATGGGTGTGTTCGGCAACCGCAAACACCTGACTCCGAACCTCGACCGGCTGGCCGGGCAAAGCCTGTTCTTCGATCGTCTCTACGCCAATGGCACGCGCACCGTGCGCGGACTTGAGGCACTGGCGCTGTCGGTGCCACCCACGCCGGGCGACTCGCTGCTCAAGCAGCCGCACAATCAGGGCCTGTTCTCACTGGCGGATATTTTCAATCAGCGTGGTTACGAGTCGGAATTTGTCTACGGCGGCTACGGCTACTTTGACGACATGAATGCGTTCTTCAGCGCCAACGGCTACACCGCCGTCGACCGCCGCGACATTCCCGCCAACGCACACATCCACTCGGAAAATGTCTGGGGCGTCGCCGATGAAGATCTGTACACGCTGGCGATGCAGCGCATGGATCGCATCCACGCTCGCGGCAAGCCGTTTTTTCTGCACCTCATGACCACCTCCAATCACCGCCCATACACCTGGCCCGCTGGGCGCGTCGACCTGCCACAAGGCAAGCGTGACGGCGCGGTGAAATACACCGACTGGGCCATTGGCGACTTCATCGCGCGAATGCGCACGCGGCCGTACTTCAGCGACACCGTGTTCGTCATCACCGCCGACCATTGCAGCGCCAGCGCCGGACGCACCGAGATCCCGCTCAACCGCTACCACATTCCACTGCTGATCTATGCGCCAGCGCACCTTGCACCGCGCCGGGTCGAGCGCATGATGGCGCAGGTCGACATCCCGCCAACCCTGCTCGGGCTGCTGCATTTCAGCTACCGCAGCCGGTTCTTCGGCCATGACATTTTCAAGCTGGAGCGGGGCCGTGAACGGGCCTTTCCGTCCACCTACCAGTTGCTCGGCTTTCTGTCCGGCGAGCGCCTCACCATCCTGTCGCCCGGCCAGCGCGCGGTGCAGGTGAAACCCGATCCGATCAGCGGCGATGCAACAGCGTATGCTGACGTCGATCACGCATTGCTCCATCAGGCCATCGCCGTGTACCAGGTTGCCTACGATGAATTTCATTCCGGCCGCATGCGCTGGCGTCGCAGCGATGCCGCCACGGTCACGCCGTTGCCACCGGCGCCACCAGCCGGCGCTGCTCCCGCCTCGCCATGAGCACGCAATCTGGCAGCTGGCTGCTGTGGGCGCTGCTGGCGGCCGTCTTTGCCGCGCTCACTGCGGTGTTTGCGAAACTCGGCGTGCAGGACATCGACGCCGACTTCGCCACCTTGTTGCGCACCGTGTTGGTGGCGGTGCTGCTGGTCGCTTTTACCGGCGCCACCGGCAAATGGGCGGACCCGCGCGCGATATCGCCAAAGACGCTGGCCTTTCTGGCGCTGTCGGCACTCGCCACCGGCGCCTCCTGGGTTTGCTACTTTCGCGCGCTCAAGCTGGGCGACATTTCCCGCGTCGCCCCCGTCGACAAACTGAGCCTGGTTCTGGTGGCCGTGTTCGGCTTCAGCTTCCTCGGCGAGCATCCCACACCCACGCAATGGGCCGGGGTCGTGCTGGTCGCCACCGGCACCGTGCTGCTGGCCGTCAAATAGCGCGTTGCGCTACCGTGCAGGCGGCCAACCGCGCAACGGCGCGCCAACACTGCCCGCAAGAGAGCCCGACGTGCATATCATTCTGGTCGAGGACGACACCCAGCTCGGCGCCGCCATGCAACACGCGCTGGAACGCTGGTCCTACACCGTCACCTGGCTCCGTGATGGTGCCGGCGCGATTGCCGGCATCGCCGCCGGCGGCGCCGAGCTGATCCTGCTTGACCTCGGCTTGCCCGGTCGGGACGGATTGGACGTGCTGCGCGACGTTCGCCGCGCCGGCATCAAAGTGCCCGTCATCGTGATGACCGCCCGTGACGATGTCCCGGCGCGTGTCAGCGGCCTCGATGCCGGTGCCGATGACTATCTGGTCAAGCCGTTTCATCTGGATGAACTGGCCGCGCGCATCCGCTCTGTCATGCGGCGCCAGCATGGCATGGCGACCAACCGGATCGAGGTCGGCGCGCTCAGCCTGGATCTGGACCGCGCCGCAGCCACCCGCAACGGCGAGCCGCTGGATCTGACCCGGCGCGAGTTTGCCCTGCTGCAAGCACTGATGGAACGCGCCGGCCGCATCGTGCGCCGGGAAGCGTTGGAGAACTCGCTTTACGGACTGGACAATCCGGTCGGCCGTGGTGCGCTGGAAGTGCTGGTGCACGGTTTGCGCCGCAAGCTTGGGGCGGCCAACGTGCAGACGGTGCGCGGCTTCGGTTACATGCTGCCGCGGGATCCGACGTGAAAGCGACCAGCCTGCGCTGGCGTCTGCGCTGGCTGGTGGTGATGGCGCTGGCCGCCGTGCTGCTGCCGCTCGGCGTACTCAGCTTCCGCGCCACCTTGCACGAGATCCAGGAATTGTCCGACGGCCGGCTGGCGCAATCGGCGCGCACGCTATTGACCCTGATCGAACGCATTGGGCCGGAGGCACTGGGCACGGCCGCCGCCACGGCGACAGGCATGCCGCACGTGCCGATCACCATCCCGCTGGGCACGCGCACCTACGAAACCGAGGTCGCCTTTCAGGTCACAGGCCCGGATGGCCGGGTACGGCTCGCCACCGCCAACTTTGCCGCGCTGGCGCCACCGCTGGCGAGCCAGCGCGGATTCCATGAAATACGCATCGGCCGCTATCGCTGGCGCACCTACACCCTCAGCGACCCGGCGAGTGGGATAGTGATCCGCACCGGCGAGCGCTACGACAGCCGCCGCGACATCCTGCGCGCGCTGCTGCTCGACCACTCACTGCCGCTGCTGTTCGGCCTGCCGCTGATCGCCCTGCTGGTCGGCTGGGCCGTGCGCCGTGGCTTGCGGCCGCTCGATCAACTGGCGCAATCACTGCGCGCCCGCGCGCCCGGCAGCCGCGAACCGATC
>DASSXP010000147.1:0-3639 GCA_035703755.1 Rhodanobacteraceae bacterium | reverse complement strand
GGCCACCGAGGGGTTCATCGCCCAACGGTAACCGCCATTGACGGCATAGCCGGTGTCATGGCTGTCGTACGGCCCCTTGTCGATCGCCGACTGACCAACGTTGCCGTTGATGAACCAACCGCTTTTGTCGCCATGGCTTTGCGCCATGGCGGAGCCGGCAGCCAGTACACCGAGGCTGGCAAGGGACAGTGCAAGCAGGGACTTTTTCATGAAGTTCTCCAGTTGAAGATACCGGCACAGCGCCGGTCAGCAGCTTCGACTGCGCGCAACCTGATAAATTCCGTACTGACCGGTACACTATTTAAGATCAGTTAATTCACTTCCTATTCAACCAGTTGCCTGACATCCAGCGCTGGGGCCGCGCGCTGGACGATCTCAGTCGAGCTTGCCGCACCGGCGTGAAAACCCTCCGTGCGGCCGCTGACGCCATCCAGACCGCCCGTGGCAAGAGAACAATTCGGCTACGATGCCGGTTCAACCGGGGAACGCCATGCGCCAGCTCTGCCTTGCCGTGCTGCTGACTCTCGCCAGCGTGTGCCCCCTGCACGCGGCGGAGGCGGTATCGGCGTGCCGTGACGCCGGCATCGATCCGGCGTATCGCGCCCGCATCGATGCCATCGGCCGCGCGCTGGGAATCCCTCCGGATTACGCCCTGCGCCACCGAATGCGGCTGTATCCGGAGCAATCCAACCTGCGTGACGGCGGCCGCGACGTGTACGGCCGCCGCTTGCGGCTCGCGCCCGATGCGCTGGCGGCACTGACACGGCTGATTGCCGCCGCTGGCCGCGATCACATCCGGCTGCAAGCGGTCTCCGGCTATCGCAGCGTCCACCATCAACGGGCGCTGCTGGAAGCCAAACTGGCGCGCGGCATGCCGCTTGATGACGCTCTGGCGATCAACGCCGCACCCGGCTACAGCGAGCACCAAACCGGCTGCGCGGTCGACCTCACCACCCCCGGCGTCCCGGCCGCCGACGGCCGCTTCGCGCGCAGCAAAGCCTATCGCTGGCTGCTCCAACACGCGGGCGACTACGGCTTTCAGCTCAGTTATCCACCCGGCAATGCCTACGGCATCGAGTTCGAACCCTGGCACTGGCGCTACCGCCCCGCGCTTGCCCCTGCCGGCGTTGCCAGCACGCCAGGGGTGCCCTGAGGGTCCCGCTTCTGGCACCATGCAGGGCTTGCTTTACGCCTTTTATCGCCGATGACACCCCAAACCGATCACGAACAGATCCCGCTCAAGGAATACGCCGAGCGGGCTTACCTCGATTACTCCATGTACGTCGTGCTGGATCGCGCCCTGCCCTTCGTTGGCGACGGCCTGAAACCGGTACAGCGACGGATCGTCTACGCGATGAGCGAGCTCGGCCTCGCCGCCAGCGCCAAGCCGAAGAAATCCGCGCGCACCGTCGGTGACGTGATCGGCAAGTTCCATCCGCATGGCGACAGCGCCTGCTACGAAGCCATGGTGCTGATGGCGCAGCCGTTCTCCTACCGCTACCCGTTGATCGACGGCCAGGGCAACTTCGGTTCGCCGGACGACCCCAAGTCCTTCGCCGCGATGCGCTACACCGAATCCAAGCTGACGCCGATCGCCGAAGTACTGCTGGGCGAACTCGGCCAGGGCACGGTGGACTGGGTTGCCAACTTCGACGGCACACTGGAGGAACCAAGCTGGCTGCCCTCGCGCCTGCCGCATGTGCTCCTGAACGGCTCGATGGGCATCGCCGTCGGCATGGCCACCGACATCCCGCCGCACAACCTTGCCGAGGTGGCCAGCGCCTGCATCCGCCTGCTCGACGAGCCCGATGCCAGCGTGGCGCAATTGATGGAGCACGTGCGCGGCCCGGACTATCCCACCGAGGCGGAAATCATCACTCCGCCCGACGAGTTGCGCGCGCTGTACGAAAACGGCACCGGCTCGATCCGTGCCCGTGCCGTGTACCGGCGCGAAAACGGCAACGTGGTCATCACCGCGCTGCCGCACCAGGTCAGCCCGTCGAAAATCCTCGAACAGATCGCGGCGCAAATGCGCGCCAAGAAGCTGCCGATGCTGGAAGACCTGCGCGACGAGTCCGACCACGAGAACCCGATCCGCCTGGTACTGGTGCCGCGCTCCAATCGGGTCGATCTCGACGAGACCATGCAACACCTGTTCGCCACCACCGACCTCGAAAAGAGCTTCCGCGTCAACCTCAACATGATCGGCCTCGACGGCCGGCCCCAGGTCAAGAACCTGCAACGCATCCTCAGTGAATGGTTGCGTTTCCGCACCGACACCGTGACCCGGCGACTGAATCATCGCCTGGCCAAGGTCGAGCGGCGGCTGCACCTGCTCGAAGGCCTGCGCATCGCCTATCTCAACCTCGACGAGGTGATCCGCATCATCCGCACCGAGGAGGAACCCCGCCAAGTGCTGATGGCACGCTTCGGCCTCAGCGAGGAGCAAACCGACTACATCCTCGAAACCCGTCTGCGGCAACTGGCGCGGCTGGAGGAAATGAAGATCAATGGCGAGCGCGACCAACTGGAGGAAGAACGCGCGCGCATTCTGGTGCTGCTGAAGTCACCGACCAAGCTGAAAAACCTGATCAAGGACGAACTGCGCGCCGACGCGGAGAAACACGGCGACCCGCGCCGCTCGCCGCTGATCGAGCGCGAAGCCGCACAGGCGCTGGACGAGAGCGCGCTGGTCGCTTCCGAGCCGATCACCGTGGTGCTCTCCGCCAAAGGCTGGGTGCGCGCCGCCAAAGGCCACGATGTTGACGCCGCCGCGCTCGGCTACCGCGATGGCGACGGCTATCTGGCGGCGGTCCGCGGCAAGAGCAATCAGCAAATCGCTTTCATCGACGCCAGCGGCAAGAGTTACTCCACCCCGGCGCACACCCTGCCCTCGGCGCGCGGCAACGGCGAGCCACTGACCGGGCGCTTCTCGCCACCTGCGGGTGCTGCCTTCGAGGCGCTGGCCGTCGGCGACAACGACAGCCGCCTGGTGCTGGCCGCGGACTTCGGCTACGGCTTCGTGACCCGCTTCGAGTCCATGCTGTCCAACAAGAAAGCCGGCAAGCAGTTGATCAACCTGGTCGATGGCGCCCACGTGCTGCAACCGGCGCACGTCGCCGACCCCGCCCGCGACCGCATCGTGGTGGTCACCAACGAAGGTCACTTGCTGATGTTCTCGGTCGCCGAACTGCCCGAACTCGACAAAGGCAAGGGCAACAAGCTGATCGAAATCCCCAAGGCCAAGCTGACCTCCGGTGAGGAACGCGTGGTCGGTGTCGCCGTGGTCAGCGAAGCCGCAGGCGAAGTCACCCTCTACGCCGGCGCCCGCAAACTGACATTGAAATGGTCCGACCTGGTCGAATACGGCGGCAACCGCGCCACCCGCGGCAACCTGCTGCCACGCGGACTGCGCCGGGTCGAGCGGATCGAAAGCAGCGGCTGACTTCCCGCGCGAAATTGAAGCAATTCCCTCTCGCCAGAACGCCTTCTGCCATGCCCGTACCGGCCATGGAGAAGGCGTTCGAACACGCAAATCGGTTTAGCAGGCTGTTGAAAAACACCTTGATTCGATCGTCTGACACCGACGTTTGATGTCTTCGATATCAGGAGCGATCGGTTTTGTACGGCCGTTGCGGT
>DASSXP010000082.1:0-10633 GCA_035703755.1 Rhodanobacteraceae bacterium | reverse complement strand
CGTGGGCAGGCATGGGGTCAGGGTGCATCGGAGGTGGCATCACCGGCCGGCAGCGTCCTTGCGGTACGGCAGGCTACCCTGGCCGTCGAGCTGGGCACGGCTTCCTGGTGCGCGGCGGCGAGGCGCTCGATCAGATCCAGGTCGAGGCGCACCGTGCACATTCCTCGCGCGCCCCGCGGGGCCTCCATGCCAGCCGTTGCCCAGGCCGGGGTGATGGCGAGCAGGACGATGGCCAGCGTGCGCGCCAGGCGCCCGGTGTGGGATGGGACCTGGGAAAGTCGTTGGATAGGGTGGCTCATGTGTGCGCGGACGCTTGCTCAGCGTTCTTGCAGGGCCTTGAGTTCGTCGTAATGGGTCTCGATGAATTTCAGTTGCGAGGCGCTGATCGAGGTTCGTGCCGACTCGTCACCGTCCTTGATCAGGTGGTAGCCGAAATAGGTGTTGGCCCAGGCCATGGCCGAAACCAGGTATTCGCGCGGCGTGAAGCCTTGCGACTCGATGGCTGACAGCATGATCGGGCTGGCCTTGAGTTCGGTGCTCAGTTCACCGAGTGTTTTGGGAACCTTGTTGGCCTTGGTGCGCATGAACAATGCCGGCCTGTCATTCATGTCGCCAGCGGCGTTGGCGACGGCGTCGAGGCGCTCGATCAGCTTCATGCTCAGCTCGACGGATTGCACCTTGGGGGTGTCGGCGGGATTCTCGACGCCGGCGAACGCGATCGGCAGGGCCAGGATCGAAAGCAGGGTGAAGGCCAGGACGGAACGGCGCAACAGATCGCGGCGCCATTGGGGAATGTTGCTCATGTGCAGGGTCCTCGAGTCGCGGATGGGCGTAGGTAATGCGGTCGGCGGCGGGTTCGGGTAGCCCGAGTCACCTCTGCCTACCAAGCCAAGTAACGATGGGCCCTGCGCGGAGTGCTGTCTTGAAGAAACGCTGAGGAACTTCTGACGGGTTTCTTACGGATGGAGACAAACGTTGTAGATCAGTGGCTTGTGTGGCGCCTTTCGCTGGTCGCGGTGATTTCGTTCAGGACCGTCGCTGGGTCGATGGCGGCTTCGCGCAGGGTCTCGATGGCAGCCTGGCGCAGCTCCTGGCGCCGCTGCACGACTTGTTCCGCCAGTTGTGCGTCGTCGCGCTGAGCTGCCCAGCGTGCCGCCAGTTCGAGCAGCATTGCGTCATTCAGCCGCGCGATGTCACCGTCGCGCAGGCCGATGGCCGCGCTGACCGGATCGTGCGCGATCAGCGCGATGTGCAAGGCAAGCTGCCGCACTTCGGTGGTTTCGTAGCCGTCAACCGCGGCTTCTCGTGCGGCTTCCAGTGCCGCGTGCGTGGCGGCCGCGTCACCCTCGACCGCGGCGCGGGCGGCGTGTATCCATTGCTGGCGCAGGTGGTGCGCCGATGGGTCGGGCTGCGCGCTGATCAGAGTGTCGGTGCGGCGGGCGATTGCGACCACTTCGGACGGTTCTGCATCGAGGGCAACGAAGGCCTCGGCCGACCAGGCATTCAGTTGCGATGACGGATCGTTGTCCGGGTCGACCAGGGCGCTGGCGGCGCGGCAACTTGCCAGGGCGACCTCGATGTCGCCGCGCAGCCATTCGCTACCAGCCTGGAACCGCAAGGCCAGTGACTGCTGCATGCGGTCAGCGTGGCTTCGTGCGGCTGCAAGGACTTGTGCGTTGATACGTTCGGCAGGCTCGACCAGACCGACATTGAACAGGCCACTGGCCAGGTACCAGGCAGCACCAACTTCCAGATGGTAATCCTGGTGGGTGTGGGCCCAGTCACGGATCCGCACCCACAAGGGCAGGGCTTGCAGGCGCCGACCCTGGTTTTCCATCGCGTAGGCGATGTTGTAGAGAGCAATCGTGCTGCTGCGTTCGTCGCCAAGCGCCTGGCTGGCGACCAGGCTGGCGCGTGCGGCTTGCTCCAGGGCCAAGAAATCGCTGCGGCTGTCGGCCGCGAACACCTCGGCGGCGTGCAGCGCCTTGCGCAGTTGCGGCACATCGTGGCGTTCGATGAGCTGGCGTGCCTTGGCCAGTTCCCGGCTGGCGTCGTCATTGTGCTTGAGCCGGGACAGGGCGTTGGCGGCCTGTGTCGCGAGGTCGGCCTGGATGGCGGGATTGCCCGCTTGTTGCGCGTACGGTTCGGCCTCGCGGATGTGCGCCAGGGCGTCGCCGAAGGCGTGCTTCAGCATGGCGCCGTAGGCGAGTTCCTTCAGTACCCAGGCCGCCAGTGCCGGGTCGTCCCCGCCTTCGGCATCGGCCAGCACCGCGCGCAGCGTGGTTTCCGCCGTTTCCGGATGGCCGGTGCGCATTTGCGCCTGGCCGAGGCGATAGCGCGCCGGCAGGAAACCCGGCTCGCCCTGCGCGACCAGTTGGAAGTACGGATGTGCCGCAGCCCATTTGCCGTGCATGGCCGAGTCCATGCCTCGCGCGAAACCCTGCGCAAGGTAGGGATCCCGTGGAACCGCGCCGTGCGGGGTGGCAGATTGCCTGGAACCGGCAAGCGCGGCGCGCAGGCGGGGCAGGGCCGCGATGGCCAGCGCGGCGGGTTCGATCCCGGTCAGGATGATGTCTTTGCCGGCACTCTGGCCGAGGGGCCCGACATGCAGGCGCAGTTCGTAGAGGCCGGCCACGCGCCGCAGCGCACCGCCCACAATCACGCTGGCGTTGGTGGCAGTACGGGTATGCTGGCTGCGATCCTCGCCGGGTGCCCGTGTGTATTCCCACGCCCGCGCCACCTGCAGTGGATCGATGACGTGGAATTCGCGGTCTTCGTCGAGGAGGCTGGCCAGGAGCCCGGGCAGTCCATGCGTGGTCCAGTCGAGGGAGGCTTCGCCGGTGGCGTTCTCGATCGGAACCAGCGCCACCCTGGGCAGGCTGGCGGCGTGCGGTGGCCACCGCCAAGGAAGCACCGCAACTGTCGCCAACAGCACCAGCAGCGCGACCGCGAGTGCTGCGACGCGGCGATGTCGTACCGGTGCCGCATTGGCATCCGCTGGCGCTATCGGGGGCGGAATTCTGGTGACCGCGGTGTCGGCGCCGCCTGCCACCGCCTCGGTCACCGGCGCCACCCACTGCAGGCCGCGTCCGTGAATGGTCCGGATCACGGCCTGGCGCCCGCCGTTGTCGTCACAGGCGCGGCGCGCCTTGTAGATCAGCTGGCTGAGTGCCGCGTCGGTGATTGGCCGCTGGCCCCACAGTGCCTCGACGATTTCCTGCTTGTCGAGCGCGCGTTCGTGGTTTCCGACCAGCAACTGGATGAGGTCGAAGACCTTGGCCTCGATGTCCACGGCCTGACCATCGCGGAACAGGCGGCGGCTGGCCGGCACGATGGTGTACTCCCCGCTTTGGTACTGGCTTGGTGTCGCGCCGCCGTGTCTTGCTGGTGTATCCGTGCCGTTCGCTTGCATGCAGACTGTGTATCACAAACACCCATCGAGTTGGCGTGTGGGCCGATCCGGGCCGTACCTCGGGTCAGCGCGGCACGCGGTAGCCGCCGGCAACGCCGTGCGGGCTCAGGGTCAATTGCCACAGTTGATCGTGGCGGGTGCGGAAGCTGGCGGCGGAGCAAGCGAGATAAAACCGCCACATGCGGCGGAAGCGTTCGTCGTACTGTGCGGCGAGCCGTGGCCAGGCGGCATCAAAGTTGCGCAACCACGCCATCAGGGTGCGGTCGTAATCGGCGCCGAAGTTGTGCCAGTCCTCGACCACGAACAGTTCCTCCAGCGCCGCGGTGACCTGGCTTGCGGCCGGGATCATCGAGTTCGGAAAGATGTACTTTTCGATCCACGGATCGGGTTGCGCCGGCGCCTCGTTGCTGCCGATGCAATGCAGTACCGACAAGCCATCGTCCTTCAGGCAGCGGCGCACGGTTTCAAAATAACTGCGGTAGTTTTTGCCGCCGACGTGTTCGAACATGCCGATCGAATACACGGCGTCGAATTTTTCGTCGAGGTCGTGGTAATCCTGCAAGCGGATCTCGATTGGCAGGCCGTGGCACAGCCGGCGCGCGAACTCGGCCTGTTCCGCCGACACGGTGACGCCAACGCCGCTGACGCCGTAATGCTCGGCCGCGAACTTGAGCGCCTCGCCCCAGCCGCAACCGATGTCGAGTACGCGCTGGCCGGATTCGAGCCGCAGCTTGCGGCACACCAGATCGAGCTTGGCCGCCTGCGCCGCGTCGAGATTGTCCGCACTGGCCCAGTAGCCGCAGGAGTACACCAGCCGCTGGCCCAGCATGGCGGTGAACAAATCGTTGCCGGTGTCGTAGTGCGCCTTGCCGATTTCGAACGCGCGCTGGCCGTGTTGCAGGTTGATGAAGCGCGCCTTCAGGTGCGCCATCAATGCGGCCAGGGTCTTGACTTGCTGATCGAGCCGCGCGGCCAGTACACGGGTAAAGAAGCCCGGCAGGTCGGCGGCATCCCACAGGCCATCCATGTAGGCTTCGCCCAAGCCCAGTGTGCCGTGCGCGAACACCCGCGCGTAGAGTTCGTCGTCGTGGACCTGGATGTCGGTGGGGCGCGGGCCGTCGATTTCGACGCCCGCTTTTGCCAGCAACTCCTGCGCCTTGATCTTGAGTGACTCGCTGTTCATCGCTACCTCGCTGTCTCGCTCATGGCGGCACGGAACAGGCCGCACCGAGCGGAGCGCGCGCCTCGACGGCGTGCGTCATCGCTGGATTCAAGCGCGCATGACGGCACGAATCAAGCCCAGGCCGGCGAGGGTAGCCAGCAGCGAGCCGGTCAGGTGTAGGGCCACATGACCGACAAACCAGCCGTACTGCTGGCGCAGCAGCAGGCCGGCGGATTCGGCCGAGAAGGTTGAAAAGGTCGTCAAACCGCCCAGAAATCCGGTGATGACGAAGAGCTGCCATTCGGCGGGCAGGGCGCGAAAGTGGCTGAAGACACCGAGTGCGATGCCGATCAGGAAACCACCCAGCACATTGGCGGCAAGGGTGCCCAGCGGTACGGTTGGAAACAGCGGGTTCAGGGCGAGGCCCAGCAGCCAACGCATCCAGGCGCCGAGTGCCGCGCCGCCACCAATTGCCACCAATGCACCGAGTCCCATGCCGCACTCCTGCCATCGACGTCCAGACACCACGCAGTGGCGTGGCGCGGTTTGCAGGCATCATCAGCGCGGATTGGCGGTTTGTCTGGCGCGTGTCGCAGCAGCCAGGCGGGAGGCATGCCATCTCCCGGGCGGATGATATACCGATCGGCACGTTTCGCGGCAGGCTCCGGCGGTTACGATAGCGGCATGGAACCCCACATTCGACATCGTGGCGCGCTGGTCGCGCTACTGGCCGCGCTGTCCATGATCGGCCCATTCTCGATCGACACCATGTTCCCCGGCTTTCCGGCCATGGCGCGCGATTTCGGCGCCTCGCCGCTGGCGATGCAGCAGACGGTCAGCGTGTATCTGCTCGCTTACGCCCTGATGAGCGTGGTGCATGGGCCGCTTTCCGATGCGCTGGGGCGGCGCCTCCTGATCGTGGTCGGCATGGCCGGGTATGCGCTGGCCTCGGCCGGCGCGGCCCTGGCGCAAGGCATGGATGCGCTGCTGGCTTGGCGTGCGCTGCAGGGTGTGTGTGCCGGTGCCGGCATCGTGGTCGGGCGAGCGGTGATCCGCGACCTGTTCGATGGCGCCGCGGCGCAGCGATTGATGTCGCAGGTGACGATGATCTTCGGCATCGCCCCGGCGATCGCGCCCGTGGTCGGTGCGCAACTGCTGTTGATCGGCGGCTGGCATGGCATTTTCTGGGCGTTGACCGCGTTTGCTCTGTTGCTGGTGGCGGGTACGCTGGCGTGGTTGCCGGAATCGCATCCGCCGGAGCGGCGGCAACCGCTTCAGATCGCCGGATTGGTGCGAAGTTGGGGCTGCATTCTGGGTGATCGCGGATTCTGGCCGCTGGCGATCTCGGGCACCTGCAACTTCTCCGCGCTGTTTTTGTTCATCGCCTCGGCACCGGCGGTGGTGCTCGACCGGCTGCATTTGTCCGCGCAGAGCTTCCCATGGCTGTTCGTGCCCGTCATCGGCGGCATCATGTCGGGGGCGTGGCTGTCGTCACGGCTGGCCGGCAAGCGCTCGGCGGCGGTCACGGTCAATCTGGCTTATGCCTTGATGCTGTTCGGCAATGCGATGAACCTGTTGCTGGTGTGGGTTTCGGCGGCGGCGCCGCCGGCATGGACGCTGCTGCCGTTGTATTTTTGCGGCATTGGTGTCGGGCTGGCCTCGCCTACCTTGACCCTGCTGTTGATCGACCGCTTTCCGGCCCTGCGCGGGAGTGCCTCGTCGATGCAGGCCTTCGTCAGTCTGTTGTTCAACGCCTTGGTGGCGGGGGCCATTTCACCGTGGCTGTCGGGGCATTTGCTGCATCTCGCGCTGGGTGCCGCGGCCATTGAACTGTGTGGCTGGCTGGCGTGGTGCGTGTACGCGCGCATTGCCCGTGGTGAGGTCGCGCGGCACGAAGCGGCCAGCGCCGCCGAGGCGGCCGCCGTGGCGCGGCCGATCGAACCGGGTTGATTGCGCGCGGAGTCAGGCGGCAACGAGGGGGGACGGCAAGCCGCGCGCGGCCAGCCAGACGCGGGCGTTGTCGGCATCGTGCTCGAACCAGGCGCGGGTGGAGCCGAGCCGGAAGCTGTAGCCCCAGGTATCCATGTCTTGCATCAAACGCGCGCGGCCGACGCCGGGCAGGCGGTCGGCAAGCAGGATCTGCAAATAGCAGGTGGCGTCCTCTTCCTCAATCGAATCGGTGGCGTCGGTGTGCACATGGGCGCGTCGTTCGGCCGGCAGCACGATCAGATGGCAGGCCTCGTGCAGCAGCGAGTGCACCGGGGTGTCGGCGCGAGCATACACCGCGCTGGCGATCACGCCGGCCTCGCACTCGCCCCAGTAGCTGCCGGGAATGATGGCGTCGGCGGCCACTTCGTGCAGGCGCAGGTCAAAGTCCGCGAGTAACGCGCGCGCGGCAGCGAAGCCGATTTCGCCTACGGTGAGGACGGGGCGGGCGGTGGCAGTGGCGTCGCTCAAAGGCGGGTTCTGCATGCAAACCGGCTCGCCGCACGGACAAGCCGGGGATGGATCAATCGCTACCGGCCATCTTGGCCTTGGCGGCCTCGGGCAGCGCCACCGACAACTCCAGCACCTCGCTGCCGCCTTCGTGCTCGACGTTGATCTGCACCGCGTCCGGGTCGACGTTGACGTACTTGCGGATCACCGCGAGGATTTCATTGCGCAGCAACGGCAGGTAGTCCGGTGCGCCGCGGGTGCTGCGTTCCTGCGCGACGATGATCAGCAGGCGCTCCTTGGCAAGGCTGGCGCTCGCCTGCGGCTTGTTGCGGAAGAAGTCGAGTAGGCTCATGGTCAACCTCCGAACACGCGCTTGAGAAAGCCTTTCTTTGGGGCATCAAGGAAGCGCAGTTCGCGCTCTTCGCCGAGCAGGCGTGCCACCGCATCGCCATACGCCTGGCCGGCAAGGGATTCGCTGTCAAGGATCACCGGCGTGCCGCTGTTGGAAGCGGTCAGCACGCCGGCCGATTCCGGGATCACGCCCAGCACGTCAAGGCCGAGGATGTCGACCACGTCCTTGACCCCGAGCATCTCGCCCGCTTCGACCCGAACCGGGCTGTAGCGGGTCAGCAGGAGGTGTTTGCCGATGGCGCCGTCGCCGCGTTCGGCGCGCCGGGTCTTGCTGTCCAGAAGGCCCAGTATGCGGTCCGAATCGCGCACGCTGGAGACTTCCGGGTTGACCACGACCACGGCGCGGTCGGCGAAGTACATCGCCAGATGGGCGCCCTTTTCGATGCCGGCGGGCGAGTCGCAGACGATGTAGTCGAAGCCGTCGGCGGCGAGATCGTCCAGTACCTTGCCGACGCCTTCCTGCGTCAGCGCATCCTTGTCACGCGTTTGCGAGGCCGCCAGCACATACAGGTTGTCGTGGCGTTTGTCCTTGATCAGGGCCTGCTTCAAGGTGCATTCGCCGTGGATCACGTTGACGAAGTCGTAGACCACGCGCCGCTCGCAACCCATGATCAGGTCGAGATTGCGCAGGCCGACGTCGAAGTCGATGACGGCAACCTTGTGGCCACGCGCGGCGAGGCCCATGGACAGCGAAGCGGCGGTGGTGGTCTTGCCAACCCCGCCCTTGCCGGAAGTGACGACGATGATTTCGGTCAAGTGCGTATCTCCGTCTTGGGTTGAAGGCGCTTACAGGCGCGCCAGCATGAGTTTGTCGCCGTCCAGCCAGCATTGCACGGCGTGGCCGTCGAGGTCGGCTGGGACTTCCTCGAACACCCGGTAGTGGCCAGCGATGGACACCAGTTGGGCGCGAAAATCGGTGCAATAGATGCGGGCTTGTTCATTGCCGAGTGCGCCGGCGAGGGCGCGTCCGCTGAGGCGGCCGTAGACGTGGATGGAGCCGTCGGCGATGACCTCGGCGCCAGCCGCGACTGCGGCGGCAACCACCAGCCCGCGGCCTTGCGCGTAAACCTGCTGGCCCGAGCGCACCGGCTGCGCGTGGTGCAGGCTGGTCGTCGTGGTCGGCACGGTCGGCGCTGCGGCGGCGGGTGCCGGCGCGCGTGGCGCGGGGCGCGTGTCGTGTTCGTAGGCGGCGCGGAACTTGGCGATCACCGGCAGCCCGAGCCGGGAGGCCAACTCGCCGGTGGCGCTGGTGCCGTAGGCCAGTCCCACCGGCAGCATGCCGGCCGACAGCACGGCATCCAGCAGGGCGCGTGCTTGCGTGTCGTCGGGCAGGGTGTCCAGGTGGCTCAAGTCGAGCACCAGTGCGGTGCGGGCGAACAGTGCCGGTGCCGATTCCACCTTGTGCGCGAGCTCGGCTTCAACGCCGGTCGGGTCGTTCTGCAGCAGGCGAAGGTTGGCGATGCCGACCTGGCCAAAGCGCAGGTCGCAGATCGGTTCGAGAGAGTCTGCCCGGGTTGCCATGCGTCAGTGTCCGTTGCCGCCGTGACGGGCCGTCGTGGCGGCCGCCGGCAGGGCGCGCGACTGCAACCAGGGCACATCCGGCAAGCCGCCGTGGCGCAGGTAGCGGTCGCGCACGTAGGCGTAGCTCGGCAGCGGCTTGCACAGCAGGCTGACCCGGCGATTGTTGTGCGGCATCCGCTGTTGGCCGATCTCGTTGAAGCCGAAACTGCCGTGAAACAGCAGCGCGGCGTCGTTGCGGGGTTCCAGAAAGACCTCGCAGGTGAGGCTGGGCACGCGCACTTCGGCATAGCTCTGCACGTCGCAGTAGAACACCCGGCCGAGACCAATGCCGCGCTGGTACGGCGCGATCACGATGCGGTCGATGTAAACAAACTCCGGTTCGCGGCGGGCAAACCAGCGGTAGTTGCAGCTGTCGTAGTCGACATTTTCGCGCAAGGCGATCAGGAATCCGGCCAGCTGGCCGTCGATTTCGGCCACGCGGAAGTAGTCGGCGTGTTCGAAAAAGTAATCGAGACCACGGCGGTCCAGCGTCAGAATGGCATCGCCGGCGCCGTTGTTGAGGGCCAGCACGGCGTCCAGATCCTGTTCTTTCACATCACGGATGGCCAATGCCATTCGTTGCTCCGGCAATACGATGGTTGGGTGGCGCGCGCGACAACGCCGCAAGCAGCCGTGGTACGCGCAAAACTGCGCCATTATCGCATGCGCTGGCCGGGAATGCCGCGCCGGGCGGGTATTTGGCAGTGTCCCGATCCGGCCCTATGATGCCGTGATGAATTGGGCTTCCCTCAACCATACTCGCCTGCTGCGCTACGCCGGCCTGTTCACTTACCTGTGTGTCGGTGTGCCGTTGTTGCAGATGGACTGGGTGTCGCAGCGCCTGGCCGAGTTCAGCCGGCCGCCGACGCTGGCTTTGGTGGTGTGGGTGAGCTGTTACCTTCTGTTTGGCGCGGTCTACTGGTGGCTGAGCGGCAGTTTTGATTCGCGGCGCTACTTGCCGTTGCGCTGGCTGGGGCTGTTGAGTCTGACCGCCACCGCCATGGGCGTGGGCTATTTCAGTCAGAGCGGCCTGTGCGCCTTGTTGCTGGTGGTGTCCTCGGTGGTGTTGCCATGGCTGTTGCCGCTGTCGTGGGCGGTGTCCTGGCTGGTGGCGCAGAACCTGCTGCTGGTGCCGGTGTTCGCCAGCTTCCCGACCCTGGATTCGTGGGTGCTGGCGGGCTTCCAGGCGCTGGTTTATCTTGGCTTTTCGGTGCTGACCTTCGTCACCGCGGTGATCGCCAAGCAGCAGGCCGAGGCGCGCGACGACCAGCGCAAGCTCAATGCCGAGTTGCGCGCCACGCGGGCCTTGCTGGCCGAGTCCAGCCGCATCGCCGAGCGCATGCGCATCGCCCGCGACCTGCACGACCTGATGGGGCACCACCTCACCGCGCTCAGCCTCAACCTCGAGGTTGCCAGCCACCTCGTCGACGAGCGCGCGGCCAGGCATGTGGCGGTGGCGCAAAGCACCGCCAAGCGGCTCCTGAGCGATGTGCGCGAAGTGGTCAGCGAGCTGCGCCAGGACGATGCCGTGGACTTGACCGCGGCGCTCAAGGCGCTGGCCACCGGCACCCCGGGCATCGAGGTGCGGCTTGATCTGCCCGAGCGCTTCACCATCGACGATCCGCGCCGCGCCGAAGTGGTGTTGCGCTGCG
>DASSXP010000012.1:0-2074 GCA_035703755.1 Rhodanobacteraceae bacterium | reverse complement strand
GTGCTTGGCGGGGGAACTCATGGCAACTCCGGACATCGTGTGCTTGAACCCCGTGATTCTAGTGGGAATCGGCATCGAGGGCTTGCCACGGGCGCGGGTACCGGAACGCGCAGCCCGAGGGCTCCGATGGCCGTACCGGGTGCCACGCGTGGTTACGCGAGCCACGGTTCGCCTGCATACTGCGCGCGAAAGCGCGGCGCCGGGCAGGCGCTGACCCGGGATCAACGAGGCAACGGGAATGGCGTGCGGCCGACATCAGCGAAGGCCCGACGACCCATACGCGCCAGCCGGAAATCGACTTCAACGCAAACCAAGGAAAGCACGCATGAAGAAGGTCATGTTCGGTGCACTCTTCGCGCTGGCCTCGATGATCGTCCAGGCCAGTTCGATGAAGGATGTCGAATCCTCCGCCGTCATCAGCGGCACGATCGTGGTGGCAAAGGACGGCACGGTGCAGGCCGCCGCCGTCGACGATCCAGACCGATACGGGCAGGCCATCGCCGACATGGTGCGCAACGCTGCACTGCAATGGCGCTTCGAACCCGTGCTGCATGATGGCGAACCGGTGGTGGCCAAGGCCAGCATGCATGTGCGGGTCGTGCTCAAGAAGACGGATGACGGCAAATACAACGCGCGAATCAAGGCCGCCAGGTTCGGCGAAGACGACCCGAAGGTTACCGACACACTGCGCAGTGCCGAAGGCAATAAAAAGATCATGCCGGGTTATCCCGCCGCTGCGGCGCGCTACAGCGTGCAGGGCACGGTGTACCTGTCGTTGCGCGTGGATCGCAGTGGCCATGTCGCCGAAGCCGTCGCCGAACAGGTGAATCTGGGCAACATCGGCCCGGAGCGCCTCGCCACGAGATACCGCAAGCTTCTTGCCGATTCGGCGCTCCAGGCGGCGCGCCAATGGACCTACGTGCTCCCCTCGACGGGCAAGCTGGTCAATGAGGAAAGCTGGACCGTCCATATCCCGGTGTCTTTCAACTTGGTGTCGTACCGGGCCGGATCCGGCCCGGTGTGGGAAACCTACGTCCCCGGGCCGTACACCCCGGCACCCTGGATCGACAAGCCCGATACGAACGCCGCCGACGCCATCGCCGATGGCGTCATGCAGACGGACGGCGAGGGCCCGACCCTGCTGTTCGGGCCAAACCGCGGTTAATACCGGCTCGGACGTCGTCAGCCACGCGAAGGCGGGATCCGCTGCCCTTTCACGCAACCAGCAAGCATGAAGGCGCTGGATTCCTGCCTGCGCAGGAATGACGGGCATGGCGGAGCGACTCCCGGCTCAGGCCAGGTCGCACGCCAGGTTCGGTGAACCCACCACGCGCACGCCTACCGGCTCGCCGCGCATGAAGGCCAGCGCCGCGTCGATCACTTCCGGTGCATCGAGCACGCGGCGGTGGCCGAGGCCTTGCGTGGTGTACAGCCGCGCGCCGGAGCAGAACTGGGCGTAGCGCTCGCCTTCGCCCCACGGCACTTCGGCGTCGCCGAGGTCGTGCACGATCAGCGCGGGCTGGCCCAGCGCCGGCAGGCGGCGATGCACCTGCAACTGCTCCACGCTGACGCCGGTGCGGCGCAGCAGCCAGTCGTAGAACGGTTCGCGCAGGTTTTCGCCCAGGCGCACGAAGCGGAAGAAGCGGCTCGTTGCGGCCTTCATGTCGGCCGCCGGTGCGACCAGGATCAAGCGCTCCGCATGCCAGCCCTCATCCTGCGCGACGGCGACCGCCGCGCCGCCCAGCGAATGGCCGACCGCCAGCGCGGCGTTGCCGTAATGCGCACCCACCGCGCGCAGCGTGGTGATGAACTCCGGCAAGGTGCACAGCTTGCCGCTGCTGTGGCCGTGGCCGGGCTGGTCGAAGGTGACCACGGCGAAACCGGCCTCGCGCAGGCGCGCCACCCAAGGCAGGAAACGCAGCCCGAAACTGGACCAGCCGTGCGCCAGCAACGCGTATGGCTGGGTCGAGGGATCACCCCAGACGTAGGTGGCGATCGTCTCGGTGCCGACCTGCAGTTCGCCGCGGCGCATCGCCGCATCGCCCTGCGCCGCGAGCGCGCGCTGGCGGCTGCT
>DASSXP010000274.1:0-2578 GCA_035703755.1 Rhodanobacteraceae bacterium | reverse complement strand
TGGCGTTGCCGGCGGCATCCTTGGCGGCGTCCATGGCATTGCCGGTGGCGGTGGCGGCTGCGCCAGCGGCGTCGGAGACGGCGGCGGCCGCGGTGCTGGTTGCGGCGGCTGCAGCGGCAGTGGCATCAGCGGCGGCCTGCTTGGTGGCTTCCGCTGCGTGCTGGGTGGCTTCGGCAGCCTTTTGCGCGGCTTGCTGGGCGGCGTCAGCGGCTTGCTGGGCCTGATCGGCGGCCGGCTGGCTGCTGTTGCAAGCGGCCAGGCCGAGGGTCATAACGGTTGCGAGCGCGATGTACTTCAGTGCCATGGGGCTCCCCTTGGGGTGGTGGTGGAAAACGCTATTAAAGCGCGGATGCCGCGCGGGTGCCAGTGTGATCGCCAATCACGCGTTTATGGGTTTCCATTCCGCTCAGCTTGCGGTCAAACCAGTTCGACGGCGATGGCCGTGGCTTCGCCACCACCAATGCACAGCGAGGCTACGCCGCGCTTGCCGCCGCGCTGGCGCAGTGCGTTCAACAGCGTCACCACAATACGTGTGCCGCTGGTGCCGATCGGGTGGCCCAGCGCGCAGGCGCCGCCATATACATTGAGCTTTGCGTGATCGATGCCAAGTTCCTTGATCGGCGCCATGGCAACCACCGCGAAGGCTTCGTTGACTTCGAACAGGTCGACGTTCTCGACCTTCCAGCCGGCCTTGTCCAGCACCTTCTGGATGGCGCCAACCGGCGCCGTGGTGAACCATTCCGGTGTCTGTGAATGGGTGGCGTGAGCAACGATGCGGGCCAGCGGCTGGATGCCGCGGCTGGCGGCATCATCGGCGCTCATCAGCACGGTGGCGGCGGCGCCATCGGAAATGCTCGACGAGCTGGCGGCGGTCACGCTGCCGTTTTCGCGGCGGAACGCCGGTTTGAGCGTCGGGATCTTGTTGATGTCGGAGCGGCTCGGTTGTTCGTCGCTGGCGTATTCGACATCGCCCTTGCGACCGGCCACCGTGACCGGCACGATTTCCGCGGCAAATGCGCCGGACGCCTGCGCTGCCTGGGCGCGTTTGACCGACTCGATGGCGTAGGCGTCTTGATCCTCGCGGCTGAAGTGATACTTGTCGGCGCAGTTCTCGGCAAACACGCCCATCGACTGGCCATCGTACGGATTGGTCAGGCCGTCCCAGGCCATGTGGTCGACCAGTTTGCCATCGCCGTAGCGGATGCCGGCGCGGGCATTGACCATGTGCGGCGCGTTGGTCATCGATTCCATGCCGCCGGCGACGACCACAGCGGCCGAGCCGGCCTTGATCAGGTCGTGCCCCAGCATGATCGCTTTCATGCCCGAACCACACACTTTGTTGATGGTGGTGCAGCCGGCGCTGGCCGGCAGGCCGGCGGCCAGCGCGGCCTGCCGGGCAGGCGCCTGACCGAGATTGGCCGGCAGCACGCAGCCCATGATGACTTCGCTGACATCCGTGGCGGCAACGCCGGCGGCATCCAGCGCCGCGCGGATGGCGGTGGCACCCAGTGTAGGCGTGGGAACGCCGGTGAACTGGCCCTGGAAGGAGCCGATGGCTGTGCGCTTGGCGCCGACAATGACGATTTCGGTCATGGAAACGAACCCTGACATGGATGGAATCTTCCGATTATGCGCGGGTTGTTGCACTGCCGCAAATGGGGTGCTTGACACCGTGTGCCGTGGCGATAGCCTCACCACATGGACGCGCGTCAATTGGGGGTGACGAGCTGGGCAGCATGGCTTGCCATGCTCGCGCTTGCGTGGCTGCCGCCCACGCTGGCAAATGAGCCCGTATCACCGTCCAGCGGCATCCAGACGGTACGCTTTCGCAATTACAGCGTCCAGCAAGGCCTGCCGCAGGCCAGCATCGTGGCGGTGGCGCAAGATCGCGCCGGCTTTCTGTGGTTCGGTACCCAGGATGGCCTGGCGCGCTTCGATGGCTACGAGTTCGCCATTTTTCGGCATGACCCGGATCGGCCCGCATCGATCAGCAACAACCATGTGCTGGCGCTGGTGGCAGACCCCGCTGGTGGGCTGTGGATAGGCACCCAGGTCGGCGGGCTCAATTACTACCACGCCGATTCCGGGCGCTTCGACCACTATCGAGCCGTGGTCGGCAAAGCGGGAACGCTGGCGTCCGATACCGTGACGGCTCTTGCGCTCGATTCCCGTCAACGCCTGTGGGTGGCGACGACGGGTGGGCGATTGCAGTGGCTTGCGCGGGGCGACAAAACACTGCATGACAGCGGTCTCGGGCCGCGCGATGCGCTGGCCACGGTGCGCGTATTGCTGCCGCTGGCCGATGGCAGTCTGCTGGTGGGGACGGCGCAGGGCCTGTGGCGGGTGGCGGCGGATGGCAGCGGCATGCACATGTGGGGTATGGGCGTGGCGGCGCCACTGGATGTATTTGCCCTGGCGGTGGCGGGCAATGGCGACATCTGGGTGGGCAGCGCCGACGAAGGCCTGTATCAGTTTGCCGCGAACGGACACCTGCGGCGGCACTTCGTCCACGATGCGGCGGTCGCCGGCAGCCTGCCCGACAACGAAGTCCGTGACCTGCATTTCGATCGTGACGGGA
>DASSXP010000267.1:0-3361 GCA_035703755.1 Rhodanobacteraceae bacterium | reverse complement strand
GGCCTGTCGCTGTGCGTTGTCGAGCTGGCTCCACGCGGCAATCTCCGCCAGGCTGCGCTGGCAGCCGTCGCAGTAGCCATCGTGGCCGATCTTGCACAAGCCGATGCAGGGGGTCAGCGCTGGCGCCGCCGCTTTGGAGGGAGTTCCCATGGCCGCCAAGCATAGCCGCCCGGATGTGGTTGCGCAGCGTCGGCGGTGCGATCCGTTACCATGCGCGTCATCTTTCTTGCTTCGGGAGCCTTCCGTCATGGGCTATCGCAATCTTGTCACCGCCGATGCCGACGGCGTCCGCCGCATTACCATCCAGCGGCCGGAAAAACTCAATGCGCTGAACCGTGAGACCTTGACCGAGCTGACGGTGGCCTTCACGCAGGCACGGGATGATGACGATGTACGGGTGGTGGTGCTGGCCGGTGCGGGCGACAAGGCCTTCGTCGCCGGGGCCGACATCAGCGAGTTGGCCGAATTGCCGCCGGCGCGGGCGCAGGCGTTTTCTGCCGCTGGACAGCGACTCATGCGCAGCATCGAGCAGTTGGGCAAACCGGTGATCGCCCGCGTGCAGGGTTTTGCCCTGGGCGGCGGGATGGAACTCGCCATGGCCTGTCACTTGCGCATCGCCTCCAGCAAGGCGCGCTTCGGCCAGCCGGAAATCAATCTCGGGCTGATCCCGGGTTTTGGCGGCACGCAACGCTTGTTGCGGCTGGCGGGCCGCGCCGCCACGCTGGAGCTGTGCCTGCTCGGCGCGCCCATCGATGCCCAACGTGCGCTTGCGCTCGGCATCGTCAATCGGGTGGTGGCGCCGGAGCAACTGGACGCGGAAGTCGACCAGATTGCGGCGCAGCTGGCGCGTTCGTCGGCGCCGGCGCTGGCGGCCACGCTGGATACCGTGCAGACCGGCGGCGAGTGCAGTCTGGAGGCGGGGCTGGCCTATGAGACGCAGGCGTTTGCGTTGCTGTTCGCCGGCGCCGACATGCGCGAAGGCACCCAGGCCTTTCTGCAACGCCGGCCGCCCAAGTTCGCGTAGGAACGCCTTTCCAGACTGGCGTTTGTGCCACTTTGTCAGCGTTGCCCTGGGCGACGACAATCCCAACTGTGAAACGACGCCAATCAGGGCGTCCCTTGGGTGCGATGCCCGGGCGCCTCGCCTCCGCCGCCTTTCAAGCGCGCGACCAGCGCCCTGAGCACCTGTTGCGCGTGGTCGGAAAACCAGCCATCGAGGAAATCGTCGACCGGCAGCGCGTCGAGGTCGGCGAATGCGGCGGCGAGGTCGGCGCGGGCGATGCGACGGGTCGCCAGCATCGCGTGGCGCGGCAGCGCCAGCAGTTCGCCCAGCCAGACCTTGGCGCGGGTGACCACGTCGTCCACGCCCACCAGTTCATCGACCAGGCCGATCCGGTGGGCGCTTTCCGCATCCAGCATCTTGCCCGAGACCAGCAGCCGTTCGGCCGGATAGGCGCCGATCAGCCGGCGCATGGCCAGCTGGATGCACTCGGGTGCCACCAGCCCCACCTGCACCTCGTTCAGGCCGATCTGGAACGGGCCGTGGGCCATGATGCGGTAGTCGCAAAACAGCGTCAGCACCGCGCCGCCGGCCGGGCTGTGACCGCCGATGGCGGCGACGATCGGCAGCGGCGATCGCGCCAGCTCGGCGCACAGGGCGAAGAATTGGCGCCAAAAACGCTCCATCTGGTCGCGGTCGAGCTGGATCAGGGACGGTACGTCGAGGCCGCCGGAGAACAGGCCCGGCGCGCCGCTGAGGATCAGCCCGCTGACGCCATCGGTGGGCGCGCTGTCGATGGCGTTGCGCAGCGCCTGCACCAGTTCGGGGTTGAGGGCGTTGGCCGGGGGCCGCGCCAGATGCAGTTCGCGGATGCCGTGGTCGTGGTCGATGCGGTCAAGCATGGCGGTCTCCGTCGCAGCGTTCAGTTTTCATCCTGCGCGGTCCAGTGGTAGCGCAGTGCGTAGTCCAGTGTGGTCTTGCCGTTGGCCGGCACCACGACGGCGAAGTCGAGTGTATCCACGCTTTGGCTGGCCGGTTTCTGGCTGGAGGAGGCCAGCGTCCATTCGCGCCAGCGCGGCGGATGTTCGCGCACGGTGATGGTGCGTGCCACCGCGCTGGTATTGCTGAGGGTGATGCGGAAAGCCTCATTCAGTGTGTGCGTGGCGCGGTCGAGCTGGAACGCGGTGCGTTCGCGGTCGGCGTGGAGGTCGAACGGCGTGCCGAGCTCGACCTCCACCGCGCGATCTTTGGCGGTGTCGTTGATGCGCGCCTCGCCCAGCAGTTCATGCTGGCCGTTGATCACGCTGGCAACCCGCAGGTAACCCGCCGGCAGGCTGTCGAAGGCCTTGAAGCCGAGGCGACTGGAAATGCCGCGGCTGCGCGGCAGGTAGTCGCGTTCCAGCATCGGTTGCTGCGGTGACCAGGCATTGCCGCTTTCGTACAGCCAGCTGCGTTGGCAGTCGATGCTGCGGGCCGGGTACAGCGGCACCTGGGTGACGCTGTCGTCCGGCAGCTCCACCACGCCGTCGAGCGTATAGCTGCGGTAGTCGCCGAACTCAGCCTGTGCCGGCGGCGCCGCCGCCATGGCCATCACGCCGCCACGGGCGCGCGACATCATCGGTTGCGGCGCCGAGACATTGTCGAAGTGCGGCTCGCCGGCCACCAGTGTCAGCCGTTCGGTATGCCAGTCGCGGCCGCTGCGGTTGGCAATGCTGGCGAGGCTGGTGAAATCCATTCGGCATGTGGCACCGTCGTGCAGGGTGGCGCTGTAGGCCGCGCGCCAGCCCAGGCCACCCGTGGCGTAATCGAGCCGGGCGAGGTGGCTGCCGGCGCGTTGCGCTTGCACTGCCAGCTCCAGTTGTGCGCCGCTGCGGATGTTGGCATCGGCCAGTTGCACCGCGGCGTAGTTCTTCACCAGCGTCAGGCTGCCGTTGGCTTCAACCAGCAAGCCGTCACGGCTGCCGCGCAAGGTGCCCTGGGCCAGCACGTTGCCGCTGTCGCCCAGCACCTTGACCAGGCTGCCCTCGTGCGCCGCCAGCAAGCCGGACTGACCCGGCAGCAACAAACGACGCGCCGCGACGCTGGCCGCGTGGTCGGGGAAAAACACCGCCAGCGCCTCGGTGTCGAGCGAGCTGGGCAGGCCGTCGAAGTGGATCGTTTGCAGGCCGTCGGACAGCTTCACTTCGCGCTGTTCGTGGATGGTGGCGCGGCCGGCGTCACTGGCGCCGTGGTCGGTGCTGGAGTACAGGCTGCCGGCGTCGCTGCGATAGATGGTGAGCTGGGTGGAATCGGCGGCGTGGGAAGCGGTCATGGCGGTCATTGAGGCGAGGGAAAAGACAAGCAAGGCTCGACGCATGGGGC
>DASSXP010000139.1:0-10036 GCA_035703755.1 Rhodanobacteraceae bacterium | reverse complement strand
TGGCGCAACACAACTTGGCGGCGACGGGCAGCGCCCTGTTGCAGGTGGATGCAGCGGCGGAGTTTCGCAACATCACCGTCGCCGACAACCATGTGGACGGCTCCTTGATGGCGGCCCAGCCGGGAAATGTCATCCGTGCGTACAACACCATCATCTGGGGCAACCAGTACAGCGCCCTGGGCGCGCAGCCCGCCTTCAGCCTGGTGCAGGGGGTGTCCGGTCCGGGCGCGTACCTCAGCGCACAGCCACCCGGCTTCCGGGACCCGGCCAACGGCGACTACCGGCTGGATTCCGGCAGCCCGGCCATCGATGCCGGCAACGATGGCTACATCATGCCGAATCTGGAAGACCAGGATCACGATGGCACGCCCGACATGGTCGGGACGGATCTCGACGGCAACCCCCGCCTGATGGATGACGCCACCGTGGTGGACACCGGGACCAGCGCCAATGCGTGGCCGGTGGTGGATCTCGGCGCATACGAACGCCAGCTCGATTCGGTGGCGGTCGGCATCACGGTGACGCAAGGCGCCGGGCTGGAAACCAGTGAGGCAGGCGCGACGGCATCGTTCAGTCTGGCCCTGAATCGTTATCCGGGTGCCACCGTCCGTGTCGCCGTCAGCAGCAACGATCTGACCGAGGGCACGGTGTCGCCGGCCTACCTTGAGTTCACTCAGGCGGACTGGAACCTGCCGCATGTCGTCACCGTCACCGGCGTGGCCGACAGCGTGATCGATGGCGATGTCGCCTACACCGTGGTGATTGACGCCGCGACCAGCGCGGATGCGGCGTATCTCGGCATCAACCCGCCCGATGTCGATGTGATCAATCGCGATGTGCTGCCGACGTACCGCATTGGCGGTTCCGTCACCGGCTTGCTGGGCGCCGGTTTGACCCTGCAATTGAGCGGTCCGGGGCTGGTCACGCCGGAAACGCTGGCAATCAGTGCCAACCAACCATTCACCTTTGCCGCGATGCTGGCCAGCGGTGTCGTCTACACCGTGACTGCGAGCGCGCAACCCGGCAACCCGACGCAGTATTGCAGCATCGTCAATGGCAGCGGCACGGTGGGCTTGGCGGACGTCAGCAACATCGTGGTCAATTGCGGTGCTGCCACCACGCATCGGATCGGCGGCACGGTGAGTGGCCTGGCGACGGGGCAGGCGGTGGTGCTGCAACTCAATGGCGGCGGCGATCTGACCTTGACAGCCAATGGCAGCTATCACTTCGCGTCGCAGCTGGAAGCCGGCGCGAGCTTCGTGGTCACGGTGCGCAGCCAACCGGAAGGCCAATTGTGCACGCTGTCGAATGCCAGCGGCACCATGGCGGCGACGGATGTGGACAATGTCCAGGTCGACTGTGCTCCGCTGCTGGCCGAGCTGCATCTGGCCGTGGACGACGGCTATGCCTATTCGCGTTACGGCCAAGTGCGCGATTACTTTGTCACCTTGTCCAACACCGGCAATACGGCGGCAACGAATGTCGCCGTCAGCGCCCAGTTCAGTGCCGCCTTCGACGGCGGCAACGTTGCCTGGCAATGCCTCGGCGGCGGACCCGGTGCCAGTTGCACGGCGCAGGGCAACGGCGGTTTTTTCGATCAAGCCAGCGTGCCGGCCAATAGCAGCGTGATGTGGCTGGTCAGCGTGCCGGTACTGGCCGGCAGCAACGCGGCCACGGCGACACTCACCATCGGCTCGCCGCCACCCGCCTCGGCGTATGCCTTGCCTGCCAACGTCAGTGACAGCAATACGCTGGTCATTTTCCGTGACGGCCTGGACGTGCCCTATGCCGATGGCACCCAGGCGCGAGCGGACGCAGACCTTCTCGCCGCACTCGGCACGGACACCGGCAGCGCGTCGATCGCGGTGCCGGCCGCGACCGCCGAAGGGCTCGACGTCCTGCGTCGTGTCACGGTGGGTGCCGGCCGGGTCGAGGTGCAGCGACTGACCCGCGGCACACAAAGCTGGGTCCGCTTGCTGCGCCGCGATCCGAATGGCCAGGAACACGCGGGCCGTTGGTCCGCGCTGGCGCCGGATGCGCGGCTGGTGCTCGGCAGCTTGCCGCTCGATGCGGAACGACGGCTGTTGCTGCTGGAAGGCGCGGCGCAGCCCGCGAGTTTGCCGCTGCCGACGCCTTGAGCCTGACCACGGAGAGATCGCATGACGACTGAATCCATTCCTGCCGTGGCCGTGGCCAACACGCGCCGGGCCGTCAGCAAGGACATTGCTTTGACCACCATGACACCCGCGTTTGCGTCCGCGCCCGGCAGCGGGCGTCGCATCCTGACGTGTGCCGCGACGCTGCTGTTCGGCATGCTTGCCGCGCCAGCGGCGACAGCTGCGGTCTGCGATGCGTTTGTCTTTCCCTACACCCTGTCGGGCAGCGACAACGCGGCACGGGTGGTAGAGCTTCGGCAAGCCATCGAGTGTGCCAATGCCTCGCTGCTGGACAGTGAAATCAATCTTGGCGGCTACACCGTAACGTTCAGTGATGGTCCGTATGCCGATGGCCACGGCGCCACCGCACTACCCATCGTCAACAGCCCGGTGACGTTGACGCTGCGCAACGGGGGGTTGGAACGTGACCCGCAGGCGGTGACGTTCCGCTTGCTGCAAGCGACGACGCCGCTGGTAACCGATGGCGTCGATTTTCGCCACGGCGATGCCAGCGACCGCGGCGGCGCGATTCTGGCGGCTGCTGCGCTGACCGCCGTGCGCGGCAGCTTCGAGGACAATCACGCCGCCGTGATGGGCGGCGCCATTGCCTCGATTGCCGCCACCGACGCGCCGATGTTGGTGGGCTCGGTGTTCAGCGGCAATCGCAGTCCGGTCGGTGCGGTCGCCGCCAGCGATGCGGGCCTCGCGGTGCTGAACTCCCGCATTCTCGACAATGGCGATACCAGCACGACGTCGTTGCTGGACGGTGCCTTGGGCGTGGCGCTGGTCAACAGTCTGGTGGTGGGCAACGTGCTGGACGCGGCGGGCAGCACGCTGCTGACTGCCGGCATCGACAGCACGCAAACGCTGGTCGCCAGCAGCACCCTTGTGGAGAATGCCGTCCAGGGTTCCTTGCTCACGGTGCTGTCGGCGCAGCCCGGTGGTCTGAACAGCAGCATCGTCTGGGGCAACAGCTACGCCAGCCTGGGCACGACGAATGTCAGCTACAGCATCGTGCAGGAAGCGCTGTCCGGCAATGGCAATCTCAATGTGGATCCGGCCTTTGTCGATGCGGCCAATGGCGATTACCAGCTGGATTCCGGCAGCCCCGCCATCGATGCCGCCAGCGGTGGCTATCCGCTGCCGGACCTGTTCGATCTGGATGGCGATGGCATTACCAGTGCCGAGCTCGGGCCGGATCTCGCCAACCTGCCGCGGCTGGTGGATGACGCCAACGCGGTGGATACCGGTGTATCGCAAAACGGCCAGCCGGTGCAGGACATGGGCGCGTTCGAGCGCCAGCACGATTCGGCGCCGCCCGCCATCACGGTGACGCCCATCGACGGCCTGACCACCACCGAAGCCGGCGGCGTGGCCAATTTCAGTGTCGCTGTCACCAGCGCGCCGACGGCGGATGTGGTGATTCAACTGAGCAGCAGCAATCCGGCGGAAGGTGCTGCGGCGCCGGCACAACTGACCTTTACCAGCCAGAACTGGCGTCAGGCGCAGACGGTGAGTGTGACGGGTGCGGACGATGCCGTTGCCGACGGCGATGTCGGCTACTTCATCGTCACCGCGCCGGCCACCAGCGCAGATACCCGTTACGGCAGCATCAATCCCGCGGATGTGGCTGTCACCAACGTCGACGACGAGACCGCCGAATGGCAGGTTGGCGGCACCGTCACCGGCTTGCTTGGCAGTGGCCTCACGTTGTCGCTCAATGCCGGCGCGCAAACCCTTGTCGTTGCGGCGGATGGCAGCTTCGTCTTTTCGGATGCGCTGCCGAGCGGCAGCAGCTACGCGGTGAGCATCGCCAACCAGCCGGGCAATCCCGCCCAGAGCTGTGTGGTGGTCAATGCCAATGGCAGCGTCGCGTCACAGGACATCGACACCGTGGTGGTCAATTGTGGCCCGGCCAATACCTATGCGGTCGGCGGCACGCTCAGTGGCCTGGCCGCGGGTGCGGCGGTGGTATTGAAGATCAATGGTGGCAATGCCTTGAATGTGGCGGCGAACGGTGCCTGGGTGTTCCCGCTGCATTTCGCGCCGGGCAGTGCCTATGTGGTCAGCATTGCCGCGCAACCGGTCGGGCAGCATTGCAGTCTGGGCAACCCGAACGGGACCGTTGGCACCGCGAACGTGAGCTCGGTCAGCGTGGATTGCGCCGCCGGTGGCCCCGCGCTGTCCCTGAGCATCGACGACGGCGGCGACTACGCGCGCTACGGCAGCGTGCGCGATTACCAAATCAGCCTCAGCAACACCGGCAACGGCACCGCCGATGCGGTGCAAGTGAGTTCCAGCCTGGACAGCGCCTTCGATGCCGCCAACGCGCATTGGATCTGCATCAACGGCACGCCGGGCGCGACCTGCGCTGCACAGGGTGCTGGCGCACTGACAGATACCGTGACCCTGCCGCCGGGTGCCACGTTGGTCTGGATTCTCAGTGCGCCGGTGCGGGTCGACAGTCAAGCCGAGTCGGCAGTCGTGACCATCCATGTCGACACCACACCGGACGCCAGTGACCTCAATACGCTGGTGCTGTTCCGGGACGGCTACGATGTGCCTTACGGTGAAAGGTCAAGCGCGGTCGCGGCGGTACCGGCGGCAGCGCGTTCGAGCGCGGCCACGGAGTCGTTTTTCACCTTGATCGCCCCCGCCGGCGAGGGCATCACGCCGCTGCTGGCAATGACGGTGGATGGGCGGCGCGTGCAGGTTGAAGGCCTGCGGCTGGGTCAGGCCATCGGCGTACGGCTCAAGGCCAGCGACGCCACCGGCCAGCAGCATGTCGGCAACTGGATGCACGCAAGTGAAGGCGCGTTGCTCGGGGTGGGGTCCGTACGTGACGCCGGCACGGGGCAGGTGATTTTGCTTGAAGGCGCCAACAGCGGCGTGTCGTTGCGGCTCGATCCGTGACCGCGCCCGTGGTGCCTCAAGGCCGGATGCAGTTGCGTCCGGCTGCCTTGGCGGCGTACAGAGCCTTGTCGGCGTCGCGCAGCAGGCAATGACAGTCGGTGCCGGACTCGATCAAGCCCTCAGCCACGCCGACGCTGATGGTGGCGTGATTGCGGCGGCTTTCGCCGGGCACGGTGATCTCACTGGCCTGCACCCGGCGACGCATGCACTCGGCGATCTCCAGCGCGTGGTGGATGGGTGTGGCGCGCAGCAGGCAGGCGAATTCCTCGCCGCCATAACGCGCGGCCAGCGCCCCGGTTGGGGCACAGGCCAGCATCGCGGCGGCCACCACCCGCAGCGCTTCATCACCAGCCGGATGGCCGAATGCGTCGTTGTAGTCCTTGAAGTGATCGACATCGACGAAAATCAATGACCACGGCGTGCTGTCCATGTGCTCTGCGGCATCTTCCAGCACATCGTGCAGCTTGCGGCGGTTGGCCAGGCCAGTCAGGGGATCCCGATAGGACAATTCCAGCAGCAGTGAATTGGCGACGTTGAGTTCCTCGGTGCGCGCGTTGACCTGGCTTTCAAGCACCTTGCGTTGCGAGCGCAAGCTGCGCAGTCGCCATTGCAGCAGCGCCCAGAACAGGGCGGCGATGGCCAAGGCGTACCCGCCCCGCGCGATGCCGGTTTGCCACCATGCCGGCAGTACCCGTATGGGCAAGTCGACTGGCTGGCTCGGGTTGCCGGCGTAGTCGCGGGCTTCGATACGCAAGCGGTAATCGCCCGGCGGCAGATGGTCGAAGCTGCGTTCGTTCTGGGTGCTCCATGGCGACGGGGATTTTTCATCGCCCAGCAATTGGGTGCGAAAACGGCTCTTGTCATTGCCGATCCAGCTCAGCAAGGCATAGCGAACGCGCAGATAATCCTTGCCGGAGTGCAGGGTGATGTTGTCGACGGGCACTTTGTCACCGTCGATCCAGATTGCCGTCACCGCGATCGGTTTGGCTTGCCGGTCGGTACGCGTCAGGGCCGGATCGTGCACGCCGAGGCCGCCCAGCATGCCGACCCAGTAGCGATCCCTGGCATCGACGTATTGCGCGCCGCCATTGCATTCATCGTGTGGCAAGCCGTTGCGACGCTTGACCACCTGCGCGTTGTAGCCGCTGCCGCTCGGTGTCAGTACTTGCACGCCATTGTTGGTGCACAGGTATATCTGGCCACGCGAGTTGCGCAGCGCGCCGTAGACGACCGGGTCCGGCGCTTTGGGCAGGCTGTCTGGCAGAATCGCCGGGTGACGCGGATCGCTGACGTTGACGCGCAGAATGCCGTTGTCGCTGCCCAGCCACAGCACGCTGTCGTGGTTATCGGTAAACAAGCTCATGTCCAGCAACTCGCGTTGTCCGAGTTCGGCCGGCGTCAGGGCGACGTCGAGCTGGTGTCCGTCATAGCGCAGCAAACCGAGCGCGCTGCTGGCCCACAACCACGTCCGACCGTTTGCATCGGTTTGCACCGTCAGTCGACGCACCCCCCAGCGGCTGGGCGCATTGGGCGGAGCGAGTGTGTCCCAGTGCCCGTCGCGCAGTCGCTTGAGACCCGCCCAGCGCGTGGCAACCCACAGCGCGGGGCGTCCATCGAAGCGGGTCGAGGCAACGTCGGACACGGTTTCGCCCCGGCCCGGACGCCACGGCACCGGCATGGGCTCGAATCGCGGGCCGGGCAGCACCCGTGCCAGGATGCCGTCGCCGGTACCCAGCCAGAGCTGGTCCTTGCCGTTGGTATCGGTGGCATGCTTGAGCAGGAACACGGACTGGCTGGGCAGGCCGTTGCTGGTGTCGTAGTGGTGCCAGGCGCCGTTGCTGTACTGCATCAAGCCATGATTCGAGGAGCCCAGCCAGAGGCGCTCATTGCCGGTTTCATCGGTGTCCGACAACACCGCGAACAAGCCGTTGGCATCGGCGCCGAACAACGAGACAGTTTGCCACGCCGCGCCGCCGACCAGTGCGCGCGCCATGCCATTCTCGGTGGCCAGCCACAACACTTGATCGCCATTCGGGCTGCGCCATAGCGACACGTCGCGGATCGCGTTGGAGGGCAGACCATAGCTGCGATCAAACACGCGGGCCTGATCGTTGATGATGCGGACCAGGCCATTGCGGGTGGCGGCCCAGATCGCGTGCTTGCCGTTGGGCAGCTCACTGGCGACCAGGCTGTAGAACGCGTCGCTGGCGACGGCGCTGTTGGCCACCCGCCAGGATTTCAAACCGCGGTCATCGAGGCGCCACAAGCCATTGCCAAAGGTGGAAATCCACAGCGCTTCGCGCCCGTCTTCCTGCGTCACCAGCAGGTCCTCGATCTGCATTCGGTCGAGGCCCGGGGCATGAAATGCCTGCCAGACACCGTCGCCATCGCGGTACCAGAGTCCGGCGTCGCCGCTGCCAACCCACAGCCGCGGCTGAGCGAACAAGTGCTGCGTGCTGGCGATGCTGAGCAGCGTCTTTGGCAGCGCCGCACTGCCCGCGACCGGCTGCCAGCGGTTGCCGACCTGTTGCAGCAAACCGCGATCGAACGTCAGCGCCCACAAATGGTAGCGACCCTTGGCATCACGGGTTTGCGCCACATGCCGCGCGTGCCGGGACGGGAAGTGCGCCGACGCCACCCAGCCACTCTTGTCATGGCGGAAAATGCCAATGTCGCGGTAAGCGATCCACAAGGCGCCGTCGTGCGTGGTCATTGGACTGCCGAGCACGCCGACCGGGCCGGCATCGTCGATAACTTGCCAGTGGCTGCCGTCGTAGCGGGCCAGCTGATTGGCCGAGCTGGCCCAGACGAAACCGGAGCGGTCGACCTGCACCTCGACCATGATGGTCGCCGGCAGGCCGTCGTTGGTGGAGTAGGTCGTGAAGGTTGGCGCGCCGAGCGCATTCAGGTCGAGCGGGACGCCGCTGGAGCGCGCTGCGGCGGCTGCACCCAGGGAGCAGACCAGAGCGAGCAAACACGCGAGCAAGCGTTTAAGCATCGGCATGAGTGGCGCTTGAAAAATCAGAGTTGTCAGATATTTGGCAAGTATTGTGCCAAGTCATTCGAGAAGCGGCCGGACACACCTGTCGGCTTGATTTCTGTCAGACTGGGTTGGGGCCAGCGGGTGCACACTGGCACTGACTGCTTATCGGAGCACACACCATGCGCAGCGTTGTGGATGACCGCGGCCGGACTTGGCAGGCCGCGTTGCTGGACGGCTCCTACGGCAATGTGCGGCTGGTTTTCAGCCCGTTGCACGGAGCGGACGTGCGGCAACTGCTGCTGGGTGCGGAGACCTGGCTCGAAGCCGAAGCATGGCTGGCGGCGCTGGACGAGGCGGGCTTGCGCCAGCAGCTTGCCGCGGCGCTGCCATGGGACGCTGTCGCGGGCAGCTGACAAGACAAAAACGGCGGACCCGATGGTCCGCCGTGTGCATGGATCTGGTTGGTGCCCGGGCCTTACTTGCCGAGGCTGAGCGTGCCCTTCATCAAGGCCGCATGGCCGGGGAAGGTACAGAAAAAGGCATAGTTGGCACCGGCCTTGAGCTTGGCGACATCCACCGTTGCGGTGTCGCTTTGGCCACCGCCGATCAGCTTGGTGTGGGCCAGGATACGGCTGTCACCCGGCTTTTCGTAGCTGTTGGCGGCACCGGCTTTCATGCCGTCCGCAACCACGCCCGCTTCATCGGCCGCGGTGGACAACACCCAGTTGTGGCCCATCGCGGTGACCGGCAATTTGCCAACATGCTGCAAGGTGACCTTGAAGGTTTTGCAGGTGGCGGGCACGGTGATGGACTTGACGTTGAACTGCATGGCGTCGTTGGCCTCGACCGTGGTGGCGCATTCGGCCGCCAGCAGCGGGGCGGAAAACAGGCCGAGCAGGGCAACAGCAATCAGTTTGCGCATGAAGGTTCTCCTCAGGTGATTTGACTGCGAGCAGTGTCCCGAAAACACCCCGAATCGGCCCTGATCCAGGTCAGGCGAATCGGGATGATTCTCGTTGCGACACGGTCGGATTTATCCGGCGGACAGGTCTTGCACGCTCCAGGCCAGCGTTTCACCGGCCCGGAATGGCACCAGCGTATCGTCGCCGTAGGGCAGGGAGTCGGGCACGCGGCGATCCAGCCGCTGCAAGCGAATGCGAGCCGTATTGCGCGGCAGCCCGTAGAAGTCGGCGCCGTGGAAACTGGCGAAGGCTTCCAGCCGGTCCAGCCGGTCGATCGAGGAAAAGGCCTCGGCGTACAACTCGATCGCCGTGTGGGCGGTGTAGATGCCGGCGCAACCGCAGGCGGCTTCCTTGGCGGCGCGGGCGTGTGGCGCACTGTCGGTGCCGAGGAAAAAATGCGGGTCGCCGCTGGTGGCGGCGTCCAGCAAGGCAAGACGGTGCTGTTCGCGTTTCAGCACCGGCAGGCAGTAGTGGTGCGGCCGGATGCCGCCCTGGAAAATCGCGTTGCGATTCAGCAGCAGATGATGCGCGGTGATGGTGGCGCCGACATGCGCCGGTGCGGCGCGGATGTAGTCGGCCGCAGCATGGGTGGTGATGTGTTCCAGCACGATGCGTAGCGCGGGAAAACGCGCGCGTAGCGGGATCAGCTGGCGTTCGATGAAGACGGTTTCACGGTCGAAAATGTCGACCGCAGGGTCGGTGACTTCGCCGTGGATCAACAGCGGCAGGCCGGTCTCCTGCATCGCCTCCAACACGGCATGAACGTGGCAGAGGTCGCGCACGCCGGCTTGCGAGTTGGTGGTGGCGCCCGCCGGGTAGTACTTGACCGCGTGCACGAAACCACTGGCCTTGGCATGGCGGATTTCTTCCGGCGCGGTGGTTTCGGTGAGGTAAAGCGTCATCAGTGGCTGGAACGGGCTGCCCGGCGGCAGGCAGTCAAGAATGCGTTGACGGTAGGCCGCGGCATCGGCCACCGTCACCACCGGCGGTTTCAGGTTCGGCATCACGATGGCGCGGGCGAA
>DASSXP010000349.1:0-9698 GCA_035703755.1 Rhodanobacteraceae bacterium | reverse complement strand
GGCAACCCGCCGCGTTGACGTCATTGCGCTACGCCCTGCTGGTGTTGGGCGACCGCGGCTACACCCATTTCTGCGGTTTCGGCCGCCGGCTGGACCGCTGGCTGACACAAAGCGGTGCCCGCGCGGCGTTTCCCCGCATCGAAGTCGACGACGAAAACGCGGCGGCGCTGGAACGCTGGTACCAGGCCGTGCGCAACTGGCATGCCGGCCCAGGCGTGGCGGTCAATAACCGAGATGAAGCGCATGCTCCATGAGTTCGACAGCGCCGTGAAACCCACGCTGGAACGCCGCATCGCGGCGGCACGCCGACCTCTGCTGACCGCTCTGGCGGCACTGTTGACGGCCGGTTTTGTGGCGGCGGCCATTGCCCATGCGCCCACCCGGCCACTGGTCTGGATGGTCGCCTATCTGGTACTGATCGGCGGCCTGGTGCAGCTGGCTCTCGGGCTCGGCCAGACCCTGCTGCCTGCACAACTACCCAGCCCCGATAGCCGGCTGCATGGCTGGGTGCTATTCAATGCCGGCAGCGGCGGCGTGATCCTCGGCCGCTTGCAGACGGCACCGTGGCTGGTGGCGCTCGGTTCGGCAGCGTTTCTGGCGGCGCTGGTCGTCTATTGGCGCGGCATGCGCGATGCCCCGGCAAGCGCGTTGTCGCGCGCTTACCGCGGCATCCTCCTTGTCGCTGGTCTCGGTGCCGGCATCGGGCTGGTACTCAGTTTCACGCACAGCGCCAGCTGATTCGCCGCCCGCGCAGCGCTACACTGGCCTCCCGTCCCGGCCCGGAGCTGTGTAGCCATGCGTGCGGATTTCTGGTTGCAACGGTGGCGTGAAGGCCGCACCGGATTTCACCGCGATGCGCCCATGCCACTGCTGGTGCAGCATTGGCCGCAATTGTCGCTACCGCAGGCCAGCCGCGTGCTGGTGCCGCTGTGCGGGAAATCACTCGACATGGTGTGGTTGGCCGCTCAAGGCCACCGCGTGCTGGGCGTGGAGTTGTCGCCGTTGGCAATCCAGCAGTTCTTCGCCGAGCACGGCCTCGCAGCCACGACCCACGAATCGCCCATGGGCGTGCACCACGTCGCTGGCGCCATTGAAATCATCCAGGGTGACGTGTTCGGGCTGGACGTCGCCACCCTGGCCGGTTGCGAGGCGGTGTATGACCGCGCCGCCATCATCGCCCTGCCCGCCGCGATGCGCCAACGTTACGCCCGCGCCATTTACGCGCGCCTGCCACCCGGCTGTGGCGGCTTGATGATCACCCTGGACTACCCGCAAGCGGAAATGGACGGCCCGCCGTTTTCGGTGGGCGAGGCCGAAGTCCGTTCCCTGTTGGGCGCGAACTTCACCATTCGAACGCTGGAACGACGCGACATTCTCGCCCACGAACCGCGCTTTCAGGCTGACGGCGTCAGCGCCCTGCACACCAGCGTGTATCGACTTGCGCGAATCTGAACATCACGCCGCCGCGCTCCATCACAGGGCCTTGACGTAATAGTGCTGGGTCTTGCGTTGCTCGAAGCCGAGCTGGCGATAGAAGGGATGTGACGCATCACGCAGGATGTTGGACCGCACCACCAATGAGGTCATGCCGAGCGCGCGCGCCCACTGCTCGATATCCGTCACCAGCAGACGCCCCACGCCGTGCTGACGCACTTTTTCAGCCACGATCAAGGCGAGGATTTCCACCCGTTCATCGGTGTCCAGCGTCAAGCGCAGTCCGGCCTCGACCCAGCCACAGACTGCGCCGCCGCGCTCGGCGACGCGGATGCGCCGCTGTTCCCGGCCAAGCAAGGCGGACAGGCGGGCGGCCATCAACGGCGTCTCGGTGGGATATCCGAGCTCACCGACCAACTGCGCCAACTCGGCGGCATCGCCGACCCGCACATCACGAATGCGGATGACCGCACTCATGCCAGCCGCGTCCCGTTCACCACCCGACGCTCGATCGCGGACAACACCACGCCGGCGTCGGTCGGAAAGCCGGTCAACAGAAACTCGGACCGGAACGGGCCGATCTGCTTCGGTGGAAAGTTGAGAACGCCGATGATTTGACGCCCGATGAGATCGTCCGCGCGGTACAAATCCGTCACCTGAGCGCTGGTTTTTTTCTCGCCGTAGACGCCAAAATCCGCCCACACCTTCCACGCCGGCTTGCGCGCTTCGGGAAAAGGCTCCACCCGCGTCACGGTGCCAGCAACGATCAGCACCCGCTCGAAGTCGGCCCAACGGATGGATTCGTGCGCAGTCATTTCTCCCGCCACTCCTGCATGGCATCGCGGGCCCCGGCCCACCAGTAGCTGCCCTGTGCCGCAAGGTAACCGAACGGGCGGAATGACTCCACCAGTCCGAACGCGGCAAACTCGCGCCAGCCGGGGTCGCCGTCGGCCACGGCGGCCGCCAGCAGCTCGCCCGCCACGGCTGTCGGCGCCAGACCGTGACCGCCAAACGCCTGCGCCCACCACAACCCCTGCCCATTGCCACCAATCTGCGGCATTTCGTGGCGCGCATAACTCATCAGCCCAGACCAGGCATGGTCGACTGGCACCTCGGCCAGCTGCGGGTAGACACGCGCCAGATCGCGCCGCAGCAAACGCTGGACCGCACCCGCATCCCGGTTGCGGATGGATATGCGTCCACCCCACAGCAAGCGCGTGTCGTTGAGCACGCGGTAGTAGTCAAATGCAAAGCGGGTGTCGTAGATCGCGGCGCGGGTGCGGATGCTGTCGGTCAGTCGCGGCCCGAGTGGTGCGGTCACCATCACGTAGGTGGCGATCGGCAAAATCGAGCGATCCACCCGCCGCTCCAGCCCCGCCAGATAGCCGCCACAGGCCAGCACCACCTGCTCGGCATCGAGCACACCCTGCGGCGTTGTGATGCGCCACCCTTGCCCGTGTCGAGTCAACGCCAGCGCCGGGCTGTCCTCGTGCACCCGCTGCCCCGATGCAGACAGGCTGCTGGCCAGCCCCAAGGCATAGCGCAGCGGATCAAGGTGCATGGCATTGCGCTCGAACAGGCCATCGCCGTAGCGCTCGGTGCACAGCTGTTGGCGCAACTCGGCTTGCGGCAGCCACTGCCACTCGACGCCATAGTGCTGCGACAGCAGCCGCTGGCGTCGCCGCAACACCGCCGGATCACGAAACCAGTTGGCCCAGATAACCCCGGCATCGACCAGATCGCAGTCAATACCGAAACGGGCGATACGCTCGCGGATCAAGTTGACCGCCGCGACGCTGCGGCCGAACAGTCGTTTGGCGGCAACCTCGCCCACGCGCTGAAGCAAGGATTGCTCGCCCAGCGAGTAGCCGGCGAACACGAAACCGCCATTGCGGCCACTGGCGCCGAAACCGATTTGCTCGGCCTCCAGCAGCACCACCTCGCGCACGCCGCGATCCAGCAGCGAGCGTGCGGTGTTGAGCCCGGCAAAGCCACCGCCAACGATGGCCACCCGCGTCTCGGCGCGAGCGGACAGCGGTGCGTAACGGATCGACGTCGGTGCGCGACTGGCGTAGAAACCGACGCGCATGGTTCAGTGCCGATCGCCCCCGCCCAAACGCAGCCCGACCTGCACCCAACCGAGGTTGAGGCCGATCTGACTGGCGTCGGGATTGGCCCAGGCATAGGCCACCGCGTCGCCATCGGCATCGCGTAGCAGCGACAGCTTCAACACGCGGGTATCGCGCTGCTGGTATTCGAGTTGCTCCAGCCGTATCGAATAGCCACTGGGTTTGCCATCGCGCCAGCGTAGCGGCAACACATCGCCCTGATCGTGCAATGCAAGGTCACGGTGCAGATGCCAGTCCTGGCTGTCGGCCTTGGCATTCGGCCCGGCGCCGTTGATCGCAACCCAGCCCGAGAACCAGCGTGCACGCACCGCGTGCTGGCTGGCCGTGGCGCCACGCGGCTGATCGGCGAAGGTGGCGACATCCAGCACATGGCCATCGAAGCGCAGCCGCACCGGCAACAAGGCACCGGCCGCCCCCAGGCCGGGCAGGATGGCGCTGCACGCGGCGATATCCGTCGCCAGCGTCAACACGCCATGTTCGATGCCACCCACCATCGCGCACGGGGCCAGCGGCGCAAACTCGGCTGCCCCACCCTTGACCACCGGCAAGGGGCGCGCGGGTGTCAGCAGCGTGCGGCCGTCTGCCAGCACGCGCGCGTCGTAGCGCCAACTGACCTCAAGCGGCGCGCCTTGCGGACGATCCATGCGGAGCTGCCAGTCCCAGACTTCCGCGGATTTGCCCACGGCAACGATGCGGTGATGCACATGCACCGGCGGCAGTACCGTCTTGGCCTCGCGGGCTTGCCAGACCTGGGCGTGGTTGTCGTAATCCCCCGCCAGGTTGGCGAGACGGGCGTCACCGGGCGCAGCCGGCTGGCTTGGCAAAGCGGCGCAACCGCCGAGTACCACGATCAGGAGTGCAATCAGGCTATGCTTCATCGGTCAAGCATACCGCGTTCAAGGAGATCGCCATGTCCGTCAATCCGCTCAGCCTCGAATCCTGTCGCCCACGTCACGGCGCAGCCGATGCCACCCCGGCGACGGAGGCGCAAACGCTGCTGCAAAACTTGCCCGGCTGGCAACTCGCCGCCGATGGCAAAGGCATCGCCCGCGACTTCACATTCAAAAACTTTCACCACACCCTGGGTTTCATCAACGCGGTCGGTTACATCGCCAACCGTGAAGACCATCACCCCGATCTTGAAGCCGGTTACGGTCACTGCCGCGTGTTTTTTTCAACCCACGACGTGGGCGGGCTGTCGCGCAACGACTTCATTTGCGCGGCCAAGGTCAACGCCTTGATCGAATCGGCCTGACCCGGCAACCCGGCGATGCTGCGCACCCTGATCGGGGCACTGTGTTTTGCCCTGGCAGCGGCCTTGCTGGCATTGCTGGCGCAACAGCGTGTCCGCAGTGGCCTCGACCACGCTGCGGCCCGTGAGCTGGCCACTTGGCACGCCGGCCACACGCCATGGGACTGGGCCCCACGCCAGCCCGAAGATGCCATCGCGGGGCGTGCCTTCGGCGCGGCGCAATTGCGGCCCGCACCGACGGGGCTCGGCATCACGGTGGACTCGAACGCGGCGTTTGAAGTCGGGGTGCCATTGGCGCGCCCCGTGCCTCTGAATGCCCTGCCGCAACTGCAACTGCAAACCGATGCCAGCGCCCCGTTCCACGTGCAGATTTCCTTGCTGGACGACGCAAGCCGCACGCGTATCACCAGCACAGGCATTCCCATCGGCGCTAGCGAGCAAAGCACCACCATCGCGCTCACACAGCTGGGCTGGCAGCAAGCTGGCGACGGACAACGCCATGGGCCACCAGCGTACTCGTCATTGTTGCGACTGCGGTTGCAGGCGCCGGCCGGCAGCTACTTGATCTTCCACGCGCTGGCCTGGCGCACGGCGCAAGGCGCCGCTCCGGCCATAGCCTCGATTCCACGCTTGGCATTGCCACCGGGCATCGGCGCCGAAGGCCTGCTGGCGGTGCGCGACCACCTGCACCAGCAGGCCCCGATGTTGCTGGTGGCGAGCAGCCTTACGCCCACCGATGCAGGCGCGTTTTCGCCGGCACCGGCACTGGCATGGGCGCTGGCAGCGCTGTGGCTCGTCCTGCTCGTGAACTTGCTGGCATCCGAATGGCGCGGGCGCCACAACAAAGCCTTGGCTCTGCTGCAAATCGCCGCAGTCTGCCTGCCCTGGCTGATCCTGGCCATCGGCCTGCAATCTTTGCAGACGGCCAGCCCGGCCTTGCTCGTCAGTGTGCTCGGCGCCACCGTTTACGCGGTGCTGTCGGCTGCGCGGCTGCGGCCGGCAGTTTGGCACCTTGCCGACCGCAACACAGGCAGCTGGCTTTGGGCATTCGCACCCGCCGCACTGGCGCTCCTCTGGGCCGGCACGGCCGCCGGGTCGGTCACACCACGCTGGCCTGACCTGCCGCACGCATTGACCTATGCCGGCTGGGCGCTGCTGCAGCAGACCCTGCTGCTGGCGGTGGTCGCCAGCCGCTGGCAAGGATTGCTGCCGTCGCGCTACGCCGCCGCGCTGGCCACGGCGGTGTTGTTCGCCCTGCTGCACACCCCCAATGGCATGCTGATGCTGCTGTGCCTCGCCGCGGAGTGCTGGTGGGCTTGGGGCTTCTTGCGCCAGCGCGCGCTGCTGCCGGTGGCGCTGGCACACGCGCTGGCGGCGTTGGCACTGGAAAGCGTGATGCCGGGCCTGCCCCTGCGCTCACTGGAAATCGGCGCGCGCTTTCTGCAATAGCGGCGATCAACGCAAGCCATTGAGGACGGTTTTGAGTTCATCCGGCAGCGCGGTGGTGAAACTGTAACTGCGCTCGCCCAGCTCGAACTCGAACCGCGCCGCGTGCAGAAACAGACGCTTCAACCCCAACGCGTGATAGCGCCGATTGGCCTCGCGGCTGCCGTACTTTTCATCACCGGCGAGGGCGTGGCCAACATGCGCGGCATGCACGCGAATCTGGTGTGTGCGGCCGGTATCCAGCGTGGCCTCCACCAGGCTGGCTTCCGCATAGTGTTCGATTTCCCGAAAGAAGGTCAGCGCCGGCTTGCCGTCATCGGACACCCGCACCATCCGCTCACCACCCTGCAGCACATGCTTGCGCAGTGGCACGTTGACATCGAACCGCTGCTGGGCAAGGCGCCCATCCAGCAAGGCCAGATACTGTTTCAGGGTTTTGCCATCCCGAATCAGCGCCTGCACCCCGGTCAGCCCGCGGCGGCTGCGCGAGAACAGCAACACCCCGGAGGTGTCGCGGTCAAGCCGGTGCACCAGTTCCAGCGTATCGCGGGGCCGCGCCGCCCGCATCAGCTCGATTGCACCGAAACGGATGCCGCTGCCGCCGTGGCTGGCCACGCCGGAGGGTTTGTCGATGGCGAGAAAGTCCCGATCCTCGAAGATCACGGTTTCTTCCAGTCGCCGTGCCTCGGCGGCGTTGGGAGCCACCTCGTCGCGCTGCGCCACCCGCACGGGGGGAATCCGCAGCACGTCGCCCGCCGCCAGCCGGCGATCCGGCTTGGCCCGCCCCCCGTTCACCCGCACCTGTCCGGTACGCAGCAAGCGGTAGATCATGCTGCGCGGCACGCCTTTCAGCAAGGTGGCCAGACAATTGTCCAGGCGCTGACCATCGCGCTCCTCGCCCACCGTGAGCTGGCGCACCCCTTCGCCGGAAGTCCCCGTCTGCATTGAAAAAACCTCGGATCATTTGTTAATATGGTCGGGCGCAAAGTGCATTTGGAACGCATTTCACTCCGTTTGCACCCCGTCCGTCCTGTCGACGGCCGTCGCGCCGGGCCAGAGTTTACCTGCCCGGCCGGCCAATCCGCCCACCGTTACGGCCGGGTCGGTCGCCACCTCAATCTTTCGGAGGCGGCAAACCGCTGGCGCAATGGTCCCAACGTTCAACCCGTGGCAGCCTTGAAACGCTGCCAGGTCATGAGCCGCCCCGCAGCGGCGCGATCCCCGGCAGGCCGCCCTTGGGCGCCGCCGCGGCGCGCGGCCCTGCGGCCCGGCCGAGGAAAACTGACAATGAAGCGCATGTTGATCAACGCGACTCAGCGTGAAGAGTTGCGTGTGGCTATCGTCGATGGCCAGAATCTGTACGATCTCGATGTCGAGATCCCGTCCCGCGAGCAGAAAAAGGCCAATATCTACAAGGGCCGCATCACTCGCGTTGAACCGTCGCTGGAAGCCTGCTTCGTCGAATACGGCGCCGAGCGACACGGCTTCCTGCCGATGAAGGAAATCTCCCGCGATTACTACGCCAGCGGCGTCGACCACAACAAGGCCGGCATCCGCGAGCTGATCAAGGAAGGTCAGGACGTCATCGTCCAGGTCGAAAAGGAAGAACGCGGCAACAAGGGTGCCGCACTGACCACCTACGTCAGCCTCGCTGGCCGCTACATGGTGCTGATGCCCAACAACCCGAAAGCCGGCGGCGTGTCGCGCCGGATCGAGGGCGAAGACCGGCAAGCACTGAAAGAGGCACTGGCGCACCTGACGGTACCGGACGACATGGGCCTGATCGTGCGCACCGCCGGCATGGGCCGCGACGCCGAAGAGCTGCAATGGGACCTCGATTACCTGCTGCAACTGTGGAAGGCCATCGCCAGCGCCGCCGCCGAGAAGAAAGCGCCATTCCTGATCTACCAGGAATCCAAGCTGTTCATCCGCGCCCTGCGTGACTATCTGCGCAACGACATTGGCGAAATCCTCATCGACGAGGAGGATCTCTACAACGATGCCCGCGACTTCATGCAACAGGTGATGCCGACCAGCCTGCGCAAGCTCAAGCTGTACCAGGACACCACCCCGCTGTTTTCGCGCTTCCAGATCGAAACCCAGATCGAGCAGGCCTACGGCCGCACCTTGCGCCTGCCCTCCGGTGGCTCGATCGTGATCGACCACACCGAAGCGCTGACCGCAATCGACATCAACTCGGCCCGCGCCACCAAGGGCAGCGACATCGAAGACACCGCTTTCAACACCAACTGTGAGGCAGCGGTGGAGATTGCGCGGCAGATGCGTATCCGCGACCTCGGCGGCCTGATCGTGATCGACTTCATCGACATGGACAGCCCGCGCCATCAGCGCGAGGTCGAGGAGAAGCTGCGCTCCGCCTTGCAGCACGACCGCGCCCGCGTGCAGATCGGCCGCATTTCGCGCTTCGGCCTGCTGGAATTGTCACGCCAGCGCCTGCGCCCGAGTCTGGGCGAAGCGACCCAGATCGTCTGCCCGCGCTGCGACGGCCACGGCAGCATCCGCAGCATCGAATCACTGTCGCTATCGGTATTGCGCCTGGTCGAAGAACACGCGATGAAGGACTCCACCGGCCAGGTGCTGGTGCAGGTGCCGAGCGACGTCGCCAACTTCCTGTTGAACGAAAAGCGCCCGGCAGTCATCGAAGTCGAGATGCGTCACGGCGTCCACGTGGTAATCGTCGCCGACGACAAGCTGCAAACCCCGCACCTCGAAATCCAGCGCCTGCGCGCCTCCGAGCTGGGCGAGCACAACAAGCCGAGTTACCAGCGCCTGACCGCCGAGACCACCACCCCGATCCGCAAGATGGGCGGCGAACCCGGCGGCCATGAGGAAGCGGCAGTGACCGGCATCAAGCCGGCCACCCCGGCGCCGGTGCGCGCCGAGTTCGAGCCGGAAGCGCGCCTCGCCGAGAGCGCGCCGGTCGTGGCCAACCAGAGCAGCCTGTTGTCGCGGCTGTTCGGCTGGTTCCGCACCACCGCCCCCGAAACCAAGCCGGAAAGCAAACCGGAACCGCGCAAGCAACAGGCACGCCGCGACGAGCGCAAGAACGCACGCCCCAACCGCGATGCCCGTGGCAACGAGCGCAATCCACGCAACGAACGCGAGCGTGGTGAGCGCCCGACGCGCGACGCCAACAACCCGCGCAGCCGCGGTGGCAACGGCAACAACAACGCCAACGGCAACCAGGGCAACAAGCCGCGCCAGGGCAACAAGCAGGCTACCGCAGCCAACGCGACCACCCCGACACCCGTGCCAGCCCAGAAACCCAAGCCACCGCGCGCGGTCGAACCCGCAGCGACCGCATCAGGCAAAGCGCCAGCCGAGAGCAGCCCGCGCCCGGCACCCACGACCGCGCCCGCAAAACCCGAACAGCCAACCAATCCGGCTGTGGAAGCCGCCGCACTGACCCCGCTTGG
>DASSXP010000345.1:0-19588 GCA_035703755.1 Rhodanobacteraceae bacterium | reverse complement strand
AGCAGGCTGTCGGCGAGGTACAAACTGCCAACCGACCAGACTACGGACAGCGTGTCGGCATCGCCATTGGCCAGGAGTGTTGAGCGGGACATCAGCGCCTGAGCCGACGCCAGTGCCAGCGCGGCACCCGCAGGGCTGGTGTTGTGCGCGAAGGTCGAGCCAATGAAATACACACTGCGGTTGGTGGTGCCGACCGACACCGCGCCGCCGGCGGTCGTGGCATGATTGGATTCAAAGCGGCTGTCACGGACTACCAGCGAGCCGCCGGCGAGGATGGCGCCGCCCGCGTGTGGCGTGCGGCCGTTGACGAACTGCAGCTGCTCGATTTCCAGCGCTGCGGCCGGGTCCGATTGCAGAAAGCGGAACGCGGGCGCATTGTCGGCGCGTTGCAAGCGCCCATTGCGCAAGCCGAGACGCTTGTCGCTGATGACTTCGGGCAAGGCGCTGGCGCCGGTGCTGGCGTCGGTCCAGGCGGCATCGTCGAAGTTCAGCGTGTATCCCGCCAGGTCGATGACATCGTCGAGCCCATTGTCGTTGCTGCAATCGATGGCTTGGCGCAATTCGGCCACCCGCGCCGCGTTGTCGTTCGCCGCCAGCGTGTAGGGGAAAGCGTAGCCAAGGCATTCGCCGCTGGTGTTGGTCAACTGAAAGGCGGCTGCCGTGGCAATGCTTGTGTTGACGGCGACGTTGTACGGCCCACCGGGCTGCGCGTTCGCATAGGCCAGCGTCTGCGCCGTGCCATCCGCGCCAATGGATGCCGACGGCGTGGCCAGCACGGCCGAGGCGCCGCTGCCGGGCGCACTGAATTGCACCACGCCACCCTCTACCGGATCCAGCGCGTTGTTCGGGTTGACCGCAACGCGGAGCGGCGCAGCGAAGTGCCGATCCACTTCAGCCGACTGCGTGCCACCGGCGGCAACCGCGAGCACGTAGCCTTGCGATTCGAAGGCACCCACATCCGGCGCTCCCAGCCGTGGCTGGCCGCGCTGGTCGCTGGCCGGCAACCCGGCGACGCTGGCCGAGCCGGCATCGATGGCCGGGCTGCCGGGCAGCAGCGCCACCGTGCGGATCGGCCCGCCGTAGTTGCCGAGAGCGCTGGCATACGCCGCCGTGACCCCCAACCGGTTGCCGTTGACACCCTCGGCAAACAGCACATCGGGTTCCAGCTTGCTGAACACGTTATTGAAGGATTGCGCCAGATCGACCGTGCCATCGGGCGCCGTGGCGAGGTCATAATTGGAGTTGTTCACCACCAGTGAATTGCTGATGGAAAAACTCGCACCCTGATCGACAAACACGGTGCCCGAGTGCGCCGCATTCTGCGTCAGCGTCAGGTTTACCAGGCGTGCCTGCGCGTTGCTGCTGAAATGCAGGATGGTGGCGCCACTGCCATCGTTGCCGACGAACACCGAATTGGTGATATCGAGCTGCCCCGCGTTGCCATGCAGCGCGGCGCCGGGGTTGTCACTGGCGTTGTAGGCGAACGTGCAGCGATCGACCGTCACGGTGGCGGTCACGAACACCGCGCCACCGCCATAGGTGGCCTGGTTGCTGTCGAACTCGACGGTATCGAGGTTGAGGTGCGCGTTGGCGGCATCGCCGCGAAAATAGATCGCGCCCCCCTGGCCCTGGTCGGCAAAGCCGTTGCGAAAGGTCAGCTGGCTGACACTCAGATCAAGATTGCTGCCGTCGAAATGCAATGGCCGGTACAAGCCGGCGCCATCGACGAGGGTTGCCGCCGGACCGTTGCCGACGATGGTGAGCGCCCCGCCGACATCGCTGAGGTCCGGCAAGGCCGAAGCCAGCACGATCGCCACGCCATCGGTGCCGGGCGCAAAGGTGATGGTGGAATCGCTGGCACTGGCATTGGCGGCAGTGATGGCCGCGCGCAAGCTGCCCGCGCCCGCATCGTTGCTGTTGCTGACCTGAAGGGTCTCGGCATGCGCCGAGGCCATGGTGCCCAGCGCCAGGCAAGCAACCAAGTGCACCAAAGTGGTGCCCCGGCATCCGTTGTTCCGCATACTCGACTCCCCATCCAGGACCATCCCGCTCCGCAGCGACGGCATCGCTCGCGGTGTCGCTCATCATGCTGAGCGAGCGGACGCCGATTGACCATGCACACAGCGGACAGCAGCATGCACGGAACGGACAAATGAAGTCTTATCAAGCAGTTGGACACCGCAACCGCAGCAGGCCCGGCATGCCGGCAGCGGCCGCGATGGTATTCAGTCGTCGCCGAAACGGGCGCGATAACTGCGGTAGAGATAGCTCGGGTTGTCCAGGCCGCAGCGCGCACCCGCCTCGGCCAGGGTCTTGCACGCGCCACTTTTGATCAGTTCACGCACCCGTTGCAGGCGGCGTTCGCGCAGCCAGGCCTGCGGCGACTGTGCGGTCAGGTCGGTGACACGCCGCCGCAATTGACGCTCGGACAGATGCACCGCTGCGGCCCAGACAGTAACCCCGAACCCGGCATCGGCCAGCGCCGCCTCGGCCAGTTGCAGCAAAGGATCGATCGAGTCCAACTGCGCGCCCGAATGCACCAGCCGCGGCGCCAGCGCCGGCCACGCGGCGGCCACGGCGTGCAGCAACGCATCCATGCTGAATGGCTTGGTCAAATACGCCACGGCACCGGCAGCCAGACCGGCTTCCCGGTCGCCCACCGTGGCCTTGGCCGAGATCAGGATCACCGGCCGGCGTTGCGGCGGGTCGGCTTGCTGCAACGCGCGACACAGCTCGATGCCGCTGGCACCGGGCAGCACCACGTCAACGACCAACAAACGGATGTCCTCGTCATCGCGCAGAAGAATGTCCCGCGCCGCTTCGGCACTTCCCGCCACGCGGGTCGGCACCTGCTCACGCAGGCGCTCTCCGAGATAGGCCGCCAGCTCCGGATGATCCTCCACCAGCAGCAAACTGCCGTGCGATGAGCGCTCCTGCACAGGCGCTACGCTTGCCAACGCCGATGCCGGGCTGTTCAGATCCAGCTCGTCCAGCGCCACATGCTCGCTGCCCAGCGGCAGCTCAACGATGAAGCGGGCGCCCTGCCCCGGTGTCGATTCGGCGCGGATGCGGCCACCGTGCAACTCGACCAGCTCTCGTGCCAGCGACAAGCCGATTCCCAGGCCTTCACGGCCGTGGCGCGGTGGCCCGTCGGCGCGGAAGAAGCGCTCGAACAAGCGCGCCGCGATCTGCGGATCAAAGCCGGCGCCATGGTCACTGACCGTCACCACCGCCTGCGCCTCGGTACGCTCGACCCGAACCAACACCGCGCTGGCCGCCGGCGCGTGCTTGATGGCGTTGTCGAGCAGGTTGCCGAACAGCGTCGCCAGATGGGCGCGGTCGGCATACAGCGCCAATGTGTCCAACGTCGTCTCCAGACTCACCGTCACGTCCATCGCGGCGGCCTTGAGCTGATAATCGCGGGCCATGCTATCGAGCACGCCGAGCAAGTCCAGCCGCTGCAAGCGCAGCGGCATCTGGCCGGATTCGGCTTGCACCAACCCCACCAGTTGTTCCACCAGACCGCGCAGGCGATCCAGCTGCCTTGCGGCCAGCGACAAGCGCTCGCGCCCACGCGCGCTCAGTGTGTCGGCGTCGGCCGCCAGATCCGCCAGGGGCAAGCTCACCAGCATCACCGGCGTGCGCAGCTCATGGCTCACATCGGCCAGCAGGCGGGTACGGAACCGGTCCAGCTGTTCCAGCTTTTGCGATTGATTGGCCAGGCGCAGATTGCTGCTCTCCAGCGCCTGATTGGCCCGCCCGAGGCCCGCCACTGCGGTCTCGGCACGGTCTTTCTCGGCCCTGAACTGGTCGGTGCGTTCGCGCACCCGCGCATCCAGCAGCCGCGCCCGCTGGTGCAAGCGATGCAATCGCCAGCGCAGCAGCAGACCCACGCCGAGCAACAGCACGGCCAACACCAGCAAACGTACGCTGTTCGCTTCGTACCAATAGGCCGGTACGCGAAAATCCAGGCGCACCGGCGTCGTCGACCACACGCCGTCGCTATTGGCCGCCAGCAGCTCGAACTGATAGTCGCCGGCGGGCAAACTGGCGAAAAAGGCCGAGCGTTCGGTCAGCGCTTCGGTCCAGCTCCGGGTCACTGGCAGCAGACGATAACGAAAGCGGCTCTGTCCATTGCCAGCCAAATTGGCGGCGACGTAGCGTATGCGCACGCTGCGCACGCCCACCGGCAAATTGGCGGCCGTGTCCAGCGTCACGGCGCGAGCCTCGCTTTCAATGCCGGTGATGGCCGGCGTTGGTGGCTGCTCGTGCAGACGCACATCCTCGGGGTTGAAGCGCACCACGCCGCCCTGCGAAGGGAACCACAAGCGTCCGCTGGCATCCCACGCGGACGCGGGTTGCACGCCGCCGTTGCCTTCCAGCTCGGTCAAGCCGTCCGACAGCCCCAATTGCAACGGCGATACGGTCCGTTCCCGGTGCGCCAGCATGGCCTGCAAGTCGTTGCCGGCGATGCGAAAAATGCCCTGATTGCTGTTGACCCAAAAGTTGCCGCTGGCATCTTCCTGCACGGCGTGCGGGCTATTGGATGGCAAGCCCTGCTCGCGTCCCAACTGCAAAGCATGCTGCCCACGTGGGTCGCTGGCGTCCACCCGCAACAGGCCGCGGCCCACGGTACTGATCCAGAGCGCGCCATCGCGGGCAAAGTACAGATCACGGATCGTGGTCTGGGCCAGCTGTCTGGCCGCCACCGGATACTGATTGCGGCCGTGCACGAACCAGACACCTTGATCGGTGCCCAGCCAGGTGCCCTCTTTGCGAAAGACCATGGCGCCCACCCGGACCCGCTCGGACGACAGGGGCCAGAAGCGCTGCCACTGACCATTCCGCCGACACCACGCGCCATCGCTGGTGCCGATGCACGGCTGACCGCTGCCATCGAAGACCACCGCCCGAACCGTGTCGCGTTGCAACGCCGCAGGCAGCGGCACGGCGCTGAAGCGTTTCTCGTCCGCCCGCTTGCGCCACAGACCCGGCGCATAGGTCGCAACATATAGCGTGCCGTCGCCCGCGCTGGCCACCAGCCACGGATTGGGTCCGGGCAGGCCATCCGCAGTGCCAAAGCGTTGAATGTGATCCTCCGCATCGACCGCCGCCAGACCGTGATCCAACATGCCCAACCACATGCGCCCATCGGTGCCCCGCGCGACGCTGTACACATTGCCACCCGGCAAGCCGTCATCAACCCCCAGCAAATCAACCCGCGGCCGGTTGAGTCGATACACCCCGTCGCGCAGTGTCATCACCCAGACCAACTGGCCCGGGCCGAACAGGAGATTCTGGATGGTGCCGCCGCTGTCGAGCACCTGGATTGCCTGGCCCGGTGCATCGGCGTTGGCGAGCCGCCACAATTGGCCCGCCCGAGCCACCCACAAGGCGCCATCCGGCGCGGACCAACTGAGGCTGGCTGCTGCCGAGTCGCCCACGCCCGGCGGCACATCGGGCAGCGCGTGAACTCGACCGGCATCGATATGAAACACGCCGTTGCCGGCACCCACCCAGACACGGCCACCACGACCGCGACGCAGCTGGATGACTTCCTGCGGCGCGTTTTGGCCGGCATGGTAGTGCTGGGTGCCATCTGGCCGCAGCTCCAGCAGGCGGTCACGAATTTCGGTCCAGAGATTGCCGGCGTCATCGACGATGGCATAGGCGGGCGGCACTCGCCCTTGCTCACTGCCCGCTTTCCACAAAGCTTGCCAGCGCCCTTGCCGGTAGTACCACACATCCCGTTCACGGCTGAGCAACCAGACCGTCTGACCTGCACCGCGCAGAGCCAGAAAGGCGTCGACGCCCGGCGGAAAACCCACCTCGCGCTGAAAGACACCCTTGCCATCGGGGCAAAACAGCGCGCTCGCCGTGGTGACACACAGGCTGTCCGGATCCACCGAACGAACCCGCGGTGTCCGGCTATCGCCCAGCCGAATCCGTTCGACCTGCCCACCGCGCAGTGCCAGCCAGTCACCGTGTTCGGTCAAGGCATACAGCCTTCCTGCCGTATCCTTGAACAAGGAACGCACGCGATTGCCGGACATCGCCGGGTAGTGCATCGAGTCGTATACCTCGAAGCGCTCGCCATCGAAGCGGGCCAGACCATCGTGGGTGGCGAGCCACAGAAAACCTTCCGTATCGACCGCCGCATCGGTTGCGCTGTCGACCGGCAAGCCATCAACGGAACCGTAGTGATCGTGCACCCAGTGATCGGTTCCGGCCGCCGCCGTTCCGACCCGGCCAATCAGCAGCGCCAAGACACAGGCCAGCCAGGCGAGAGATCGGATTGCCCGCTGCAGCGTCCCGCGGCTACGCGGCAACGGGATGCCCCGTTCGACTAGGCGCAAAATCGCAACCTGTTGCGCCCATCGTGCTTGGCACAGTAAAGCGCCTTGTCCGCTTGCGCCAGCAAGGCGGACAAGGCCCAGCCCACCTGCGCCGTGGTGGTAAGCCCGACACTGGCGGTAACGCGAATTGACGCGCCAGACTCCAGGCCGACGACATTGGCCGCAATGGCGCGGCAAATCCGTTCGCCCAACTCGATGCCCTGCTCCAACGTGCAGCCCGGCAAAAGGATGCCGAACTCCTCACCCCCCAAGCGACCGAACAGGTCCACGTTACGCAGCGCTTCGGCGCTGACTTTGGCGACTTGCTTCAGCACCACGTCCCCCTGCATGTGGCCGTGGACGTCGTTGATCGCCTTGAAGTGATCGATATCCAGGATCAGCAGGCACGCCTGGTCGCCGTTTCTCTCGAGTTGGGCAAGGCGCCTTCCCGTCAGTTCCAGAAAATGTCGCCGCACCAGAGTATCGGTCAACGAATCGCGCCGAGCCTGCTCTCGAAATCGCAACTGCAGGCGCTTGGCGCGAAAGGCCCACAACGCCAGGAAACCGAGTGTGACCAACAACAACAGAATGTACAGACGGTTGTTCTCCGCCGCCTTCTGATCCAGCGACTGGCGCAATTGCAGGATCTGGTTCTCCCGCCCCAACTGCTCCAGCTTCTGCTTCTTTTCCAGCACGTTTTGTCGCACCATCTGAAACGCCAGCGCCTGCGCCTTGGCCTCCTGGCTGGCGGCTTGAACTTGCGTCATGTAGTGCTCGTGATAGCCCAGCGCGGCGGCGCTGTCACCCTGTTTTTTGGCAACTCTGTACAGCACCTCGTAGGCCATTTCGGCGGCGTAATTGACCTGGCTCTGGTCGTCGGGTCCCAACAAGCTGACGGCTCGCAGCGCCGAAGATCGCGCTGCGGTGATCGCACCTTTGGCGAGATAGGCCCGTGCCAGCGCCGCTTGCAAGGTGGCCATGTGGAACTGGTAGCCGGATTTGAGGATATCCGGCGCTGCCCGCTTCAGCATGCGGATGGCCTGTTCGGGGTCACCCACGTCGGTCAGCGAATCGGCCCAGTCGAGGCGCAAGCTGTTGGCGAATACGGCTTGCTTTGCGGCCATGCAGCGATCGATCGCCGCCTGGAAGCCAAGGCTCGCCGTGGCGGTCTTGCGCTGCAACTCGGTCTTCAGGGTCAGTGCGTCGGCAAGGCAACGCTCTTTCCCACTCGGGAACAACTGTTGCAATTGATGTGCGTAGTTGAGGGCCAGGTCAGACTGGCCCTGGCTGCTCAACATCTGGATAACCTGGCCGGTGACCGCCAGCCGGATCGCCGGATTGGTGATCTGCGGCATTTCGGCCATCAACTCGTAGGCAAGCGTGTAGGCGGCTTCATAATGCCGCCCCAGAAACAGGTTGTGGATCAGCTGCGACTTGGCGCGCACCACCAATTCGGGATCTTTGCTGCGCCCGATCAGCTCGCGCAAGGCGCGGCTGGATTCGTCGTACTTGCCGGCAAAGGCCGCCTGCCATGCCAGCAGGTAGTCCAACCTCTGCTGCTGCGCCGGTGACAATGCCGAACGTTGGCGCTCGAGTTGCTTGAGATCCAGCAAAAAGGCATCGTGGTCGCTGAACTTCTGCTGATCCGCCCGATCCAACAGTTCGCTTGGCGACCCCGCGGCGGCGGCGGCACTGAGCGGCAGTGCTGCCAGCACCAACCAGCACGACACCCAAACCGCTCGAATCAACCTGATTCGCACGACGCTACCAAGTCCCTGTGCACAAACTCCTAAGCCTTGTCGTCATCCTCGTCGAACTCCCCGCCATCGTCCTCTTCCGGCCAGAACTCGGTATCCCCGGGCGGGTCTTCGGTGCCCGTTTGAACCGGTGAATTGAGCGTTTGCACGTGCCGCGGACCCGCCGCTTGCCGCAGCGGCGCCATGTCGCCGGTCGCGGCGGCATGGCGCACGGCGTCACTGGCATCCAGACCGGCCAGAGCCACCATCAGCTCGTCCGTGGTGGAGAACCGCAACGCGGCGTTTTTTCCCACTGATTCCAGCACATCCAAGGTATTGGACATGACCCGCCCCTCTCGGTGATACGAAGTTTTGATCATACGCCAAGCCATTCGGCCGCGCGATCAGTTTTCGCGGTCCTCGTCGGCTTGCTCAAGCGCCCGCAAACGCCGTCGGATGGCCCGGTTGGGCGGCGCTGGGGCAGTCGGTAGCAGCACCACCGTTTCCTCGGGGCTGATGGCCGCGGCAGCCAAGGCGTGCAGAGGAATCCGCCGCACCCGCGGCGCCTCGATTGGCAAGGTTGCGGCCCGGTAGATGATGAGCTCATGCTCCGCTGAATAGTGGCAGCCAAGCACGTCGGCCAGCAGTTGCCGATACTCGGGGCCGGTCGAATGGCGTTGCAGCGAGCGATCGCCGACCACACCGACCTGCCACAACACCAGGCAAGCACATGGGTTTATCGGTATCTCGAACAGCAGCAACTGGCTGGCTTCGTAGTGCTGGCAGCCCGTCCGACCCGGATCGATGCCGAGATCGGCGTAGAGGCAATCTTCGGCCGATATTCCGGGCTCCATCACCGCCGGGTAACCTTCCGACCGCGCCACCCGGATCACTTCGTGTGGTGACCACGCAAAGATGCCGGGATGGCCGTAGAACACGGCACAGACGCGGCGGCCAGTACGCACCTCGGCCATCATCACCGCAACCCACTCGCGGTAGGTCGTCATGCGCGACTTGTCGCCCTTGCCGTAGTACGGCTGCAGACTGCGCACATCGGGATGCATCCGTTCCAGCCATTGTTCGACGATGCCGTCGGAAACGGCAGCAAACACCACGTCCGCTTGTTCGATATGGCTGCGCGCCAAGGGGCTCAGGTGCGCGCCGAGCATCATGCCAAGGCCGACGCAGGCGATGCGGCCGCCTGACACCGGCGGCTCTACCCCATCGGGGGTGTTTCTGCTTTCCGTCACGACATCATGCTCCCGCACGCATGCTCAATCAGGCGACCCACTTCCCGAGCGGCCAGCTGCTTTCGACGCAAACCGCTGCCGCAAGGCCACGCACGGATCGGCGCGTTCGGCGCGCGGCGTGAAGATCACGTAGTCGAACGGCAGCTGGCGCACACCGTAGCCCGCCGCGTAATCCGCCGGCTTCAGACGGTCGGCCTGAACTTCGATCAAGGCCACACTGAGCACGCTGGCAGCGGCGTCCCGTTGGTGCAGTTGCATGGGCACGCCAAAATCATTGCGCGCATGTCCGGCACCCGCGATCAATACCGCACCATCGTGGGTACCATCCTGCTGCAGCCGCAGCGCCATGATCGCGTTGCGGCTGCGCTGCGCGTCCACCATGCCGGCCAAGGCCGCTTTCGGCATCAGCTGGCAATGGCTCTGGTAGAGATCGTCCAGCATCACGTCGCGCCATTTGCCGGCCAGCGGTTGCGCAAGGCCCAATTCGCGCACCCGTACAGCGCCGAGCGCGGCCAGGCCCTTCATCGCCACCGCTTTCACCTCGGCCGTGGGCAGGTTCGCGGGGACAATCAGCAAGCTGGCCGCCAGCGCCACCTCGGCGATCGGCTGGTAAAACGCCCAACTTGGCCAACCCGTCTTGTCCCAGCCAACCGCGGCGCCAAGCCCTGCAGCCTTGCCATTGGCATGCGCCCGCCACGCGTCGAGCGCTGGCTGTTGCCCGAGATCCAGCATTTCAAAGGCCACCGCGGGATGCCGGCCCGCGCGCACCATTCGTTGCAACAGTTGCGCTTGCAGTCGATGGTGATCGGGGTTGTCGTGGGTCTCGCCCAGCAGCACGAAGTGCGCTGCGTCGATGGCTTGATCCAATGTCTGCGGGTTTGCCCAGGTCCGCGTTGCCGGTTGCCAGATGCGCCCGACCAACGGATGGTCAAGCTGCCCCTGAACCTGCCATGCCAACGGCCAGCCCGTCGCGGCCTCGGGGACTGCCCCACCAGCCAATGCACCGCCGGTCAGGCAGGCCAATCCGCACGCCATCAGCAGGCGCTGAGCTCTCGATCCACGCATGAGCAGATGATAGCAACGGCCGTGGCTGTTCGGTCAAGGCAAAGCCGGCACCGCCAGGCTGCGTTCCGGGTCTCCGGTGGCGCCGCTGCGAAGATTCGGCGGCAGGTGGCCGACATCACCGACCGACAGCACCTTGAAGCGGCCATCGGCCTCGACCCGAATGCGGGTGATGCTGGCGTTGCCCACCGACATTTCCAGCCACGCCTTGGTGTCCACCCCCAGCGCCCGGGTCACCAAATAGCGGATCACGTTGCCATGGCAAACCATGAGATCGGTTTCTTCGTGGCCCGATGCGGGCTTGAACCAGACGGCGAATACGCGATCAAGCCGTTTGACACACGCCGCCATGTCGGCGGGCTTTTCGTCCGCCGTGATCTCCGCCCGGCGCGTCGGTGGCAGGCATTCCGCCAGCGCATCGACAACGGTGAAATGGCGGCCCGGAAAGCGGGTCCCGATCGCCGCCGCGGTATCCCGCGCCCGCTGCATCGGGCTCACCAGCATCGCATCGAAGCGGTCCGGCCAGCCGGCCAGCCGCGCACCCACAAGGTAGGCCTGCGCCACGCCCAACGGCGACAAGTGCGGTCCGATCTTCGGATCGGTTGCCGGATCCTCGACGTAACTACCGTGTCGCACCAGGATTATGGTGCGTGCTGCAGGCGTCTCGGAACGCCCCGCATGGGCCGCACCTGCCACGCAAAGTGCGAGCAATCCCGCCAACAGTCTTTTCATGGACCACCCATCCAATCGATTCATCCCATCCGTTTTATAGCCCATCCGGGCCACCGCGTATTCGCCTGCCAAGCCATCAAGTGCAACCGAGGCTCCCATCGAGCCAACTTGGCCACGATCAACAACCTGACCAGAGTGAAGTCCTTTGGCTCGGCTTTGACGCGGCGGAAACGGGTGGTTGCGTCATTCCCACACTGCGCGCGTTGTCGGCGCGCGACCACACGCTTGGGTCAGGCCCGATCCCGCTCCCGGTCTGAAAGCGTCCCTGACACCATCTTGGTCACTGCCCTCGGCACCAGCGAATGCTTCTGGCTCGGTCTGCAGGCCGACTACGACCGCGAAGAAGCCCACCGCGCGCTGGGAAACGACTGCCCGCGCCGAACGACTCGCGGCATGGAAAACCGACCTCGCCCCCTGTTTTCCACCCTCAATCGGCACTCTCCGCCTGAACCCAACCCACCGCCGACTGCACGTCGAAGAATATCGATTCATTGCCCAAGCCATGCGCGAGGAGCCCGAATTCCTGTCCAAGACCAAACTGCACCGCGCGCTCGACGACGATGCCGATGCGCAGCTTGCGCCCGGCCAAGCCCGGCACCAGGACCCCATCGTTCTTGTGGAAGCGACTGGACAGCAAGCGTGGGCTACCGCAAAGGAGCGCCAACGCCGACGATGCCTGTGGCTCGACAGTTTTCGCGCCATCTTTGCGTTGGCCACGCACCTCAGTCCCAATTTCCGCGATTCTTCGCTACCCTGGGCGCCATGCCAAAATTGCGACCGGGGTTGTACGAGCAAGTGGTTACCGAGGCCATGGAGCAAGAGCTGCTCGGCCTCGATCCTTCCTTGCAGCCATTGCGCGAACGGCTCGATGCCGAAGAAGCTGCCGATCGCATCGCCCTCCATCTCGGCACCCTGCTCCGCCGCGCCATCGGCGGCCTTGATCGGCGGCAACGCACTGCGATCGGAGTCCGCCTTGCACGTGAGATCGTGCAGATGCTGGAAGGCGCAAGCAATGCCGTCGATGACAGTGACATGCCACTACCCGTGGGCGAAGTGCTCCGCGCCATCAGCGCCGCGCGCCCGGATGGCAGCTTTGCTGCCATCGATGGCCCTGCAACGCCGTTGTTGGACACCACGCTTCTGACCAACGCGCCCGGCGAACCCCACATCGGCTATCAGGTACGGTCGGAAATCGGCTCGGCTGAACGCATTGACGTGTTGATGGCGTTCGTCCGTCGCACCGGCATCGCGCCGCTGCTTGAAGCGCTTCGCCGCCATGTCGAAGCCGGCCGAACCTTGCGGGTGCTCACCACCACCTATACCGGCTCCACCGAATTGGCCGCCTTGCAGGAACTCGCCAAGCTCGGCGCGAACATCCGCGTTTCCTATGACACCACGACCACCCGCCTGCATGCGAAGGCCTGGCTGTTCCACCGCGAATCGGGATTTTCCACTGCATTCATCGGATCTTCCAACCTCACGCATTCCGCGCAGGTGACCGGGCTTGAGTGGAACGTGCGCATCTCGGGCGCGCGCAATCCGGACGTACTCGACAAGTTCAACGCAGTGTTCGAAAGCTACTGGCAGAACGACGACTTCCGCGAATTCAAAGAAAGTGAGTTTCGCGAGCTGACGGCAACGCGACCGAGCGGTCCGGTCGTCTACCTCAGTCCGATCGAAGTCCGCCCGGAGCCGTTCCAGTCCCGACTGCTGGAACAGATCGAACTGGCGCGGATGCAAGGCCATCATCGCAATCTGCTGGTTGCCGCAACCGGCACCGGCAAGACCGTGATGGCCGCGCTCGACTATCAGCGTCTGCGCAAGCGCCTGCCGCGCGCGCGGTTGTTGTTCGTCGCACACCGCAAGGAAATCCTGGAGCAAAGTCTCGCCACCTTCCGGCATGCCTTGCGCGACGCCGCGTTTGGCGAGTTGTGGGTTGGCGGCGATCACCCGGAACAGTTTGATCACGTGTTTGCATCCATCCAGAGTCTGGCCGCCAGCGGTCTTCGCAATCTCGACCCCGCGCATTACGATGTGGTCATCATCGATGAATTCCACCATGCTGCCGCACGCACGTACACGGCGCTGTTGGAACACATTGCACCGCGCGAGCTGCTGGGCCTCACCGCAACACCTGAGCGCGGTGACAACGAGCCGATCCTGCAATGGTTCGACGGCCGCATTGCGGCCGAGCTCCGCTTGTGGGACGCGATCGATCAACAGCGGTTGGTGCCGTTTGCCTACCACGGCATCAGCGATGGCACTGACTTGAGGCACATCACATGGCGACGTGGACGCGGCTACGACCCTGAAGAGCTCGGCAATCTCGTCACGGGCAACGACGTACTTGCGCGCCTCATCATTGAGTCCGTGCAGCGGACCGTTCACGCCCCCGCGAGCATGCGCGCCCTTGGATTCTGCGTTTCCGTTGCCCACGCGCGCTTCATGGCCGACCAGTTCAACGCTGCGGGCATTGCCGCAGTTGCCGTGTGGGCCGACACGCCGAACGAGCAGCGGCACGATGCCTTGCATGCACTTGGCGAGGGCACGTTGCGTGTGGTGTTCTCCGTGGATCTATTCAACGAGGGCGTCGACCTGCCTTCGGTCGACACACTGCTGTTGCTCCGGCCAACCGATAGCCCAACGGTGTTTTTGCAACAGTTGGGGCGTGGGCTCCGGCGCGAGAGCGCCAAATCGCTCTGCACGGTTCTTGATTTCATCGGACAGCACCGACGCGAGTTCCAGTTCTACCGCCGGTTTGCCGCGTTGTTGGGCGGCACGCGCAAGCAGGTTGAACACCAGATTCAGTCGGGCTTCCCGTTCCTGCCCAGCGGCTGCCAGATGGAGCTGGATGCCGTTGCCAGCAAAACCATCCTGGAAAACATCCGCCAAAGTCTGCCTTACAAGTGGCCCGCGAAAGCCCACGAGCTGCAACGCGTGGCCGAGGGCGGCGGAGTAATTACGCTGAAGCGTTTCCTTGAAGAATCCGGGCTGGCGCTGGAGGACATCTACACCGGCAACCACTGCTGGTCCGACCTGCTGGAAGCAGGCGGTTTGCCGACTGAGCCTGCTGGCCCACAGGAATCGGTGCTGCGACGCGCACTCGGGCGCCTGCTGCACGTGGACGACCCGACGCGCATTGCCCACCATCGCGCCCTTGCACAATCACCTGAACCACCGAACCTTGCCCAGCTCAACCTGCCCGATTGCCGGCTATTTCACATGCTGATGGCAATCCTCGCCGACAGCCTGCAGCTTGGTAATGCGCCATTGCAGGATGTGGCAACTCAACTGTGGCAACACCCGCAGGTGTTGGCGGAATTGGGCGAGCTGATGGATGTCCTCGCCGAACGTATCGAGCACGTGCCTGCAGGCATGGAGCAGTTTCCGGATGTGCCGTTGCATGTGCATGCCCGCTACACCCGTCGCGAGATCCTTGCGGCTTTCGGTGCCGCCAACACGCTTGAAACACCCGCGTGGCGCGAAGGAGTACGCTGGCTTCCGGAATCCAAGGTCGACCTGCTCGCTTTTACGCTGGACAAAACCAGCGGCCACTTCTCGCCCACCACGCGATACCGCGACTACGCCATCAGCGAGTCTCTGCTGCATTGGGAAAGTCAATCCAACACCCGCGCCGACAGCGAAACTGGCCGCCGCTACCGCCAGCACGAAACCAAAGGCGTCACCATCCTGCCCTTCGCCCGCCTCACCACGGACGATCGCGCGTTTTGGCTGCTCGGCCCCGCGCGTTACGTGAGCCACGAGGGTGAGCGGCCCATGGCAATCACTTGGCGCTTGGCTCATCCAATCCCCGGCGACCTGTTTGCCCGCTTTGCGGCCGCCGTCGCTTGACCGCGCTGCTGTCGGTTGCCGGCTCATCCCCCAATACGCCACTTCGCCGCGCCGCACCGCGCCACGCCACCACCGTCAGCACGCACAGCCTGACTCTTTCAGCCCTCGCCTCGTCCCACCGTCAGTAATTTCCCCTGACACCCTGTCAACAAAATATCAGCAAAATGCAGGATCCGGACGCGTCAGAGCCTGAGGTCCTCGCCTGCAGATGCTTCCCTCGCCGGCCACACCGGACACAAGGCCTCGACCGCTTCCATCAACTCAACCCAGTCGGACAGATCGGCTTTGCCGGTGAGGCACAGGTCTGGCATGCCGGGGCCAGACAATGACCCCGGAACACTTTCAGATGTGGTGGTCGATTCCGGCGAGCAGTTCATTCAGCATTTCCTCGCGTTCGAACAAGGCGAAGTAGCCCCGCACCTCGGGCATATTGAGTCGTCCACGCTGCGCGCGCAACAAGGCGTGGATGTCATCGCGGTCGCGCGCGCGCGAAGGATTGTTGACCAGTGCCTGCAACTTGAGGCCGATGAGGCCTTCCGCGCTGATCACGCGCAGAGTGCCCATGACGGTCGGTCGCTCGCCGGCTTCCGTGAGCAAGCGCCTGGCGATCGGCCGGTGTGCATAAAGCAGGTCCAATCCCTCATCGTTGCGAACGTAGTTCGCCGCATCTTCGCTGCGGTGCAGGCACTCGTAGCCGAGTGAAAGCAACATCGAATGCACGCGATCCGCATCGTCCGCATCGACCAGGAAATCCACGTCGCGCGTGGCGCGCACCACCTGGTGTGCCGCCAAGGCCAGGCCACCGATCAACACCGGCCGAACCTGGATTCCGGCGAAGGCGGCGAGCGCCTGCTTGATCTGCTCGACGAGCCGGGACATGGCTACATGTTGCGCCGGTACTCGCCGCCGACATCGTATAGAGCGTGACTGATCTGCCCCAACGAGTGCGTCTTGACCGCTTCCATCAGCGCTGCGAACACGTTCTTGCGTTCGCGGGCGGTGTCTTGCAGATACTTGAGGCCGTGGCCGTCGTGGACCTCCTTGATGGGGGCGTCGGCAGAGTCGATTTCGTGGCCGTGGTCGGTTTCGCCTGAAGGCGCCATGGCGTTGCGGGCTTGCTGGAAGGCCTCGACGTTGGTGATCTGCTGGCCTTTTTCTTCCTCGGTCGAACGGATCAGTTCGATGGTGGTGGCAACTTCGCCGCCGTGTTCCTTGGGCAGGAAGGTGTTGACGCCAATCAGCGGCAACGAGCCGTCGTGCTTCTTGTGTTCGTAGTAGAGAGACTCTTCCTGAATTTTGCCGCGCTGGTACATGGTGTCCATGGCGCCGAGCACGCCGCCGCGGTCCGAGATGGCTTCGAATTCCTTGTACACGGCCTCCTCGACCAGGTCGGTGAGGCGCTCGATGACGTAGCTGCCCTGCCACGGGTTTTCGTTGAAGTTGAGCCCCAGCTCGTGGTTGATGATCAGCTGGATGGCGACCGCGCGGCGCACCGATTCCTCGGTGGGCGTGGTGATGGCTTCGTCGTAGGCGTTGGTGTGCAGCGAGTTGCAGTTGTCGAACAGCGCGTACAGCGCCTGCAGCGTGGTGCGGATGTCGTTGAACTGGATTTCCTGCGCGTGCAGTGAACGGCCGGAGGTCTGGATGTGGTACTTCAGCATCTGGCTGCGCGGCGAGGCGCCGTAGCGTTCGCGCATCGCGCGCGCCCAGATGCGCCGGGCGACGCGGCCGATCACGCTGTATTCCGGGTCCATGCCGTTGGAGAAGAAGAACGACAGGTTGGGCGCAAAATCGTCGATCTGCATGCCGCGCGCGAGGTAGTACTCGACGATGGTGAAGCCGTTTGACAGCGTGAAGGCGAGCTGGCTGATCGGGTTCGCGCCGGCTTCGGCGATGTGGTAACCGGAGATCGAAACCGAATAGAAATTGCGCACTTTGTGATCGACGAAATACTGCTGGATGTCGCCCATCATGCGCAGTGCAAACTCGGTGGAGAAGATGCAGGTGTTCTGCGCCTGATCCTCCTTCAGGATGTCAGCCTGCACGGTACCGCGCACGGTGGCCAACGTGTGCGCCTTGATGCGCTCGTAGGTCTGGGCATCAACCAGCCACTGGCCGCTCATGCCGAGCAGACCGAGTCCGAGGCCATCGTTGCCTTGCGGCAAATCTCCGTGGTAACGCGGGCGCTGCCCAGCCTGGTAGAAAGCGTCGATTTTCGCCTGTGCCGCAGTCCAGCGCGCGGGGTCTTCCTTGAGGTGTTTTTCCACCTGCTGGTCAATCGCGGTGTTCATGAACATGGCGAGGATCATCGGCGCCGGGCCGTTGATGGTCATCGACACGCTGGTTTTTGGGTCACACAGGTCGAAGCCCGAATAGAGCTTCTTCATGTCGTCCAGGGTGGCGATGGAGACGCCGGAGTTGCCGATCTTGCCGTAGATGTCCGGGCGCGGCGCCGGGTCTTCGCCGTACAGGGTGACCGAGTCGAACGCGGTCGACAGGCGTGCGGCGGGCTGGCCCAGCGACAGGTAATGGAAGCGCCGATTGGTGCGTTCGGGCGTGCCTTCGCCGGCGAACATGCGGGTTGGATCTTCACCGCTGCGGCGATACGGATACACGCCACCGGTGTAGGGATAGGCGCCCGGCAGGTTTTCCTGCAGCAGAAACTTGAGCTGCTCACCCCAGTCACCCGTGGGCGGTGGTGCAATCTTCGGCACCCGCTGGTGCGACAGGGTTTCGCGGTAGTTGGCGACCTTGATCGCCTTGCCGCGCACGCTGTACTCATTGAACTCCGTCAACACCGCCTCGCGCCGGGCCGGCCATTCGCGCAGCAGATGGATGGCTTCGGCGGAAAGCTCCTTGACCGCTTCGTTGTAGCGCTGGCGCAGCAATACCGGAATCCGGGATTCGCAACCCGGCGTTTGCAGCTCGGCCGCAGCGTAAAGATCGAGCGGCTTGGGCAAAGACGGGTCGTCGAGCTCCTTCAAGGACTCGAAATAGTGCTGGGCCTTGGTGGCGGCTTCGGCCATGTGCGTGGTGCCGGCGTTGATGCCACGGCCTTGCTCGGCGATTTCCGCCAGGTAGCGCACCCGTGCACCCGGTATCAGCACCGTGGCACGCGGTTCCTTGAGCGAGGTGTCGACTTGCGGATTGAAGTCGCAGCGGGAGAAACCGGCACCCGGAATGGGCTCCGGTTCACTCCCCTCCGGCACCGCAAGCCCATTCATCCCGTCACGCTGCGGAAACTGAACCTGACCCCGTTCAGCGCGCAGCAAGCGGCACAGATTGACGAACATCCAGGTGACGCCCGGATCATTGAACTGGCTGGCGATGGTGGGATAGACCGGCACTTGTTCGTCCGGCGTCTGGAATGCCTTGTGGTTGCGCTTCCACTGTTTGCGCACGTCGCGCAGCGCGTCTTCGGCACCACGGCGGTCAAACTTGTTCAGCACCACCAGCTTGGCGAAATCCAGCATGTCGATTTTTTCGAGCTGGCTGGCCGCGCCGTAATCGCTGGTCATCACGTACATCGGGAAATCAACCAGATCGACAATGGCCGAATCGCCCTGGCCGATGCCGGCGGTTTCGATGATCACCAGGTCGTAGGCTTGCGCGCGCAGAAAGGCGATGCAGTCGTGCAGCATTTCGTTGATGCCGGCACCCTGACCGCGGGTCGCCATCGAGCGCATGAAGACGCGATGGCTGCGCAAGGCATTCATGCGGATGCGATCGCCGAGCAGCGCGCCGCCGGAGCGGCGCCGGGTCGGGTCCACCGCCAACACCGCGATGCGCATTTCGGGGAATGCGTGCAGAAAGCGCAGCAGCAGTTCGTCGACCACGCTGGATTTGCCGGCGCCACCGGTACCCGTGATGCCGACAATCGGCGCCGCCAGCCGGGAATCGGCAGGGCCGGTCCAGTGTTTGCGCAACGCGCCCAGTTCGGCGTCGCTGAAGGTACCGTCTTCGATGGCACTGAGCATGCGACCGATGCTGATTTCATCGTCGATGCTCGGAATGTGGGGCTTTGCCGATTTTCCGTTCCCTTCCCCCGATTCCCGGCCGTGCGCCGCACGGCGCACCACATCTTCGATCATCTGCACCAGTCCCAGGTGCATGCCATCGTTGGGGTGGTAGATGCGTTCGACGCCGTAGGCTTCGAGCTCGCGGATTTCCTCCGGCGTAATGGTGCCACCGCCACCGCCGAACACGCGGATATGACTGGCGCCCTTCTCCTTCAGCATGTCGACCATGTACTTGAAGTACTCGACATGACCGCCCTGGTAACTCGACAACGCAATGGCGTCGGCGTCTTCCTGCAGCGCCGCCCGCACCACGTCTTCCACCGAGCGGTTGTGGCCGAGGTGAATCACCTCCGCACCCTGGTCCTGGATGATGCGACGCATGATATTGATGGCGGCATCGTGGCCATCGAACAGACTGCCAGCCGTAACGAAGCGCAAAGGCGCCGTGGCGATGACGTGTTCGGGGAGTTTGGCTACCGGTGTGCTCATGGTGGCGGGATTCGGTAATGGGCAGCTTTTCATTGTAGCAAGCTGCCGTATTGCCAGCCCCGGCCACTCGTCATGGCGACCGCCCACCAGACCCCGCAGTGATTCAGGCTTTC
>DASSXP010000301.1:0-2338 GCA_035703755.1 Rhodanobacteraceae bacterium | reverse complement strand
AAGTGCTGAAGTCGCTGACGCCGGGCCAGGCGCTGATCAAGGTGGTCCGCGACGAGCTGACGGCGGTGATGGGCTCGCAGGCCAGCGACCTGAACCTCAACGTGCCCGCGCCCGCCGTCATCCTGATGGCCGGCCTGCAGGGCGCCGGCAAGACCACCACCGTCGGCAAGCTGGCCAAGCACCTGCGCGAGAAGCGCAAGAAGAAGGTCATGGTGGTCAGCGCCGACGTCTATCGTCCGGCCGCGATCGAGCAGCTGAAGACGCTGGCGCAGCAGGTGGACGTGCTGTTCTTCCCGTCCGACGCCGGCCAGAGGCCGGAAGACATCGTCCGCGCCGCCATCGACGATGCGCGCAAGTCCTTCGTCGACGTGCTGCTGGTCGATACCGCCGGCCGCCTGGCGATCGACGAGGCCATGATGGCCGAGATCAAGGCGTTGCACGAAGCGCTGGACCCGGTCGAGACGTTGTTCGTGGTCGATTCGATGACCGGCCAGGATGCGGCCAACACCGCCAAGGCGTTTGCCGAGGCGCTGCCGCTGACTGGCGTGATCCTGACCAAGGTCGATGGCGATGCGCGCGGCGGCGCGGCGTTGAGTGTGCGTTACATCACCGGGCGGCCGATCAAGTTCCTCGGCGCGGGCGAGAAGCCCGACGCGCTGGAACCGTTCCACCCCGACCGCATGGCTACGCGCATCCTCGGCATGGGCGACGTGCTGTCGCTGGTCGAGGACGTGCAGCGCAAGACCGATGCCGAGAAGGCCGCCAAGCTTGCGGCGAAAGTGGCCAAGGGCAAGCGCTTCGACTTGAACGACATGAAGGACCAGCTTGATCAGATGCTCAACATGGGCGGTCTGGCCGGCCTGATGGAAAAATTGCCCGGCGTGTCCACCTTGCCCGACAAGGTGAAGTCGCAGGTCAACGACAAGGAAGTGAAGCGGATGATCGCGATCATCGGCTCGATGACCAAAAAGGAACGCCGCCACCCGAACCTGTTGAACGGTTCACGCCGCGCGCGCGTGGCGCATGGTTCCGGCACCCAGCCCGCTGACGTGAACCGGCTGCTGAAGCAATACACCCAGATGGAAAAGATGATGGGCAAGTTCGCCCGCGGCGGCATGAGGGGCCTGATGCGGTCGATGTCCGGCGCCATGAAAGGCATGGGTGGTCGGATGCCGGGGCGCTGACGGCGGCGGGGCTGGTCTTGGCAGGTGGGTGGCAGCCTGTCCTGCGATTCTGCTGGCATATTGCGAGAACCCCGCCTCGCCCTTTACAATTGCCCGTTTCCCGCGCCGGGTGTCAGGTCGATTGACCCGCGGCCGTTCCATTCGGAGTCAAAAGATCATGGTCAGGATTCGTCTTTCGCGCGCAGGCGCCAAGGGCCGGCCGTTCTACCACGTGGTGGTGACCGACCAGCGCAACGCCCGCGACGGTCGCGGCATTGAGCGCCTGGGTTATTTCAATCCCGGTGCCGCAGGTGAGCGCGACAAGCGCCTGGTGCTGGATGTCGAGAAGCTGAACGCGTGGGTCGCCAAGGGCGCCCAGTGCTCGGCCAAGGTCGCGGCGCTGGCGAAGGAAGCCGGCAAGCAGGCCGCTGCTGCCTGATGCAATGAACGGCGGGCGGCGGGTGCTGCTTGGCCGGATTGTCGGCGTGCACGGCGTGCACGGGGCGGTGAAGCTGGAGTCGTTCACCGAACCGCGCTTGGCGATTTTCGGTTACCGGCCCTGGTTGCTGGAACGCGAACCCGGCCGTTTCGAGACGATCGCGCAGGCGCAAGGGCATACGCAGGGCAAGGGCGTCGTGGCCACGTTGCCCGGCGTGGTGGATCGGGATGTGGCGGCAGCCTGGGTGGGTGCCGGTATCTGGGTACCCCGCGTGGCATTGCCCGAGCTGGAACCCGGTGAGTTTTACCAGACGGATCTGGAAGGATTGCAAGTGGTCAACGCGGCGGGCGAGGACCTGGGCCACGTCAGCCACCTGTTCAACAACGGCGCGCACGATGTGCTGGTGACGCGCGACGCGGCTGGACGGCAGCGCCTCATTCCGTATGTGAAGGGGCGCTACGTGGAATCGGTCGATCTCGAGGCGGGACGCATCGTGGTCGACTGGAACAAGGACGACTGAGATGCGCATCGATGTCGTCACGCTGTTCCCGGAGTTCGTGCGCCAGTGCGCCGGTTTCGGGGTGATTGGCCGCGCGGTCGAGCGCGGATTGCTGGAAGTGGAAGCGTGGAATCCACGTGACTACGCCGAAGGCGGCTATCGCCGGGTGGACGACAGCGCTTGTGGCGGTGGCCCCGGCATGGTGCTGCTGATCGAGCCGTTGCGGAAGGCGTTGGC
>DASSXP010000298.1:0-7640 GCA_035703755.1 Rhodanobacteraceae bacterium | reverse complement strand
AAACGCTGCTGGAACTCGACGCCGTGGTCAAACGGCGCGGATTCCTCGAACGGTGAGCCGTGCAGCGACGCCGTCGGCCGACAGTTGCCTGGCGACCAAGCCCTTTGTCCTATTGTCCATTTCTTGAAACGGGAAACCCATGAGTACAACGATCAAGAGCATCCGCGCGCTGGAAATCCTCGACTCCCGCGGCAACCCCACCCTCGAAGCGGAAGTCGTGTTGGCAGATGGCCGCGGTGGTCGTGCCGCCGTGCCGTCCGGCGCCTCGACCGGCTCGCGTGAAGCGGTTGAACTGCGCGATGGCGACAAGGCCCGCTACGGCGGCAAGGGCGTGCTGCACGCGGTCGCCAACGTCAACGGCGCCATCGCCACCGCCTTGGCCGGTTTCGATGCCGCCGACCAGGCCGGCCTCGACGCCAAGCTGATTGCGCTCGATGGCACCGCCAACAAGGGCCGTCTTGGCGCCAACGCCTTGTTGAGCGTGTCGCTGGCCGCCGCGCGCGCGGTGGCCAACTCGCGCAACCTGCCGTTGTGGCAATACTTGGGCGAAGGCCGCACGCCACATCTGCCATTGCCGATGATGAACATCATCAACGGCGGCGCGCATGCCGACAACAATGTCGACATGCAGGAATTCATGATTTTGCCGGTCGGTTTCGCGCGTTTTTCCGAGGCATTGCGCGCCGGTGCCGAAGTGTTCCATGCGCTGAAATCGGTGTTGCATGGCCGCGGCCTTGCCACCGCGGTGGGTGACGAAGGCGGCTTTGCGCCGGACTTGCGTTCCAACGAGGAAGCCATCGAAACCATCCTCGAAGCCATCCACAAGGCCGGTTACAAGCCCGGCACGGACATCGCGCTCGGCCTCGACGCGGCCTCCAGCGAATTCCACCGCGAAGGCCAGTACCAGTTGCAGGGCGAAGGCCGTTTCCTGAGCTCGGAAGAGATGGCCGACTTCCTCGCCGGCTGGTGCGACAAGTACCCGATCATCAGCATCGAGGACGGCATGGCCGAGGACGACAGCGCCGGCTGGAAGCGCCTGACCGAGCGCCTGGGGCAACGCGTGCAGTTGGTCGGCGACGACAATTTCGTCACCAACCCGGCGATCTTTCGCCAGGGCATCGAGGCCGGCATCGGCAACGCGATCCTGATCAAGCTCAACCAGATTGGCACCTTGTCCGAGACGCTGGAGACCATCCGCATGGCGGCCAAGGCCGACTACGCCGCGGTGATCTCGCATCGCAGCGGCGAGACCGAGGACATCACCATCGCCGACCTCGCCGTGGCCACCAGCGCGACCCAGATCAAGACCGGCTCGCTGTGCCGCAGCGATCGGGTGGCCAAGTACAACCAGTTGCTGCGCATCGAGGCCGAACTCGGTGCGACGGCGCACTACATGGGCCGCGCTGCTTTCGTGCAACCGGGCCTGGCCAAGGTTTGAGGTTGCTGCCCTGCGCATGCTCCGCTGGATCGCATTGCTGTTGGTGCTGATGCTGCTGGCCTTGCAGTGGAAACTGTGGGTCGGTGACGGCGGCTTGCGCGAAGTACACTGGCTGCGTGCCCAGGTTGACACGCAGCAAGCGCAAAACGGCACACTGGAGCAGCGCAACCAGGCTCTGGCAGCGGAAGTGGTCGACCTCAAGCAGGGCGAACAGGCCATCGAGGGGCGCGCTCGCTCCGGTCTGGGGCTGATCAAGCCGGGCGAAATGTTCTACCAGATCGTCGAGCCGGCACACGCATCGAGCAACGGGGAGAAAGATGGGGATTGAAACACGACAGGGCGGCTACTGGTGCGTGGTGCCAGCGGCCGGAAACAGCCAGCGCTTTGGCGCCAGTGTGCCCAAGCAGTACCAGCCGATTGCCGGTGCGACGTTGCTCGAGCACACCTTGCAGCGGTTGGCGGCGCATCCACGCGTGGCCGGCTTGATGGTGGTGCTGGCCGCCGACGACCCACACTGGGCGCGCACCTTTCCAGCGCTGGCCGGCGCCAGTGCCGACACCGCGCTGACCTTGCGCGGCAAGCCCTTGCGCAGCGTGCCGGGCGGCGCGACCCGCGCCGATTCCACCCTGGCCGGCCTGATGGCCTTGCCAGCCATGGTGCGCGATCCGGATTTCGTGCTGGTGCACGATGCCGCGCGCCCCTGCCTGCGCGCCGATGACCTGACGCGGCTGATCGAGGGTGCGACGCAGAAAGATGGCGGTTTGCTGGCGGCGCCATTGCGCGACACCCTGAAGCGTAGCGATGCCTTCGGTCATTGCCTGTCGACTGAACCGCGCAAATCGCGCTGGCGCGCATTCACGCCGCAGATTTTTCGACGTGGCGAGCTGACCCAGGCGCTGCTGAGCGCACGCAGCGAGCAGGTGGAGATCACCGACGAGGCGATGGCCATGGAGCACTCCGGGCACACACCACTGCTGGTTGAGGGTGCCGACGACAACATCAAGGTGACCACGCCGGCGGACCTCGCGATGGCTGAATTTCTGCTGGCGCGGATGGGCTGAGATGCGCATCGGGCAGGGTTTCGACGTCCACGCCTTCGGGCCTGGTGATCATGTGATGCTGGGCGGCGAGCGGATCGCCCATACGCAGGGCCTGGTGGCCCATTCCGATGGCGATGTCGCCATCCATGCCGTCTGCGATGCCTTGCTCGGCGCGCTGGCGCTGGGCGACATCGGTCAGCACTTTCCACCCGGCGATCCGCGCTGGAAAGGTGTCGACAGCCGTGAATTGTTGCGTGCCGTGGCCGGGATGGTGCGCGAGCGCCAGCATGCCATTGGCAACCTCGACATTACGGTCGTGTGCGAGCGGCCGAAGCTGCTGGCCCATGTGCCGGCGATGCGCGCCAAACTCGCGGCCGATCTTGGCTGCGCCATCGATGCGGTCAGCGTCAAGGCCACCACCACCGAAAAGCTGGGCTTTTGCGGCCGTGGCGAAGGCATCGCGGCACTGGCCGTGGCCTTGCTGGAAGCGGTCAACTAGCCGCATCGCGCATACGGGATGGCGGCTCAGCCGGCCATTCCGTATGCCACTCGCACGGTGTTCGCCGTGGGAGCAGCATCAGCCCTGCCGTGGCGGCGTGCGCCGCAATCGCGTGAGGCCCAACCCACCCAGAAGCAGCGCCATGAGCGCCAGCAGTCGCTGGCCGGGGCCGGGTACCGGCACGGCCGGCGCAATCGCTGCTGCCACGTCGAAGCGGACAGTGACGGCGCTTGCCGCGGCATAGGTCGTGTCGCCCGTCTGGCTGGCGGTGAGTGAGCAACTACCGGCAGCCAGCAAGCTGACCGTGTACGGCCCGCTGCCGCTGACGCTGCATACGGTGGGTGTGTCGGACACCAGCGTTACCGGCAACAAACTGGTCGCGCTCGGGTTCACGGTCAACGGCGCGCCGCCCAGCACCTGCGGTCCCGGATTGGTGAACTGGATTGTCTGGCCCAACAGCACTTGTTCCACCACAAATTGCAGCGAGGTGGCGTTCAACACGAAATGGCCGCTCAGTGTGGGCAGGGCACCGCTGTAGTCGTAGCTGAAATCGGCCGCGTTGATGCCGCTGCTGTTGGCGAATGTGATCAACGTGTAGGTGGCGCCGGGCTGGGCAGTGGCGCCGCCGTCAGTGAAATGAAACAGATGACTGCCGCTGCCGTTGAAGCTGCCCGTGAGGGCGAGTTGGTCACTGTTGGCGGCCGAGTTGCCGAGGTTGAAACGCGCGTCACCCGCTTGCCATGTCAGGCTGGCGGCGGCCAGCGAACCCACGCCGGAACCGGCGCCCGGGCCGGGAGACAGGCTGCCACCGCTGAGCACGAGCGATGCGGCCGAACCCGTGCCGGCCACGGTGCCACCCTGGGCATCGATCGCCCCCACGGTTCCGTCCACCTGCAATGTGCCGTCGGCGATTGTCCAGGCCGGGGTGGCGTTGTTGCCGGTCAGTGACCAGGTGCTGCTGCCTTGCTTGCGGAAGCTTGAAAAGTCCCGGAACGGCGCCGTCGGGCCGATCTGCTGGCTGTCGAATGTGGCGTCGGTACTGCCGCCGAGGCTCAGCGTGTCGCCACTGCCACTACCGATGATGTTGCCAACAAAACTGTAGCCAGCGCTCAGTATCAGCTGGTTGCCACCGTTGCTGAATTGCACGGCGGCGGCGCGGGTGCCATCGCCGTTCAGCCCGCCCTGGATGCTGCCCGATGTGGTCACGAGGCTGTTGCCGGTGGCGACCACTCCGGCCCCGCCAAGCGCGCTGTTGGCGCGCGTCGCGTGGGGGACAGTTCGAGCCGGCGTGCCTTGAATTGCAAAACTCAATGCCAGCAATTGGCTGGACAGAGTCGCCATGGCGACATGGCCTTGGGCGTGCTGGGCAGCCCGCGCGATGGCGTCAAGCGCATCGTCGCGCACCGTGCCTGCCTTGGGGGCAAAAACGGATACGGGGGGATTGCCCGGGCCAAGCAGGCCGGGGGTGCCATTCGGGTTGCCGGTGCCGCCCGCTCCGCCGGCGCCATTCGTGCCAAAGACGCCGTCCACGCTGCCGGGGCCACCGGGGCCGCCGCTGCCGCCAGCGCCCCCGTCGCCGCCGGACGCCATGATCTGGCCGGAGCCGGCATCACCGCCTTCGCCGCCATTGCCGCCGTCGCCGCCCGATCCGCCCGTTGACGTCGTGCTGGTGCCCCCCGGGCCGCCGGTACCGCCCATGCCGCCATTGCCGCCTGAACCGCTGGTTCCGGCCACCGCTGCACCGCCGTCGCCACCTTGGCCGGCGTTGCCGCCGTTTCCGCCCAGCCCGCCCGTATCCTGGGCGTTGCCACCCGCGCCGCCGCGCCCGCCGTCGCCGCCGTCGCCCGCCGCGCCACCGTTGCCGGCCTGGGTGCCGGCGTTGCCGCCAAGCCCGCCGTTGCCGGCGCCGCCGCCCTGGCCGCCGGCCCCGCCGGTGTTGCCAAGCGATGTTGTATCGCCGCCGTTGCCAGCAGCGCCACCCAGTCCGCCCATGCCGCCAAGCCCGCCGTTGCCGGATTGATTTGCGTTGCCGCCACTGCCACCCATGCCACCCATGCCGCCGTGGCCACCACTGCCGGCCGAACCACCACCTGCCATCGTGCTGCCACCTGTCCCGCCCATGCCACCTACGCCGGCCATGCCACCGTTGCCGCCATCCCCGATCAGGCCGGCTTTGCCGCCGTTGCCGCCGTTGCCACCATCGCCGCCATCGCCGCCATTCAGGGGTGTCGTGTTGGCGTTGCCATTGGCGCCGCTGCCGCCGTCGCCGCCATTGCCGCCATTGCCGCCGTTGCCCAGCTGAGTGCCGCCATCGCCACCCTTGCCGCCGTTGCCACCCGTGCCACCGAGCGAGCCGGGGGTGGTGCCGTTAGCGCCTGCGTAGCCATCGCCCCCGTTGCCGCCGTTGCCGCCGCTGGTGGCGGGCAGGCCAGCCAGTCCAGCCGTACCGGCAACCGAACCGTTGCCGCCGCTGCCACCTGCGCCGATCAGCCCGACCTCGCCACCATCGCCGCCATTGCTGCCATTCGGTTGCGCCGGCCCGCCATTGGCGCCATGGCCGCCATTGCCCGGGATGCCGGCGTTGCCGCCATTGCCACCCGCCCCGCCAACACCCATCGCGCCGTCTGCGCCGTTGACGGCTGCGCCGCCCGCACCACCGGCACCGCCGGTGCCACCTTGGCCACCGCTGCCGGCGTTGCCGCCGACGCTGCCGTCCATACCAAAAACAATTCCGTCCGCACCTGGGGCGCCGTCGCCACCATTGCCGCCGTGGCCTGCCGCACCGCCCATGCCGCCGTTGCCGCCGTTACCACCGAGGGAGCCACCGGCGCCACCCATGCCGCCGGGGCCGCCCGTTCCGCCCAGAGTGCCGCTGCTGCCGTTCCCGGAACCATCGGTCACCCCGCTTGCGCCATCGCCCCCGCTGCCGCCAGTGCCACCATTGCCACCGTTACCGACAGTGCCACCTGCACCCCCATTGCCGCCGGCGCCGCCCGTGCCAGCTGGCGCGTAGGCCGCACCGCCAGCGCCGCCGTTGCCGCCATTGCCATCCATTCCGGCCTGGCCCGCGTCGCCGCCCTGAATCACGCCCTGGTTGTCGAGCACATAGCCACTGCCGCTGACCCCGGGGGCACCATAGCCGGCTGCGCCGCCGTTGCCGCCGTCGCCGCCATTGCCGCCTTGCATGCCGGTGGGTCCGGTAGCGCCGGTGCCACCGTTGCCGCCATCACCCCCGTTGCCGCCGTCGCCGCCGTTGCCACCCGTCACCGTGGACGCCGAGTCGACCGTGATGGCTGGATTGCCGGCGCTGCCGACGATGGCTGGCGAGCCGTCGCCGCCCGCGCTGCCGTCACCGCCATTGCCACCAGCACCGCCCGAATTGTTGACGCCAGCGATGCCGGGTGCACCGTCGCTGCCTTGGGTGCCGTCGGTGCCGGAAATGCTGGCGCTGGTCGAAGCCGCCGCGTGGGGTGCGGGTTGCGCCAGCGCCAGACCAGCGGTGGCGAGCGCCAAGGCACATGCCAGCGCCAGCTTGCGTGGCTGTGTGCGGCATGCGGTTTGGCTTGCGGGCCCGTAATGCGGGATTTCGCCTGCGCGACTGGAGTCCGCGCTGCTCTCTTCCCGAGCGAGGGTGTGGCGACGATTCATGAGGATCCCCTTGTGTTTGGTGCGGCCCAAGGGCTGTTGCGGGGACAGCGCAGCAGTCGAGTCAGTCCGCCGATTCAGCGACGTGTGAACAAGGGTGAACTTACTACTCCACGGGAGTTGGCGCAAAATCCAACTGGCAGGCGCAGCTCGGGTGCCGCGCCAGCGAGGCGGGCAGCCACGGTGCTATCATGCGCGCCTGCTTGAGCCGATTCGGGAACCTCCGCCATGGACTCGCCCAGTAGTCCGTTACCTGACCCTAGCCTGTCCAAACCGTTGAATCGCTGATCCCCGATGGCGCGCCCCGTTGTCGGGGCCGGAGTGCGCCATGAGCGAAGCCGACATCCAGAAGCCGCAGAGCAGCCTGCCCGATTACGTCGAGCGGGTCGAAGAGTTGCTCGAATACGGCGAGCACGCGGTGCTGCAGAACTTGCTGGATGAGCTGCATCCGGCCGATATCGCCCACCTGTTGGAATCCTTGCCGCCCGATATCCGCATGGCGGTGTGGCAGCGGGTCAAGGCCGACCGCGACGGCGAGATTCTGCTGGAAGTGTCCGATGCGGTGCGCGAGGCGCTGATCGCGGACATGGACGCGCCGGAAATCCTCGCCGCGGTCGAGCCGCTGGATGCCGACGAACTCGCCGATCTGGTCGACGATCTGCCGAGTGAAGTGCTGCCCGAGCTGATGGCCAGCCTCGATGCCGAGCAGCGCCAGCAGGTACAGTCGGCCCTGTCCTACGAGGACGATCAGGTCGGCGCCTTGATGGACTTCGAGATGGTCACCATCCGCGAGGACGTGACGCTGGAAGTGGTGCTGCGCTACCTGCGCCGTTTCGACGAGCTGCCGGCACAGACCGACAAGCTGTTCGTGGTCAATCAGGACAACGTTCTCACCGGCGTGCTGCCGCTGGAATGGCTGCTGCTGAACCAGCCGGAGAAGGGCGTCGGCGAGGTAATGGCGCGTGACGTCGACACCTTTCATCCCAACGACGACTCCTACGAAGCAGCGCAGGCTTTC
>DASSXP010000276.1:0-11158 GCA_035703755.1 Rhodanobacteraceae bacterium | reverse complement strand
ACCGCAACAGCGCGCCGTCTGGATCGGGCGGCGCACAAAGGCGCTTCCAGTACGCGCGCAGTTCGGCCACCGACAAGGCACGGTCGCGTGCGTTGCTGCCCACGGATGCGTGCTGCTGGGCGATCCGGGCTACTACGGCCGCTTTGGTTTCCGCGCCACATCCGATCTGGTTCTCCCGGGCGTGCCGCCCGAGTATTTCCAAGCGCTGCACCTCAGCAGCACGACCCCGCGCGGCAGCATCACCTACCATCCTGCGTTCGAGGCGACGAGCTGAATCGACGGCTGGCCGCCCGCGCCAGGGCGGTTTGCAAGACGAACAGAGAGCCCGAAACCCGCGTCAATGCTGGGGCGGCTGCGGCGGCGTCCGTTGCAGTGCGGCCCGTGCCAGTACTGGGTTTTCGGGCGAAAAGCCTCAGCCGAGAAGGGTTAGAGTTTTGGTAAGTGGTGGTGTAGTTCCACCGCTATTGATCAGGCCCTTGTTGATCAGGCCCTTGTTGATCAGGCCCTTGTTGATCAGGCCCTTGCGGCCCGCATCGGCAACCAGCGCTTCGAAAGAACTCGATCAGCTTTTCGTGGTTGAACGCGCCATCAATGATCATCCAGCGTGCCTTGCCCTGGTTGGTCACGCTGGCGATCATCGAAAGCTTCTGCCGTGTTCCACCCACGGCCATTGCCACCGGAGTTTGACCTCGTGGCGCGTAGCTGCGACCGCGGACATCGGTATTGACCACGACTGTCTCATCGCCCCAATGAATCTACGCCTGTCCTTATGCCCCCATGTGGCCCGATTGTGAACTTGCAGTGACTTCTGACTCCACCGCGGCACTGGCACGCCAAGACGTGGCCCGCGCCCTGCAAAAAGACGTTGGCAGTGGCGTGCGCATTCCACTGATGTGGCGACCTGACCGTCGCTTTGTTGCCGGCCGGGCGCCGCGTCAAGGCACGCATCCTGGCGTGCGAGGCCGCTGTGATTTGCGGCGTGCCTTGGACCGAGGCTTCGCTGCGCGCGTTGGATCCGTCGGTTGAATTGAGTTGACAGGTGGCCGAGGGCCAGCGCTGTGCCCCCGACCAGGTGGTGCTGCAGATCGAAGGCAACGCGTTTGCGCTGCTCTCGGCCGAGCGCACGGCGCTCAACTTTTTGCAGCTGATCTCCACCGTGGCGACCAATACCGTGGCCTAGCGCCCGCGTCGAGCGAGCCGAAATTCACTGGGGCGATGAGACAGCGCTGGTCGACACCGACGTGCGCGGGCGCAGCTTTGCTCCCAGAGGCAAAACGCCGGTGCTACCCACCGTAGGGTCCGCCCACCCCGCCTTCCATCGTTTGCGTCGGACCGCTGCAATAGCGGCTTGCCGCGGCGAAGAAGTTGGCGCAGGTTTCGAGTGAAGATTGGGCGGAACAGGGGCGAAACGGGTGCGCGGTGGCGGTCGGGCGACCGGCCCGAAAGCCCGCATGGCGTGCGGATGCCGCAAACGGAAACGCCCAACCGAGAAGGGTTGGGCGTTGTGTATTGGTGGCGGACAGCGCCGCTGCCAAATAGATGCGCATTGCAGCAAATGGCAATGGGGCTGGTGTGGGCGCGATTGCGAGGCAGACCGCTCACCACAACGACAGGAACAGCTTCAACGGCTGGTCGGCGGAAGGAGTGAATCCATGGCGTTGGTAGAAACGCGCGGCGGCCTCGTTCTTCGCGTCCACGAACAGCTCCGCGCTGCCCACGGCCTGCGCCGCTGTGCGGGCACGGTTCACGGCATCGGCCAGCAGCAACTGACCCAAGCCTTGCCTCTGCATATCGGCGCGCGTCGCCAAGCGTCCGAGTCGCGTGACCGGAATCTGGCGTGGGTACCGCTTGGCCTGCTTTGCGGGCAGATCATCAGTCAGCACGAAAGCCGAGGTCAGGGCGTAGAAGCCAAGGATGCTGCTGGCCTCCACCGGGTAGCCGTTCTGCGCCCACGACCGCGTCGCCGTCTCATCGGCGGGCACGGCGACGAAGGTGCGCGAAATCCCCTTGCCCTGATGCTGGAGCGCGGTCTGCTTCAGCCAGACGTTGAGACCCTCGACGCCGCAATCAAACCCGTTTCGGTCGTGGTGCCCAGTCAAGGGTTCCAGTCTGATCATTGCGTCGTGCCGCGTAGTCTTCGAGGGCTGCCTTCAGTGTGGCGTTGGGTGGCAGAGGGTTGTCCAGCGCGGCGAGAAACGCCGCTGTATCACGGGCGGAAAGGCGGATGACGCGCTCCTGCTCAATGATACGTTCGGCCTCGCGCAGGGCCGTCTGGACGACGAACTGGTTCAATGTTGCGCCTGTCAGGCTGGCGGCCATCTCCAGGGTTTCCTGCACGGCCATCGGTACACGGGCCGTGATGCGGCCACGGTCAAGCGTTGCGGTTGCCATGGGAGGACTCCATCAAGTTGGATGGGTGAAGTCTAGCAGACTGGTGCCAAATTGACACCAGTCAACCCGCTGTTCCGACGCGATACTCCATCGCCCGGTAGCCGCGTTGCCGCTTGTCCCACATCCGCAGCAGTGCCGGATGCCCGGTGTCCACAAAGTCGATGATGCGAACGTCGTTCTTGCTGGCGTGTTCCCGGTGCAGGCGGCCGGAGTATTGCGCAAGCGTGCCCTTCCACGAGACGGGCATCGCCAGCACCAAGGCATCCAGCGGCGGATGGTCGAAGCCTTCGCCGACCAGCTTGCCGGTGGCCAGCAACACGCGCGGCGCGTCTGGCGGCAGGGCATCAAGTGTGGCGATCAGTGTGGCGCGCTGCTTTTTTGACATTCGCCCGTGCAAGACGAACGGCTCCGGCACCTGATTTGCCAACGCGGCGCGAATGGCGTCGATGTGCTCGGTGCGTTCGGTCAGCGCCAGCACCTTGCGGCCCTGCTGGAAGGCGTCGGTGATCGCGCTGGCGATGGCCGCCGTGCGGACCGGGTCTTGGGCCAGATGCCGGAACACGTCCTGGATGCCCGCCTCCGGTAGCAGGGCGATCGGCGACTCGATGAACTGCGGCGTCACCGCCAGGTCGCGCGGCGCATCCAGCGGTTGTGCTGCCTTGTGTCGGATCGGCCCACACTGCATGAAGATGATCGGCTGCTGCCCATCGCGGCGGATCGGCGTTGCCGTCAGGCCTAGCACGGACTTTGCCTTCGTGCGCCGCAGGATGGCATCGAAGGACGCCGCGCCGATGTGGTGGCATTCATCCACGATCACCTGACCGTAGTTCTCGACCAGCGGATCGACTTCGCCCTGACGTGAGAGCGACTGCATTACTGCGATGTCGATCTTGCCGGTGGGCTTGGTCTTGCCGCCACCGATCACGCCGACCACGCCTTTGTCAGCATCCAGGAATGCGGCCAGACGCGCCTGCCATTGCTTGAACAATTCGGTGCGATGCACCAGCACCAGGGTGTTCACGCCGCGCCTGGCGATGATGGCTGCCGCCGTCACCGTTTTGCCAAAGGCCGTTGGCGCACACAGCACACCGTCATCATGCCCCAGCATCGCGGCCACGGCGGTTTCCTGATCTGGACGCAGTGTGCCGCCGAAGCCCACGGCGATGGGTTCTCCAGCATAGCGCTCATCGTGCAGGTCTGGGCGAATGGGCATCGTGTCCTGGTTGGGGAACAGCCGGTCGTAGGACGTGAGCTTGAGCTGCCGGGTGCGCGCGCAGGTATGACTGATGATGGCCGTGCCCAGGCGCCTGGCATCTCGGGCCAAAACGCGACCCGCAAAGAACACCCAGGCGTGAGCGCCTTGGCCCGAACGGGAAACCTCCAGCGCCACCGGAACGCCCAATTCGTCGCAGGATTGAATGAAGGAGCGAGCGTCCTCACGCCAATCGGCCTCGTCAAAATCGGCCGCCAGAAAATAGCAGGTGTCATCTTCCAGCAGCGGATACACCCCGACCGTGTGCTCGCCGGCCAGATGGTCATAGATCACGGCATCGGACAGTGGAATGAGCAAGCGATTGCTGCAGTCCCCGCACTTGATGCGCGGCTTCTCACAAACACCGGCGCGCCATTCACTCGGGCCATCCATGGCCCTCGCCCTGCGGGCGGCTTCGCCGTGCAGATTTGCATTCCGTGCAAATCTGTCGTTGGCGCAAGCCGGTGCGTAGCCCGACTTGCCCGAGGTCTTACTCTCCCAGCGGATCGGGTAAACATCAGTGCGGCCGCGAAACAGGCGGCGAAACAGCGCAACCTTCTCGGCGGTGGACAGCCGGGAGGATTCTTGCTCCCGGGGCACCAAAGTGGTCGGCGGCGGTAAGCGCCACTCGATGCCTTGGGCTTCGAGCAGCGCGATCAGGCGGGCGTTCTCGGCTTGGATGGCTTTTAGCTCCAATGCCTGATCGACCTCCCGGTCGCTCATCCCGAGCGCGCCGCAGTGAAAGCCGAGTCGTCACCCAAATGAATGAAAATCCGGCCTTCTGCCTGATCGGCCGTCACATCCATCCAGCCACGCCCGCTCATCGGGTCGTTCTCATCAGTGCCCGACCAGGAAAACTCCACTCGCGCCACGCCGTCCGCGCGGCTGGCTCGGGCATCAAGGTCGCCCTGCACCAAGCCGAACTGAAGTTCTCCGGTCAGATCGGCGCGGAGGGTGATGTGGGCCGGAGCTTCCATGTCAAAGTAGTCGGCATCCCATACTTCCATACTGGTGATACGCCAAGTGCCGAGGACAGCTTTCTCCGATTTCTTCATTTATCACCCACCAACTCAGTCCCCGACCAGAAATGGTCAATGCGTCGCCCACGCCCCAGCCAACGTTCGGTTTCGCCTTTCACCAGGTCGAGCATGGCTTCGACCATCCCGCTGATCTGCTTCCTGGCGCTGCTGCTGTATCGCGTCATGCGCATGCGCCTGAAGCAACAAGGCAATGCCCACAGCCCCAAGACCGCACTGGAAGTGCTGCGCCGTTTGCAGAAACACCAGGTGCAGATCGGCAAACAGCATCTGACTGGCCTCGGCAAACTCAACCCGCAGCAACTCCAGCTGTTCGAGGCGCTCGCCGTCAAAACACCTGCCTGAAATCGCTTGTCGTGTCATTTTTGCCTACTAGCGGCAAGGCAAATCAAACACTTACGCGATTAGCTGCGGAACTTGTGAGAGACGGCTCTGGGCCGGAAAGTGACTGATTTGGAGCGTTCGGCGGATGACCATCCGCAGCATCGGCGGCCGGGAACCCGCGTGGCGCGGGAATCGCGCAAAGAAAAAGGGCCCGGAGACGATCCGAGCCCTTCAATCTTGGTGGGCGGAGGTCACTCAAACAGACGCTGTAACATGCTGATTCAATGCGTGTTCGTGATGGCGTCATTCATCGGATACCGCCAAAGCTACCGCCAAGGTGGCGCGATGCTCGGCCTGCCGGGTATCGAAAAACTTGCCGGTTAGCGAAGCGAAGGGGGGCAGTCGGTCATGGCGACACGCCCGGCTAGAGTTTTGCCGCCCCCGTGGCAGCGAATCGCCTTGCACCTTCGGAGCCGGGCGCCAAGGCGCACGTAGGCATCGCCCTACACCAGCGCCGGGCATCCGCCGACAGCGGCCAGCGTCGCGCGCCGACAGCCGTAGGCGCTGGCGCCCGCATCACTGCGCAAGGCGCGCAGCCGCGCGCGTTAGGGGGCAGTGCCCTAGCCCTTGCCGGGGTGCCTCCGCTTCCGCCCTTGCCTAAACCCGTAGGCTAAATGCCACATCCCCGCGCAATCGCTGCCGCATCCTTGACGCCCATCCTGCCCAGCAGGCGCGCCATGTAGACGGCTTCCCGGTTCGCCAGTTCGGCATCCCGCGCCGCGTAACGCTCGAAGGTGCGCCAGCGCATCCACTTCGGTTTGAGCGGCTCGCCGAACAAGTCGCTGGCGTTGTCGCCCATCATTCGGCGCAGTGCCCAGCGTTGCGCCATGTTCCGATCCGAACCGCCTACGCGCTGGCTGGCATAGGTCGACTTCGGCTTGATCGCTTCCCGATGGCAAAACCAGTCAATCGGTCCCCACTTGTAGAGCTTGCGCGCGCGGCGCCCGGTGTAGGGGCAAACGAAATACCAGATACGCCCGCCGTAGTGCCGGGGCAGCGTCACCAGCGGAACGGTGCAGGTGATGTTCCGGCGCTCGCCGTCGCGTTCGGTGAAGTAATCCAGCGCGAGCGAGCCGCCATCGGTGCCCAGCTTGGCCCGGTAGCCGATGCTCGCGCTTGTCTCGCCGTTTCGTGTCCAGCGCCACGTGCCGGAAGCCTTGCAATCTGCGCGCAGCGCACCCAGCGCGAACAATTGCCGCAGGTCCAGGCACAGCGCGGATTCGATATGCGGTCGCCAGCCGCCCGGATAGCTCACGGCTCGATGTGCTCGGGCAGTTCGGCGGTGATGCTTTGCACGGCATCGTCGCGCGCCACGTCGAAACTGGAACCGCCCAACAATTGCCGCCGCACCACTTTGTCGGCGAGCTTGTCCACCAGTGCATCGTCGCCGTTGATACGGGCTGCCGTCACGGCCAGCGGCGCGGGCGCGTCGTGGGCGGGTTTGCCCACAAGGTAGGCGGCCAGAAACGCCCGTGCTTGCGCGTCGCCGTCTTTGGCCTTGGCCACGGTGGCGTCGATCACGTCGCCCCACGTTTCCAGCGTCACGCGGTCCAGCAGCGCGCCCATGTAGTCCGATTGCGTGCGCCGGTGCTTGGCACGTCCGCGCAGCATCGGTTCCGTTTCGGTTTTGCGGGTCATGCGGTGCCGCCTTGTGGCAATTGATACAGCAGGCAGCCGCCGGGCAGCCGAATCGGTTCAGGCTTGGCGACACGCTCTTGCTTCGCGTCACCCTTGCAAAGCGCGTTTGGCTTCGTCGTGACGCCGCGCAGTTCGCGCATGGCCTTGTCAATCTCGCGCAGGTATTGCTCACTTGCCGTCATGCTCTTTGCCTTTGCTCTGGGTTCTGCAAAACCGCTCTTGCTCTTGATGCTGTCATGGCTGTGCAGCAGTTTGCGGCGGAATGTGGGTGCGCAGCGAAGCTGGGCACTTGCTCTTAGCCCCTTTGATATACCTTGATGTCGACTCTTACGGTCATTGAAGAACATTGATGACCCTTGATAAGCCTTGATGTCGATCAGCAGGCGCGCGCGGCTTGCGTGAAGTCGCCGGCTGCCAGCGCGTCATAGCGCGCCTTGTAGCCTTCGCAGGCTTCGCGATGCTGCGCAAACCATGCCGCCGTTCGCTGGGTGTGCGGTCGGTACACCAGCCGCGACACGCCGACAACGGCGGGGTTACCGATATGTCGCAGCACGGGCAGCACGTAGTCGAATTGCTCGGCTTCGTGCTTGAACCCGTCCGGTAGTTCGGTTGCGAAATCCCATGCGGCAAGCTTCACGGCTTCCGCATCATCGTCGCCGGTCAGCGGATGCAATAGCTCCGCGTCCGGTGAGTCACTCTCGGCAAGATAGTCCACCTTTTCCAGCAGGCCCATGTTTTCCAGCGCGGTCAGGCAAGCCCATGCTGCGCTTTGCTCGCCTTCCTTGCGCTCGGCGAACCGTGCAAGCGGCCCATTGTTCCAGCAGGTTCGTGTCGTGTCGCGGTTGAAACCATACACGATGAACGGCCCTTGCTCGCATAGCTGCTCACGCTTGAATGGCGCACGCACCAGCGAACGCGACAGCCCACCATCGCCCGCAAGGTCTTGCATGCCGTACAGTTCGATGAAGGTTTGCAGGTGTTCCAGATTCTGCGATTGCCGCAGCTTGGCGACTGGCGGCACTTCGTCGCGTGCGCCCGTTACCAGCGCGTTCGGAAGCCATAGCAGGCGCTCGGTATCGGGCAGGGTGAGCTTGCGGGCAGGGTTGCCGCCCTTCATGGCGACGCTGGCGACGATGTGCGCGTTGCCGTCGATCCTATTCAGTGCATCCTTGGCGCGAAGCCGGCCCATGCCGGTGTATTTCCGCACGGCCTCCGCGCTCCATCGGGTCGTGATGTTGTCGCGCCCGGTGCCGCAGGCGGCCACCAGATACGCCACGGCGGGATTCAGGCCCAGCTTGCAGGCTTCCGCCCACTGCGGCGCGCCTATGGCAAAGAACCCGGCTTTCATGGCGTGGCCATCCATGCCAGCAGTTCGGCACGCTCGACCTGTTCAGCGTCCAGTGCGCCCGCGTAGGCGTTCGGGTCGATGTTCGCCACGATGGCAGCCCGCACAAGGTCGGCGAGCGTGTCCGGCGGCAACGCTTCGGCCTGCACAGTTTGCCCGGTGAACGCGCGCCGGTCGGTTGTCTTTGGCGGTGCCGTAGGCAGGTCGAATGCCGCGATGTGTTCGGGCAATACGGCAAGGCGGGAAAAGGTCACGTCCGCGCCCATGCTTTTGCCGAACGCGGTTATGTCCGCCGCCAGCGAACCGAAAACGTGAACCCCGCTCGGGTCATGGTCGCCGATGTGCAGCACGTGCACGGGATGCGCGGCGAAGGTCTGCGCCATGTCGTGCTTCACGGTGACGCTGTCGAAGCCGCCCGATGAATACACGGGCACGCTGTACGGCTCGCCGACACGCGCAAGCTGGGGCGCCATGCCGGATGCCTCGCACCATAGAACGGTGCGCCGTTCCTGCCCTCGCTGGCGGTCGATGCGGTAATTGTCGGCGGTGTCGCGGATGGCATTTCGGCATTCGTCCATGTCTGCCCAGCCCACGCGGTCCAGCCGGGTCATTCCATCGTCGCGGATGGCGTCGAAGGGAATCAGGCGTGCGCGTCGCGCCCGGTTCAGAACTTCGCCAAGCGCCTTGTAGTCCCGTTCCGTTTTCGGATACCCGTACTTGCCGACAAGGCGGTAAAAGACTTGGCGCAGGGTCAGGGGCAGGTGTTGCCGGTATTCGTCCAGCACGTGCCGCACCCGCGCCACTACCGCCACGGTCTTTGCTTGCGGTTGCCACGCGACAAACCCGCGTGGCCTGCCATGCACGGCGACGGGCAGCGCGGTCATGGCGCGCGCTCCCCGCCGGGTCTGGTGGTCATCCATGCTGGCCTCCCAGCGCGACAGCGCAAGCAAGCGCCGCGATAGCGACAATCTCGGGGACAGCGGCAGCCGCGCGAATCAGCACATACAGGGCGCGGCTCATGCTGCGACCTTCGCGTCGCCGCTGTCGATGAAGGCTTGAACGTCTTGTGGCCTGTACCTGATACAACGCGCGCCCAATTTCACGTAGCGCGGCCCTTCACCTTTCCAGCGCCAGTTCCTTACGGTTTGCAGGCTCACGCCATACAGCGCAGCCAGTTCAACATCGGTCAGCAGGCAACCGGCCGCCAGCTTGGCGGCCGGGGTTTCGGGGGGAGCGTCTTGAGCTTCCATCGCGTCACACTCGGGTTAGCTGCGGGTGTTGCAGCGATTCCCGAGTATGGGAATAGAAGCCGGCTTGAATAGAAGGGCAGGTTACGAAAACCCGCCCCACACTTGGCGGTAACGTACCCCGCCGTCGCGCGCGAACGTACCCCGGTTGTGGGGGGGCGGTTACTCGCCCGGTGTCTTTGGTGCGCCCCCGGTAGGTTGCCAATTCGCCACGGTGGCGATGCGGTCGCGCGCGTTCGCGGATAACGCAGGCTTGTTTGCATGCAGCCATTCCGCTATCGCTGCCTTCGGGCTGCGCTTTGCGGTGAGGGCAGGGTTGCCCTGCACGGCTTTGAACGCTTCGATGGCAGCACGCAGTTCATCGGGGTAGCAGTCCAAGGTTCCACCTGCCGGAATAGTGTCAGACTGCCAAGGGTGCTGAATTCCCTTTGCATCACACCAAGGCATAAGGTCGTTGACAAAGACAGTTGTTATGTCGCTTAACTCCGTATGCTTTGAAATTTGATCCGCATCCAGCGGCGACGCATGGATGTCACCGAATCCACCATCTACCCACTCCCATGCAGCAGCAAATGGCAAGCGACCAAGGCGAACAGCATCGCCCAATATGTTGAGCATTGTCTGCGCTTGTGATGGAAGCACGCGATCGACCTTGTATTGTGCAGGGTCGTAATCAGTCAGCACACAAGCTGCATCGCGTAGGTTTACTACGTCGGCATACTTCCACGTTGCCAACCACGCGGGTTGAAAGAAACCATTGTCGACTGTGTCTGCCATCGCGTACCTTCCACGCCCTTCAAGGAAACCGCGCCAGCCGGGGAAGGTGCCCGGTGTTCGGTAGCTGGCCTAGGCGCGGTGTTCGGATTATGCCTTGCGCTTGATCGGCACCACGTCGGCACCCTTGCGCAACCCGTCCAGATAGTCCGCCCATGCCTGCATCATCTTGCGGCGCTCGGGCAGGTGTGCGGTGCGGTTGTAGGCGCGCCCGTTCGGGTCGCGCACGGCATGCGCCAGCTGGTGTTCGATGTAGTCAGGCCGGAAGCCCAGACCTTCGTCCAGTATCGTGCGCGCCATCGCCCGGAAACCGTGCGCGGTGAAGGTTTGCCCGTCATAGCCCATGCGCTTGAATGCGGCGTTCATCGCCATGTTGCTAAGCGGTTTCTTGCGGTCGCGCGCGCCGGGGAACACGTAGCGGCTCGCGCCGGTCAGGGGGTGCAGGTCGCGCAGGATGGTGACGGCTTGCGTGGACAACGGCACAAGGTGCGGCTCACGGGTTTTCATCTTGTGCGCGGGGATGTTCCATTCAGCGGCGTCAAGGTCGATTTCCGCCCATTCGGCTTGCCGCAATTCGCCCGGTCGCACGAATACCAGCGGCGCCAGCTTCAAGGCGGCGCCCACCTGATACATGCCGGTGAATCCGTGAATGCCGCGCAACAGTTCGCCCACTTTGTCGGGTTCCGTGATGCTGGCGAAATGTCCGGGCTTCCACGGGGTCAGTGAGCCGCGCAGGTCGCGCGTCACGTCACCTTGCGCGCGTCCGGTGGCGACGGCATAGCGGAACACCTGCCCGCAGTTCTGCATGGCGCGGTGCGCGGTTTCGATTACTCCGCGCGACTCGATCCGGCGCAGCACGGCCAGCACGTCCGGGGCAGTCAGGCCGGCAATCGGCTTGCCGCCGATCCACGGGAACACGTCGCGTTCCAGTCGGCGAATGATCTTGCTGGCATGGCCCGATGCCCAGCCGGTGGAAAACTTAGTGAACCATTCCCGCGCGACGGCCTCGAAGGTTTCCGCGCCCGCTTCGGCTTCGGCCTTGCGCTTGTCGCCGGGGTCGACGCCATCGGCCAGCAGCTTGCGGGCATCG
>DASSXP010000162.1:0-7744 GCA_035703755.1 Rhodanobacteraceae bacterium | reverse complement strand
CCAATCGTACACATTGCCCTGAAACCCGCCGTTCAATCGCCGCACCCGATCCGTGATCACCCGCGGCGCGGAATTGTTGGGCGCAAACTCGACCGTTGCATCAAAACCGAAACTGGCCGGATCGTCCAGCTCGAACGCGGTGGTCGTTGCCAGCAAAATTTCACCCACCCCAATGCGACGGCAGTAGTCGCGCCAGCGCTGGGCTGTCGCCGCCGGCTCGGGAAACAGGCCCGGCCGATAAACCACCAACAGCGGCTTGCCGTCCACACGGATGTAGCGCGGATCGACAAAGTAGGTAGCGACGTAGGCGATGAAGGCAAGATCGTCTTCCGCACTGTACTGCTGCGCCATGATCACGTCCGCATCCAGACCATCCCAGCGTTTGGTCCAGTTCTCGTTGGCCCAACACAGGCAGAACGGCAGGCCGATTCGCGGGTTCTGCACGTATTGCCGCAGCGGGTGTTCGAGCAGGCGTTTGCCTCCGAACCAGTAGAAATGGAAGCAGAATCCGCCGATGCCGTATTCGGCCGCCAGTTCAGCCTGGCGTTCCTGTACTTCCGGCAGGCGCAGGTCGTAGAAACCCAATTCGCCCGGGAGTTTAGGCTGCACCTGTGCTTCCACCTGCGGCAGCGCGCGGGCGACGTTGCGCCACTCCGTGAAACCCTTGCCCCAGGCCAGGTCGTTCTCGGGAATCGGGTGAAACTGCGGCAGGTAGAACGCGATTACCCGCGCCGGCGCAGGGTCTGGCAGTTCAGCCGCGCGGTAAGGTACATAGCCGACCGCGCGGGTACCGGACTGCCAGCGAACAGCCACGTTGGGCGCCTGCCTGCCGCCTCGCTCCGGCGCCAGTTCGTTGTGGGTGCCTGCTGGAAACGGTGCCGCTTCCTCCATTCCGTACGTTTCGGCAAGTTCAGCAAAGACCTGATCGCGTGCCTTGCCGACAATCGAACGCATGGGCCAGAACTGCGCCATCCGGTTGATCCAATGCAGCTTGGTATCATCATGCACCGGAAAGACACGGTAGCAAACGCGTAGCGCGCGTACCGATCGATCAAAAAGGCTTTCGTTGCGCATGCGTTTCTCGGTGTTCATGGCCAGCCGGCTCGCTTCCCTGCATTCGTTTGGTCAAAAATGTTAATACGTTGCACCGTGCAGTTATCGGACACCCCGGTCGTCCAGCGCCTCGATGCAACGCCAGCGAGCGCATTCAGCCGGCCACGGCAACCACCGAGCGGACTTCAAAGTCCACGTGTCCCGTCGCCAGTCGGCTCATGTCGGGCAGCACCCTGAACATGGCAACATCAAGGCAGCGATCCAGGTAGATTTCTGCCTCGCCCTCCCGCGCGCTGATGCCGGCATTGGCGAAATACGTCGCCGGCGCCATCAAGCAGCGAAAATGAAAACGCACTTCAAGCAGGCTGTCCACCGCCACCATCGGCATCGCGTTGGCGGGTGTCGCGGTCACGCCCCCTCCGAGCTCCACCCCGCTGATGGATTTGAACATCATGCCAAAACGGACGCCGGACGCGGGGCGCTCAAAGCGCGCACGGTAGGTGTAAACGTACTCCAAACCGCCGCGCAGTATGTTGACGCGGCGCCCGGAAACGGTTTCAAAGTGCGGATCGATGATCTCCGCCCCACGCTGCGGATACTGGGTCACCGCGGTCGGGCGCAAACTCTCGTCGTAGCCCGAATCGTCGTCGGGCACCGTCATGGCTTGCACCCCGCCTTGATCCCCCGCAACAAGCGCAACACCGGTGGAAACTCCATCGGGCTCGCCCGATTCAGCATCGCCATCGAGGATGGATTGCCGAATACCGGCGACCTGGTCAAGCGGTGCGTAGGCCAGTTTGTGATACAGGGCGATCACGCGCCGAGGATGACCAATGGCCAGTCGCTCACCCTGATCCAGCAGCACGGCACGATCGCAGATTTCCAGCACGGTGCTGGCCGAATGGGTGACGAACAGGATCGATGCACCGGCTTTGCGCAGCGCCTCGATGCGGGCGAAGCATTTGCGCTGGAAGGCTTCGTCACCGACGGACAGGGCTTCGTCGACTACCAGAATGTCCGGATCGACACTGATGGCCACCGCGAAGGCCAGCCGTACCTGCATGCCGCTGGAATAGGTTTTCACCGGTTGATCGATGAAGGGGCCGATCTCGGCAAAAGCGGCGATTTCCGCGTAGCGCTGGTCGATTTCCGCCCGACTCAGGCCGAGCACCGTGCCGTTCAAGTAGACGTTCTCGCGGCCGCTGAACTCGGGGTTGAAGCCGGAGCCAAGCTCCAGCAAGGCGGCGATACGGCCGTGGGTCTCAATGCTGCCCCGGGTGGGTTGCAGGGTGCCGCAAATGATCTGCAACAAGGTCGATTTGCCGGAACCGTTGCGACCGACGATGCCAACGGTTTCGCCCCGACGCAGCTCAAAATCGACCCCGTCGAGTGCCTGAAACTCGGCGTACCACTGGCGTTTGCCGCGACCGAACAATTGCTGCATCAATCGATGCCAGGGCCGCTGGTAGACCGGGTACGACTTGCCCACGCCTTGCACCCGAACCACCACCTCAGAGCACATCGGCAAATCCTTTGCGTGTGGACTGGAACCACGCCAGCGACAGCCACGCGAACGCAGCCGCCAGCACGGCATACAGCCCCAGCCCTGACCAGTTCGGCAACTGCCCCCACAGCGCGACTTCGCGCACCTGATCGATGATGAAACTCAAGGGATTCAGGTAGAAGATGAACTGGTAGGGAGCGGGTATCGAGCTGATCGGGACGATGGCCGTGGACAGAAACAGCATGGCCGTCGCCAGCACACCGGTGATTTGCGCGATGTCGCGGAAATACACGCCCAGCGATGCCAGCAGCCAGCCGACCCCGAGCACCACCAGCCCCAGCGGCAAGACCACCACCGGCAACAGCACGAAAGTCCACGGCGGCAGGCCGTAGCGGATCAGGTACAGCAGCAGCAACACCAGGATGTTCATGCCGGTGTGGAACAGGCCCGACAAGACCAGGGGCCACGGCAGCACATGCAACGGAAACACTACCCGCTTGACCAGATTGCTGTTGCCGACCACCAGCGCTGGCGACGCTGTCATCGCTTCGGCAAAAAAGCTGTGCACGATCAGACCGATGAACAGGATCTCGGTATAACCCGCCTCGCCACGATCGGTTGGCCAATGGCCGCGCATCACCCAGCCGAAGGCGATCGAGTACACGATCAACATCAGGAATGGCGTCACCACGGCCCACAGCAGGCCGAAGCTGGCCCCCCGGTAGCGTCCCGCGATGCTGCGGACGGTCAACTGCCAGACCAGGCTGGGATGCTTCAATGGGCCGGAAAAAGGGTGCAACATGCGCGCGAGTGCGTCCTGTCAGGGGGCGAACGTGCGTCAGTGTAATGGTACGATGCACGTTTTGTGTCGAGGCGCCCGCAGTATTTCACCCGCTGCAACGACCCAGGGATCCGGTGAGCCATGCTTGGCATAGTTCTGGTCAGTTACAACACGACCCACTTGACCATGGAGTGTCTGCGTTCGATTGCAGCCGCCAACGATGCCGGCCCGCTGGCGGTGGTGTTGATCGACAACAGCGACGATGACGAAGAACGGCAGGCCCTGGCACAGGCGTCCGCGGAACTGTCTGCCCTGCCCCTGCGGCGTCACGCCATGCCGCGAAACATCGGCTTCGCTGCGGCCTGCAACATCGGCATTGCGGAATTGCTGGCCGACCCGGCCATCGAGCGCGTGCTGCTGCTGAACAACGACGCGGCGCTGCGTCCCGGCGCGCTGGCGGCGCTGCTGCGCTTCGCCGATGCCCACCCCGAGGCGGACATGTTCGGCGCCCGCATGCACCGCGCCGATCATCCGGATCAGGTCGACTCGATGGGCATCACCCTGTATGCCTCGGCGCTGGCTTCCAACCGGCATACCGCGGAGGACACCTTGCTCGGCCCGACCGGCGGTCTGGCGCTGTATACGCGCAAACTGCTGGAGACTTTGCAAGCACGCCACGGCTACGTATTCGATGAACGTTATTTCTGCTACGCCGAGGATACCGACGTGGCGCTGCGCTCGATCTTGCTCGGTTTCGAGCCGGCGTTCTTCGACCACTGCGTGGCCTTGCATTGGGGTCAGGCCAGTACCGGCGGCGGCTTCAGTGATTTCGTGCTCTACCACGGCATCCGCAATTCGATCTGGACCATGGCCAAAGGCATCCCGGCCGGCCTGCTGCTGGTTTTGTCGCCACTGATCGTGCTGCTGCACGGCGCCATTGTCGTGCGGCATGTGTTGGGTGGTCGGGCGCGCACCACCTGGCGCCTGTATCGGGACGCGCTGGCGGGGTTGCCGAAAATGCTGGTGTCGCGTCGGCGCATTCAGGCCAGCCGCACCCGCACCGGCCGGGACGTTTGGCGCTTTATCAACCCGACATTTTATGAACGCCGCTACGTCCGCCACGCATTGCGCGACCTTCTGCCGGGACGGCGGCGACCGGCGTAGCGGCAGCCCCGGCCGCCGCCGGGGCTGCAAACGACGCCCGCAAATCGCCGCGTTCAGGCCAGCGCGCGCGCCAGTTCGTCGCGCAGATCGCCGACATCCTCGACGCCGACCGACAAGCGAATCAGGCCGTCACTGATGCCAAGGCGCTTGCGATTGGCGGCCGGCACCGAGGCGTGGGTCATGATCGCCGGATGCTCGATCAGGCTCTCGACGCCGCCGAGGGATTCGGCCAGCGAGAACAACTCGCAACGCTCCAGCATGCGGCGCGCCTTGCGCAGGCCACCCGCGACCTCGATCGTGACGATGCCACCGAAACCATGCATCTGGCGCTTGGCCAGCGCGTGCTGCGGGTGCGATTTCAGTCCCGGATAGATCACCCGCTTGACCGCCGGGTGCCGCTCCAACCAACGTGCCAGTTCCAGCGCCGATGCGCAATGCGCCTGCATCCGCAGGTGCAGGGTTTTCAGGCCGCGCATGGCGAGGAAGGCGTCGAACGGGCCAGCGACCGCACCCACCGAGTTCTGCAGAAAAGCCATTTGCTCGGCCAGCTCCGCCGTATTGGCCACGACGATGCCACCGACCATGTCGGAATGGCCGTTGATGTACTTGGTCGCCGAATGCAGCACCAGATCGGCGCCGTGCGCCAATGGCCGCTGCACCATCGGTGAGCAGAAGGTGTTGTCGACCACCAGCAGCAAGCCGTGCTTCTTCGCAAAGCGCGCCACCTTGGTCAGGTCGACCAGTTTCAGCATCGGGTTGGTTGGCGTTTCGGCCCAAATCAGCCGCGTCTCGGGCTTGAGCGCGGCTTTCAGGGCGGCCTCGTCATTGAGGTCGACAAAACTGAAATCCAGCCCGGCGCTACGCCGGCGCACCCGCTCGAACAGACGGTAGCTGCCGCCGTACAGGTCATCCATTGCAATCACATGGCTGCCGGCGTCGAGCAAGTCCAGCACGGTGGCCGCGGCGGCCAGCCCGGAAGCAAAGGCAAAGCCCGCCACGCCGCCCTCGAGATCCGCCACGCAGCGCTCGTACGCCATGCGGGTCGGATTCTGCGTGCGCGAATACTCGTAGCCCTTGTGCACGCCGGGGCTTTGCTGCACGTAGGTCGAGGTGGCGTAGATCGGCGTCATGATGGCGCCAGTGGACGGATCGGGCGACTGGCCGGCGTGGATGGCGCGGGTGCCCATGCCCTGCTGCTTGCTTGCTTTCATGCGGGGAATTCTCGATTCAGATGAAGTGCGTCAGTTGACCTGCCGGCGCAGGTAATTCAGAAGGTCGATGCGGGTGATCAAGCCGAGGAAACGGTCATCATCCATCACGATGGCGACGTGACCGCGGTCGAATACCGGCATCAAGGCGTTGATCGGCGACTTCACATCCAGCAGCTCCAGCTTGCTGACCATCGCCGTAGCCACCGGATCGCGGAAACGCGCTTCGTGGTGATGCACGTGCAACAACAGGTCGGATTCGTCAAGAATGCCGACGATGTGGTCACCCTCCATCACCGGCAACTGCGACACGTCGTAAAGTTTCATGCGGTTGTAGGCGGTCACCAGCAGGTCGTTCGGCCCCACCACCACCGTGTCGCGCTGCGCGTAAGGGCGCAGAATCAGATCGCGCAGGTCGCCGTGGCGCTCGCGCTCGATGAAACCGTTGTCGACCATCCAGTAGTCGTTGTACATCTTCGACAGATACTTGTTGCCGGTGTCGCAGACCAGGGTCACCACCCGCTTCGGTGTGGTTTGTTCACGGCAATAGCGCAATGCGGCGGCCAGCAGCGTGCCGGTGGAGGAGCCGCCCAGAATGCCTTCCCGCGCAAGCAGTTCGCGGGCCGCAAGGAAGCTTTCCTTGTCGCTGATCGAATAGGCTTTCCTGACCCGCGAAAAATCGCTGATCGTGGGCAGAAAGTCCTCGCCAATGCCCTCCACCATCCAGCTCGCCGACTTGTCCGACAAGGTGCCCTCGTTGATGTACTGGGCAAGGATGGAGCCGACCGGGTCGGCCAGCACGAATTCGGTCGCAGGCGAGGCTTCCGCGAAGAACGCGGACAGCCCGCTCATGGTGCCGGAGGAGCCACAACCAAACACCACCGCATCCACCTTGCCATCGAGTTGCGCGAGGATTTCCGGGCCGGTGCCGGTTTGGTGCGCAAGGGGATTGTCAGGGTTGCCGAACTGATTGATGAAATACGCGCCGGCCGTTTCATCGGCGATCCGCGCTGCCAGATCCTGGTAGTACTCGGGGTGGCCCTTGGCGACATCGGAGCGGGTCAAGACCACTTCCGCACCCATTGCCTTCAGGTTGAAGATTTTCTCGCGGCTCATCTTGTCCGGCACCACGAGGATCAGCTTGTAGCCTTTTTGCTGCGCCACCAGCGCAAGCCCGAGCCCGGTATTGCCGGCAGTGCCCTCGACCAGCGTGGCACCCGGCTTGATCTTGCCGGCGCGCTCCGCGCCTTCGATCATCGACAGGCCGATACGATCCTTGATCGACCCGCCCGGATTGGCACTTTCCAGCTTGAAGTAGAGTTCGCACGGCCCGCAATCGAGGCGCTGAGCGCGGATCATCGGGGTGTTGCCGATCAACTCCAGAACGCTGGTTTGTACCGTCATGCCTCGCTTCCTCGGGACGTGGGTGGACTGAATAGCCATTGTCCCGTTTCCCGCGTCGACTTGCCAGCTGCGCGCCGGCAGCGCAACACAGACGCGGAATCCACGCAGCACCGCAACACCGGAGCCTGTGATGGCGCAGCTCACACCCAACAAAAACCCCCGACACGCGTGGGGCATGTCGGGGGTTTGCGGTTTGGGGGTTTCAGTTGATGGCGGCGCGACGGCTTTGCCACATGGTGGTCAGCCGGTCCTTGGCGCGCAGCTTTTCGCGTTTCATGGTGGAGAGCGTGGTTTCGTCCATGGGCAGCACGCCGATCTCGGCATCCCGTACTTTGCTGTCCAGTTCCTGATGGTGACGGTAGAGAACGCGGAATTCCGAATCGGCCTTGATCAGTGCTTCGACTTCGTCCTTCTGCTGGTGTTCAAACATGGTGCATGTCTCCTCGTGGGCACGGCAATGCAGACGCTGTTGCCCACAAGGCAGCGTCACGCCGGAATGGGAGGCAGGATGCGCGCGCGCCAACGTGCCACCGTGCCCTGACAGGCAACGGCGACAACGGAAACGGCGGGAATATCATGTCGGTGCGGGCATCCGATCAGGGGTGGCGGACGGCCACCCACAACCCGAAC
>DASSXP010000016.1:0-17266 GCA_035703755.1 Rhodanobacteraceae bacterium | reverse complement strand
CTTGCTGTCCTCGCTGGCTGCCGGCGGCGATCAATTGGTGGCCGAGGAAGCCCTCACTCTGGGGGCGCAGCTGATCGTGCCGTTGCCGATGCAGCGGGAAGTTTATCTTGTCGATTTCGATCCTGTGGCGCGACGCAAATTTGACGCGATCAGTCGTCATGGCATGGTGTGGCAATTGCCACTCATGCCCGGCAACAATCTCGCCAACATCATCGAGCCCGGAGCGGCGCGGGATCGCCAATACGCCCAAGCTGGCGTCTACATCGCCAGCCACAGCCACATCCTGCTGGCGCTGTGGGATGGCCGCGCCTCGCACCTCACCGGCGGCACCTCACAAATCATCCGCTTCCATCTGCATGGCAGCCTGCCGGGCGTGATCGAACGCCGCCGTGGCGTGCATCCCCGTTTCGACGACGGTGACGAAAGCCTGATCTACCACATCCCCTGCTCGCGCGATGTCGGGCATGAGGTGCAGGCACCACTGCCGCCATTGCAGGCGCTGGTGCCACGCTGGATCGACGCCCAAGCCACCCACGCCGGTGCGTCCGGCATGCCGTCCGAGTTTCGCCTGATGATACGGCGCATCGCCGAACTCAACGCCGACCTGACGCGCTACCAGTCCGCCATCGCCGCCAGCCGGCAAGCCGAGCCCGACATGCGCCGCATCCGCCGACGCGACGAGCCGATGGACGTGTTGTTCCATGGCGCCGACTGGCTGGCCCTGCACTTTCAGTTGCGCGTCAAGCTGGCATTGCGCCTGATGCATGGACTGGCCGCCATGATGGGCATCGCGCTGGTTTGCTACTCGGACCTGCCCGGCAACCAGTCCTTGCACAGCGCCATGATCTACCTCTTTCTGCTGCTGTTTGCCTCCGGCATCGTGCTGGAGAACCTGATCCGCCGCCGCGACTGGCACCGCAAGTACGTTGACTACCGCGCTCTGGCCGAAGGCCTGCGAGTGCAACGCTACTGGCGCCTGGCCGGCATCGCCGCGGCCAACTCCAGCGCCTTCGCACACGACAATTTCCTGCAGAAGCAGGACATCGAACTTGGCTGGATTCGCAACGTCATGCGCGCCGCCAGTCTGTCCTGGCTCGATGTGGAGGCCGGCGCCATCGTGCCGCTGGACGCCGTGGTCAAAAGCTGGATCGGCAACCCCGGCGAAGGCGGCCAACTCGACTACTACACCCGCAATAGCGCCGAGCGCCAACGCATCAGCCGGCAAACGCAAACCATGGCGCGCACCTGTCTGTGGGCCGGCATCTCGATCAGCATCATCCTGGCGCTGCTGCATTCGCAGCTGGATGGCACCACCGCCGGCGTGCTGGTGGTGTTGATGGGCATACTCGCCATCCTCGCCGCCGCCCGCGAGTCCTACGCGTATCGCAAGGCCGACAAGGAACTGGTCAAGCAGTACCGTTTCATGCTGCATATTTTCAGTAACGCGCGCGCTGCCATCGATGCCGAGCCGGAACAAGTGGGTCGGCGCGAGATCCTGCGCGAACTGGGTGAAACCGCACTGGCCGAACACGCCGAATGGGCCCTCATGCAACGCGAACGACCGCTGGAGCACGGCAGCCCCTGACGGGGCCCGGCCCACGACGACGCTTTTGCAGCGGACGCGTTTTGTTCTATGCTCGGCTGGTCATGTCTTCGCACGTCGAAATGCCTGACCTCGCCACCGCGCTCGGCGCGGTGCCGAACCGTATTGCCAGCATCCATGCCACGCGGGTGCTGTCGCTGGACGCTGCGGGCCGCATACTCGACTGGATCAGCTGGCAAGACACGGTGTGCCTCTACGTGCGCGATGCGGTCGCATGGACTCTGGGCGACCCCTGCCTGACCATCCACGGCGGCCACCGCCGCGCCGACGGCTCGCAAAGCACCATCGCCTTGCACCCGATCGTTGCCAGCAGCGGCCAGTGCCGCGATCGCGCCGTCAATCCGGCGCCGTCACTGACCAACGCGGCGCTGTTCGCCCGCGACCGCCACCTGTGCATGTACTGCGGCCAGCAATACAGCCGCGGCGAATTGACCCGCGACCACGTGTTGCCGCTGTCCAAACAGGGCAAGGATGTGTGGGAAAACGTGGTCTCGGCCTGCATCGCCTGCAATATCCGCAAGAGCAACCGCACCCCGCAGCAGGCCGGGATGCCGCTGCTGGCGATCCCGTATCGCCCCAGCTGGGTGGAGCACCTGATCCTCTCCAACCGCAATATCCTCGCCGACCAGATGGAGTTTCTGGTCCACCACCTGCCCCGCGACCGTCGACCAAGCTGAGAGCCTGTGAAAAAATCGCTCACCTGCTGCGGCCGTCGCTACGGCATTCGATTTTTTCACACGCGCTGACCCGGCGAGCGCGCCGTTTCAGCGCGGCAAGTCAAGCATCGCGTCGGTCAGCGGACCCGCACCGCGTGGCCTCGTGACCGGTGTCGGCAACTGCGGCAAAGGCGCACCAGCCACCACCGTGTCGTACATCCGCGCCAGCGCAAAATAGCCGTAGGGCAACAACGGCACGTGGACGTCACCGAAACCGGTCACCGGCAGGAAGGCGTCGAAATGTTGCGCGTGCGGCACTTTCCAGTAGCGCGGTGTGCGGCCGTTGTCGCGCAGCCAGGCGACGTAGGGCTCGGAGGTGAACGCACTCGGTACCAGACCATCGTCGGCACCGTGCAAGACCCAGATCGGCAAGTCACTGCGCGGCAACGCCGCCGCCAGCGCGGCGACCGACGCGTGCAGTGCGGCAGCATCGGCAGCATCGCCAGACCACAGCGCACGCAAACAGCGCAGCCCCGGCAACAGCGGGTCAAGGCTGGCATCGGTGCCGCCGGTGATGACGACACCCGCACCCGGTGGCACACCGTTGGCATCGGCCCACCACGCCGCGCGCGCGGCCGGGTCATCCACCCCCACTACGCCCATCGCACTGGTCGCCGCGTAACCGTAGCCACAGGGCATGTCACCGACACCGCGCCGGAGATACGCCGAGGAATACGCCACCGCCACCGAACGCCACACGTCGAATGCGGTGGTCGCCGCCGCGGTGGCAATCACATTGTCGCGCCAACCGGCCGCGTGCAGGTGTGCGACCGCGGCGGCGGTCTGCGCCGCCAAACCCACACCCGGGAGCAGGCCCAGTGCATGCAGACTGCCGCAGCGCAGCGCGAACGGCGGCGGCACCACGCCGGCTGCGCGCGCCAGCGGCGCCCCGGCAAAACGCGCGTCGGCGAGGGCACAGGGCAGCCACACGGCTGCCTCGGTAACGTAGTCGTACAAGGCCCGGCCGCGCTCCGGCACATGGATGTTGGGTTCCAGCGCGACCACGCCATCGAGCAAACCGGTGTGGTCGTCACCGGCGGCTCGCAGTACCGCACCGCCGCCATTGGAGAGCCCGGTCGCAATGATGCGGGTATTGGCTGCGGTGAATGGCGCGGCATCGGGATAAGCACGATCCAGCATCGTCAGGCCAAACTCGGCCGCCGCCAGCACATGGCGGCCCCAATCGGCTTCCGGGTTGTCCCCGGAGTGGGCGTGCTTGACGGCGATGCCGGCGTCGCGCGGCGCGGACGCCGGTTCGAACTCAAGCCCGGCTTCGCCTGCGTGCGCGCGGGTCCCATCCAGCGCCACGCCCGTTTGATCGGCGGTATCGAAATAGCCGCTGCCGGTGCCTTTGTCGGTGTAGACGACCGCGCAACCGCGCGGCAGACCGAATGCACCCGCCAGCGCAATGGCGCCATACACGCCACGCGAACCGGAGGATGGCGCGACGATCAGGCAACGCGCCTTGCGATCAAACTGATCGGGCGCCTGCAACAAGACCCGGAACGGCGCCCTGGCCGCCGGCAGTTGTGCCAGCGCCGAGTATTCGCGCCCCGGCACCGCGGCTACCGCGCCATACACCGTGCCATAGCCGCCGAGCGGCCCGAAATCGGCAATCCCTTTCCAGTTGCTCTGGATCGCGCGGCGTCGCAGCTCTGCCGCCGTCGGCTGCAGGCGATCGGCAATGGGCGATGGCAAACCGGCGAGACCCGGCAGACCCAGCCCGGCGCTGAGCAGGTCATCCGCGCCCCGATGCGCCGTTTCACGGACAGGGCTGACGATGGAGGCGTCATTCATGGCAGACTCCGGTTTCGACGGACGCGGCAGGCAGCCGGCCAGGGACATTACGGCAACAAGGGCAAGAATCAAGGCGCGCATATCCGCCACCATAGCAAGCCGTGCCGCAAAAACCATCGTACCAATGGACAAGCAATGCCCGCGATCCTGATCGCCGATGACCACCCGCTGTTCCGCACCGCACTGAAGCTGCTGGTCGGCAACGCGGTGCCCAGCGCGCGTTTGCTGGAAGCGGCCACCCTGGCCGCGGCGCGGGCCATACTGGCGGCCGACGCCGACATCGACCTGGTGCTGCTCGACCTGCACCTGCCGGACAGCCACGGCCTGATGGGCCTCGCTGCGCTGCGCGGCGAGTTTCCTGCCGTCGCCGTGGCCATGGTCTCGGCGCATGAAAACCCTGCAACGGTGCGCCGCGCACTCGCCCACGGCGCCTGCGCCTGGTTGCCAAAGCGCAGCAACGGCGACGAAATCGCCCACGCCTTGCAGCGCATCCTCAGCGGCGAGGACTACCTGCCGGCGGAACTCGCCGCCGCCGTGCAACGCATCGATGACAACACGGATAGCGCCCTCGCCGCGCGTCTGGCGCGGCTCAGCCCGCAACAATTCCGGGTACTGGAAATGGTCGCCGAAGGCCTGCTCAACAAGCAGATCGCCGACCGGCTCGGGGTACAGGAGCGCACCATCAAGGCGCACCTCACCGCCATTTTCGAACGACTCGACGTGCGCAACCGCACCCAGGCCGGTGTCTTGCTGCGGGCGCTCGAAGTCAGCGACCCGGCGGATCAGGTCTCCGGCTGAACCTCGCCCCTGCGCAATCACGCATTGTCACGGCCACCGCGCAGCATTTGCGCCAGCAACGACTTCAACGCCAACGGCTTCACCGGTTTGTGCAGCAGCTGGCAACCGGCTGCGGCACACGCCGTGCGCAATGCTTCACTGTGATCGGCGCTGATGATGGCGCAAGGCCGCGCGCCAATGGCCGCGCGCAGGCGACGCCACGCTGCGAGTCCGTCGGCGTTGTCGTCGAGGTGATAATCGAGCAGCAGCACATCGGGTGGCACGGCCAGGGCGGCAGCAACCGCTTCGTCGGTGTCGGCCACTGCATCCACCGCGAGATTCCAGCCCTCGAGCAGTGCCCGCATCGCCTCACGCACGGCGGCATCGTTGTCCAGCACCAGCACGCGGCTGGCCGGCATCGGCGGTGTTGCGGCAGCGGCCACCGCTGCGCCGGGACGCACCGCGCGCGCCAACGGCACCGCGACCGCAAACACGGTGCCGCGCCCCAGCCGTGAACGCAGCGTCAACGGATGGCCCAGCAGTCGCGCCGTCCGCTCGGCAATCGCCAATCCCAGTCCAAGCCCGGGGCCACCACGGTCGATGCGGTGAAACTCCTCGAAGATGGCGGCGCGATCGGACTCGGCGATGCCGGGGCCGGTGTCCCACACTTCCAGCAGCACCCGCTCCCCGCGCCGCCGGCAGGCCAGCAACACGCCGCCATGGCGGGTGTAGCGCACCGCGTTGGCGAGAAAGTTTTGCAGCACACGCCGCAACAGTTGCGGGTCCGACTCCACCGCCCACGGCCGCGCACGGCAGCGCAGCGTGAGCCCATGCTGCGCCGCCAACACGCTGAACTCGCTTGCCAGCGAGGCCATCCATTCGTCCAGCCGGAACACGTCGCACCGGGGTTGCAGGCCGCCGCTGTCGAGGCGTGAAATCGCCAGCACACTGCCGAGCAAATCCTCAGCCGAACTCAAGGCGCCATCAATGCGCGCCACCGATTCGCGGCAGGCGTCATGGCGAAGTTGCTGGGCCAGTGCATGGGTGAACAGGTGCGCCGCGTTCAATGGCTGCGCCAGGTCGTGTCCGACCGCGGCCAGAAAGCGGCTCTTGGCGCGGTTGGCGCGCTCAGCGGCGGCACTGGCACGGGCCAGCTCGGCGGTGCGCTCGTCGACCCGTTGTTCCAGCGTTTCGTTGGCAACCTTGAGTTCCTGCTCGGCTTCGCGGAACGCGGTGACGTCGGTGAAGGTGGCGACAAAGCCACCGCCCGGCATCGGGTTGCCGCGAATCTCGATCATGCTGCCGTCGGGGAACTGGCGCTCGGACAGATGCGCGGTGCCGGCGCGCATGGCTTGCAAGCGTCGTTGCAGCCGCGCATCGATGTCACCGACACCGATCACGCCGCGCTCCAGGTTCCAGCGCGTCAGCACGGCAATCGGCCGACCGACCACCAGCATTCCCGGCGGGTAAGCGAAGATTTCCTCGTAACGCCGATTCCACGCCACCACGTTTTGCTCGGCATCGACCACGCAGATGCCCTGACTCATGTTCTCCAGCGCCGCCTCCAGCACGCGCTGGTTGAAGCGCAGATCACGCGAGGCCTCGCCAACGATCTCCGCCACGGTGTCGAGCTCGCCCTGCTGGCGATGACTGACGACATCCAGCAGCAAGCGCGCCGAGCTGGCGCCGATCACCGCGGCGAGTTCATGCTCGACCCGCGCTTCCAGCGCTGGCATGGCCGATGTCGGCGTGAACAGGTCTTGCACCCGCTCGGCCGGCAGAAAGCGCGCCGCCAGCGCGCGCAACTGGCCCGCATCAACCCGACCACTGCGCGCCGCCATCGGCACGCGACCCCAGCGACTTTGCGCAATCAGCCACACGGTGACGCCATTGACGACGAGATTGCAGGCAAGCGCACGGCCGAGAGCACTCCACTGCGCCAGCCCGAACAATCCGCTCGGGGCCAACCAGCCAATCCCCAACGGCCCGCGCGTCATCCAGCCCGCCGCACCGCCCGCCAGCACCGGCAACAACACGTACAGCCACGCCAGCGTCCCGGCCACCAGCCCAACCATCACCGCACGGGCACCCACTTGCGGCCGGGCGATGGCGATGGCGGTGGCGGGCGCAAGGCCGGCCAGCGCCGAAAAAGAAATCGCCCCGATGTCGGCCAACGCGTCATTGCCCGTCAGCGCGCGGCTGTAGGCCCAGGACAACAGCACGATACCGAGTATCACCAGCCGCCGCTGCAACAACACCGCGCCGCGCAAGTCGCCAGATTCCCCGCCGCCCCAACCCTGGCGCATCAACAAGGGCGCAACAAAGTGGTTGGCCACCATCAGGCTGAGCGCCAGCGTCGCCACCACCACCATGCTGGTCGCCGCGCTCAAACCGCCGAGAAAAGCCAGCAGCGCCAAGCCTTCGTGGTGCTGCGACAGCGGCAACGCCAGCACGTACAAATCCGACGGCACGCCCACCGGCCCGAGCAGCGCATCACCCAGCCGCGCCAATGGCAGGATTGGCAGGGAGATCAACAACAGGTAAAGCGGAAACATCCACCGCGCGGTACGCACATGCGCGGCATCACGGCATTCCACCACCCCGGCGTGGAACTGGTGCGGCATCGCAAACATCGCCAGCGCACCCAGCACGATAAAGGCAGGGAAGCCGTTGCTTTCCTTCGCCACCGCCGGCGGCAGCGGCACAGACGCCGCCGTGGGCCACAGCAACAGTGCGCCCAGCGCCAGCATCGCCACCAGCTTGAACACCGACTCGAATGCCACCGCCAGCACCAGCCCGCGATTGTGCTCCACGGTGGAGGCACGGCGGGTACCGAACAGCATCGCGAACACCGCCATCAGCAAGGCCACGTAGAGCGCGCTGTCCTGCCACGCCGGCGCACCCAGCACCTGGCCACGCACGATCACGCCGTAGCTCATCGCCACCGCTTTGAGCTGCAAGGCGATGTAGGGCACGATAGCCAGCAGCATCACCCCGGTGGCCAGCGCCGCCAAGCCCGGATGGCGACCCAGCCGCGCGGCGATCAAGTCGGCCAGTGAACCGGCGTTGTACTCGCGCGCGAGCTGCACCAGCTTGACCATCAAGCCGGCACCGACCACGTAGAGCGCGATGGCCCCGACGAAGGTGGGCGGCAGCCACCAGCCCGAGCGGCTGGCCTGGGTCACGGTGCCGTAGAAGGTCCAGGAGGTGCAATGGATCGCCAGGGACAGCGCGTACACCAGCGCCCAGCGCCGTTCCAGCACCCGCGGTCGTCGCTCGCCGTAGACCGCCACGCCGAACAGCAACGCCAGCCACAGCAGCCCGGCGGCGATGACGTAGACGGCACTCAGCATGCGGCCTCCCCGGCTATCCGATCCCGCCGCCGCATTCCGGCCGCGTCAGGCGGGGATGATAGCCGCAGCGGCCCGTCAGGCCGCGCCGTGCGGACGCCGCCGCTCCGTCATCACGCAAGCACGCCATGCAAACCCTCAGCGTGCCGCCACGCCCAGCGCGGCGAGCGCGTGCATCAGCCACTGTTGCTGCACGCCCTGACGGGTATCGTAGTTGCTGCCGGAATAACCCCACCAATCCCAGCAGGCTTGCGGGTTGAGCGGCGCGAAGCTGGCGCGGGTTTGCGGGTACAGCACAGCCACCCGATAGGCATCAGCCCAACGGTTGAAACCGGCATCGCGCACGAACGCCTCGCCCACGCTGTCGGCATTCTGCTTGCAGCCGTGGAAGGCGACCAGCACACCGCATGGCTTGCCGTCGAGACAGGCCCTGGGCAGGTAGACATAACCGGTGTCGGCCAGGTAGGCATCCTTCACGTCACCCAGCAAGGCATTTTGATCGAACTGACGCAGCTCTCCCGTGGCTGTCGCCAGCGGGGCCGTCGCCTTGCCATACAGCTTGGCGAAAATCGCCCCCGCCGCATCAAAGCCACAATGCCCAAGGTAGGGCGGGTCGGAGCGTTGGCAATCGTCGCCCTTGGCCGCCAGCGGCAAATTATGGGCAAAGTCACGCTGCCCGTCCCAGTCGATTTTCATCTCCGCGAGATCGGTATCGCCCACCTGCAAACGCCGATACAGATCCACCGCCGCCCGGCTCACCGCTTCGGCGACCAGGCCATCGGCCTGGCCGTGCAAGACGTATACGCGGTCACCGGCCAGCCCGCGCAAGGCGCCGAGCGCGCCATCGCTGGCACGCTGGCGCACCCGTTGCGCCAGCAAACCGATATCGACGGCCGGCGCGCCTTTCATGCAGGCGCCCAGCGCGGTTTCCAGCTTGCCGCCGGCACAGCCATACGGCCCGCCGGCCACCAGCGCGGCACCGACAAACAGCTCCGGCCACGCCAGATGGGTCTGCGTAGCCATGTACGCCCCCGATGACAAACCGGCGACAGCGATGCGTGCCGCATCCACCTTGAGCGTCGGCAAGCTCTCCACTGGTTCCTTCGCACACGCCGCCAAGCCCGCGAACACCAATACCAACGCCGCCAACCGCGCCATGACATCGCTCCGTTTCATAGTGCCCCTTTCTGCCCGATTGCGGAATCTGCCGCGATCAGTGTCATCGCCCGTCATTCCGCCCCAAGTCACCATCGCGGATTCCAGCGCGGCGGCAACCTGTGGCTTGCGCGCCTCCGCTGCACCGCGCGGACTTTCGCCCCCGCGCTCGCCCGGCCCGCCAACTTCGCCACTCTCTGCCTCAGAAGAAGTTGTAGCGGGCGCTCAGATAGTAATTCCGCGGCGCGCCGTAATACACCGTCTGGATATTGGCGACGCTGGAGAATTCCTGACCGTCGGTCTTGTACAGCTTGTCACCGAGGTTGCGCACGCCGGCGCGCAGCTGCCAGTGGCCATCGGCCGAGTCGTACACGCCGAACAGGCCGCTGACGGTATAGGCCTTCTGCATCAGGTTTTCGCGGTTATCGACGCTGAGCCAGGTGTCGCCGCGGTAGGCGGCATCGCCCCCGATGGTGAAAGCGGCGCCACTGTCCAGCGAGAAGGTATGCGTTGCCGCCAGCCGCACGCTCCAGTTGGGCGAAAACGGTACGTGCGCGTGCAGGTCGGCCAAGGCCGGACTCAACACCGTGCGCGGATCGTCGAAGCGGTCATAGCGTGCCTTCATGTAGGCCACCTGCGAAGACAACCGGGTGCCGTTGCCGACCAGTGCCGCACCCTCGAATTCGACACCATCGATCTTCAGCTTGGCGGCATTGAGCACCGGGAAGGAGAAGGTCGGCGTGGGTGAGTCCGGGTCCACCACTTCGGACACGCGGGCCTGGAAATCCTTGTAATCGGAACGGTAGACGGCGAAGTTGCCCTGCAATTTGTTGTCCGCCGACCGCGCCTTGAGGCCCGCCTCGTAAGTCCACACATATTCCGGGTTGAATGCCGGGTTGTCGCTCTCGACCTGCGAATTGGCACGGCCGTTGAAACCGCCCGACTTGAAGCCACGGTTGGCCGAGACATAGCCCATCACGCGATCGCTGAATTGTTTCTCAAGGCTGAGCGACGGGGTGACCGCGCTCCAGGACTTGCTGATGCCCGGGATGACCGCCTGCGGATCCTGCGTGAAGGCCTGCAACGGCGCTCCGAAAAAGGCGCTGGTGGTGCGCGCATAGTCCTTGGTTTCACGGGTGTAGCGCACACCGGCCGCCAACGTCCAACTGGGCGCGAACTCCCAGTTGAAGTGCATGAACGCCGCAGTGCTCTTGTTTTCGAGCTTGTCGTCGATGGTGCGCAGGAAGTCGATCGGCAAAGTGTTGTAGCGGATGAAATCGTCGGCGTAGGCTTCCTGGTGCGACGGCACTTTTTCGTCGAGATAGTACAAGCCGTAGACCGCCTGCAAATTGTCACCGTTGTCGTATTGGAACTGGAACTCCTGGCTCCATTGCTTTTGATGGAAGTCCACCAGCACGTCGCCAAGCTCCAGCTCGGTAGCGTCGATGTCGATATAGGATTTGCTGTGCATCTTGCGATACGCGGTAATGCTCTTGAAATCCCATTGCGGATTGAGGTGCCAGTTCATGTGCAAGGCGACACCGTCATGGCTGAGCTCCTGGCCCTTGTCGGGGCTGAAACCCGTGGCGCCCTTGAAGTCGTATTTGCCGGCCGGCGGCGTGTACAGCAGCACCTGGCCCAGCGCGAGATCGGTGGCATACAGCGGCGCGGTGGCCTGTCCCAGCGTCAACGCGGTGTCCTGACGGGTCGAGTCCAGCGACAGCGTGGCGTCGAACGCCGCACCCGGATGCAGATCAAACTTGGCCCGCACCGATTTGCTGTTCTCGTCGTTGTAGTGGTTGCCGGCGGCATCGGTGACGTAGCCGTCGTTGGTGATCCAGCCGCCGGCAACACTGGCGGACAGCGCATCGCTCAGCGGGCCACCGACATAGAAGCGACCCTCGGCGCGGCCGTAGTTGCCTGCGGTGAGCTCCACCGACCCTTCCAGCGTGTCGCCCGGCTTGCGGGTGACCACCTTGATCGCGCCACCGGTCGAGTTCTTGCCGTACAAAGTGCCCTGCGGTCCACGCAGCACTTCGATGTGGTCGACGTCGAACAGGCTCATCAGGCCGCCCTGAATGCGCGAGTAGTACACGTCATCGACGTACATGCCGACGCCGGGATCGAAGGTCTGCAAGGCATCCGGCTGGCCGATGCCGCGAATGAACACGTTGACCGACGAAGATGAGCCACGGCCCTGCACGATATTGAGGCTGGGAACCGCGCCTTGCAGGCCGTCGATGTTGCTGGCTTGCAGGTCATCCAGATCGTCGGCACTGAAAGCGCTGACCGCCACCGGCACCTTTTCCAGGTTTTCACTGCGGCGACGCGCGGTGACCGTGACGCTTTGCAACTCGGTCGCTTTCTGCCGCTCGGCCTCGGCCTGCGTGGTCTTGCTGGTCGGGCTCTTCTGGTCGCTTGCCGGCGCATCCTGCGCACTGGCGGCATGGACGAGTGGCGTGGCAAATACGGCGGCAATGGCGATGGCAAGAATGCGGCGCTGCATGGAAATCCCCTTCAAGGCGATACGGATGGCGCAATGGCCACGATGCCGCACAGGCTAACGGCCTCCGGCAAAGTGGACACTTGTACCTTGGTACAGTGGGCCGGCACCGCCCGCGCCGCGATACTCAAGGCATCTTGCGCCGCGGGGAAATGATGGATGGCCTTCTTGATCGTGCTGGCCGCACTGGCCTTCCTGATGTTTGCCGCTTACCGCGGCCACAGCGTGATCCTGTTCGCGCCGCTGGCGGCGCTGGGCGCGGTGTTGCTGACCGATCCCGCGCTCGTGGCTCCAATGTTCACCGGCCTGTTCATGGAAAAGATGGTCGGCTTTCTGAAGCTCTATTTCCCGGTGTTCATGCTGGGCGCCGTGTTTGGCAAGCTGATCGAGCTATCGGGCTTTTCCAAATCCATCGTCGCCGCGACCATCGGCCTGGTCGGGCGCAGCCGGGCGATCCTGTCCATCGTGCTGGTGTGCGCGCTGCTGACTTACGGCGGCGTGTCACTGTTCGTGGTGGTGTTCGCGGTGTATCCGTTTGCCGCCGAACTGTTTCGCCAATCGGACATTCCCAAGCGGCTGATCCCCGGCACCATCGCGCTCGGCGCCTTCACTTTCACCATGGATTCGCTGCCCGGCACGCCGCAAATCCAGAACATCATTCCGACCAGCTTCTTCGGCACCAACGCCTGGGCCGCGCCGTGGCTGGGCACGCTGGGTGGCGTATTCATTTTGCTGCTCGGTTTGAGCTACCTCGACTGGCGACGTCGTACAGCCATCAAAGCCGGTGAGGGCTATGGCGACAAGTTGGTCAATGAGCCGGCGCCATTCGAGGGTGGACGCATGCCGCACCCGTTGCTGGCGATCGCACCCCTGGTGCTGGTCGGCGTGCTGAACAAGGTCTTCACCGACTTGATCCCGCATTTTTACGGCAGCACCAGCTCGTTTATGCCGAGCGTGGTCGGCAATGCCGAACCCATCGTGCAACAGGTGTCGAAAGTCGCCGCGATCTGGGCGGTGGAAGGCGCGTTGCTGGCGGGCATCCTGTGCGTGCTGGCATTCGCCTGGAAGCCGGTAGTGGCGCACTTTGCCAGTGGCAGTCAGGCCGCGGTCGGCGGCGCTCTGCTGGCGTCGATGAACACCGCCTCCGAATACGGTTTCGGCGCCGTGATCGCCGCCCTGCCCGGTTTCAAGCTGGTCGCCGACGCGCTGCATTCGATCCCCAATCCACTGGTCAACGAAGCGGTGACCGTGACCGCCCTGGCCGGCATCACCGGCTCGGCCTCGGGCGGTATGGGCATTGCCCTCGGGGCCATGGCCGACACCTTCATCGCCAACGCCCATGCCGCCGGCATCCCGTTGGAAGTGATGCACCGCGTCGCCGCCATGGCCTCCGGCGGCATGGATACCCTGCCCCACAACGGCGCGGTCATCACCTTGCTGGCGGTGACCGGCCTCACCCACCGCCAGGCCTACCGCGACATTTTTGCCATCACCGTGATCAAGACTCTGGCCGTTTTCGTGGTGATCACGCTGTACTACCTGACCGGCCTGGTGTAAGCCGGCAACGGCCGACGGAACCCGTCTTGGCGACCCCGAAAAGCCGGCCAGCCGCCATTCATGCGCGCGACGGCAATTTTTCGGTAAAATAGGCGGTTCCACACCATTGACAGGCGGCACGGTCGAGAGACCGGGCCGATTTTGGGCATGTCCATCGAAAAGCTCCGCAACATCGCCATCGTCGCCCACGTCGACCATGGCAAGACCACCCTCGTCGACCAGCTGCTGAAGCAATCGGGCACGCTGTCGGAGCGCGCCGTGGTCCCGGACCGCGTGATGGACTCCAACGATCAGGAGCGCGAGCGCGGCATCACCATTCTGGCCAAGAACACCGCGATTGCCTGGAACGGCAACCGCATCAACATCGTCGACACCCCCGGCCACGCCGACTTCGGCGGCGAGGTCGAGCGTGTGCTGTCGATGGTCGACTCGGTGCTGCTGCTGGTCGATGCGATGGACGGCCCGATGCCGCAAACCCGCTTCGTGACCCAGAAAGCCTTCCAGATGGGCTTCCGCCCCATAGTCGTCATCAACAAGGTCGACCGCCCCGGCGCGCGCCCGGACTGGGTGCTGAACCAGACCTTCGACCTGTTCGACCGCCTCGGCGCGACCGAAGAGCAACTCGACTTCCCGGTGGTCTACGCCTCCGGCCTGAACGGCTACGCCGGCCTCGATGCCGACGTCCGGGATGGTGACATGACGCCGCTCTACGAAGCCATCATGAAGCACGTACCGCCGCCGTCGGTGGACCCGGATGGCCCGTTCCAGATGCGCATCAGCCAGCTCGACTATTCAAGCTACGTCGGCCTGATCGGCATTGGCCGCATCCAGCGCGGCAAGGTGCGTACCAACATGCCGGTCAGCGTGGTCGACCGCGAGGGCAAGAAGCGCCAGGGCAAGGTGTTGCAGGTGCTCGGCTTCATGGGCCTGGAACGCCGCGAAGTGGCCGAAGCCGAGGCCGGTGACATCGTCGCCATCTCCGGCGTTGATGCACTCGGCATTTCCGACACCGTCTGCGCGCTGGACACCCCCGAGGCGCTGCCGGCGCTGACGGTGGATGAGCCCACCATCTCGATGACTTTTCAGGTCAACAACTCGCCATTCGCGGGCAAGGACGGCAAGTTCCTGACCAGCCGCCAGATCCGCGACCGCCTGCTGCGCGAAACCCTGCACAACGTCGCCCTGCGGGTCGAGGACACCGTGGACCCGGACAAATTCAAGGTCTCCGGCCGCGGCGAGCTGCACCTGTCGGTGCTGATCGAAACCATGCGCCGCGAAGGCTACGAGCTGGCCGTCTCGCGCCCCGAAGTGATCGTGCGCGAAATCGACGGCACGATACAAGAGCCGTGGGAACAGCTGGTCGTCGACATGGAAGAACCCTATCAGGGCGGCGTGATGGAACGTCTCGGCACCCGCCGTGGTCAACTGCGCAACATGGAGCCGGACGGCCGTGGCCGCGTGCGCCTTGAATACCTGATCCCGGCGCGTGGCCTGATCGGCTTCCAGACCGAATTCAAGACCCTGACCGCCGGCACCGGCCTGCTGTTCCACGTTTTTGATCACTACGGCCCGCGCGCCGAAGGCGCCATTGCCAAGCGCTCGAACGGCGTGATGATCTCCAACGGCACCGGCACCGCGCCGGCCTACGCACTGTTCGGCCTGCAAGATCGCGGCCGCATGCTGATCGACGCCAACGTGGAAATCTACGAAGGCCAGCTGGTCGGCATCCACGCCAAGGACAACGACCTCACCGTCAACGCCCTGCGCGCCAAACAGCTCACCAACGTCCGCGCCGCCGGCAAGGACGACGCCCTCAACCTGGTGCCGCCGATCCGCATGTCGCTGGAGCAGGCACTGGAATTCATCGAAGACGATGAACTGGTCGAAATCACCCCCAAGGCGATTCGCTTGCGCAAGAAGCACCTGACCGAAAGCGACCGCAAACGCGCTTCACGACAAGCCGCGTAACACGGCTGCACGCGGGTACGGTGCCGGCAACCACCGTATCCGCCAACAGCGGAGATTCCCAGTGCGCGGCCACGCGTGGATTCCGGGCTCTGCCTTCGGCAGCCCCGGAATGCCGCCACACAGGCAACAGCGGTTCAACACCAGTCAGGCGGCTATTTCCCCGCTGGCGTGACAGGCCGGCAAACGGGCCGCCACGAATTGGCCATATTCCGCATTGCTGCGTCATGGCAGGACCGCCATGTCCTGCCAGCCGAAATCGTCGGCGAAAATGCCGTCGTTTTCGAAGCGTTCAAGCGCAACGGTCGATGCAACGAGCAGTGTGATAGCAACAAGGATCCGATTCATCGGCTGATACGCCTGTTCAGTCGAACTCGAAGCCATTGGCGAAGACCACGTCCCCGCCCGGCACCACGAGGCAATTGGAAAACTCCGACACCACGATGGCGGCCGGCCCCGGCGCCGTCGTGACCCGCCGCGTGCGGTAGCTGATCGCCATGCCGGGCTGCAGGCTGCCCGAGTGCAAGGTGAATTCGGTGTGGCCGCCGGGATCAGTCGTCAGGGTGCGGCTGTCGTCCGGCCACGAACCACGCAATCCATACACGGCGCCTTCACCGAAACCCGAAGGATCGCAACGGTCGCTGTGGTACAGCGCGACCTCGACCTCCACACCCGGGTTTGAATCAAGGTGTCCGGCCACATCGCCATAGCCGGTAACCGGGTCGTAAGCGACGGCGTCCAGCACCGGTGCATTGAGCCGTTCGTTGGGGCCGCCATCCGCATCACCGGCATCGTTGGCGTTGGGGCCGGCCGGTGCGATGTCGATGCCGAGCCCACCGTTGTGGTCAAAGCCCTGCGCGACGACATCGACCTGTGCATTGCCATCGACGTACAGACCCGCACCGCCATTGTTGGCGATGCTGGCATGCCCGGCGGCAAAGCCGGATGTGTATTTTTGGTCGTTCAGGGTGACCGCGCCGGCCGCCTCGCCCACGTAGACCCCGTCTCCCGCGTTGCCCAGCGCGGGGCCATTGGCGCCGCGGCTGCCGATGCCGACACCGATCAGATTGTCCAGTAGTGTGGCTCGGCCACCGAGTATCCGCACGCCGTCACCCCCATTGGCGGCGATCACATTGCCTTTGAATGTCGACAAGCGAAATGGCTGGCTCGGCAAGTTCTCGATGGCGATGCCATCGAGGCCGTTTCCCAGCGCCGCCGTTCCCGCTGCATCGGTGCCGATGAGGTTGTTGTACACGGTGTCACCGCTGCCCGCCCCACCGGTGTTGCCGGTGGCAAAGTACACGCCATGGCCGAGGTTGCCCGAGATCAGGTTGACGGCCAGCGGCGCTGCCGTATCCGTCGCGTACTGCCCGATGATCGCCGAGCTGCCGCCATCGACCACGATACCGCTGCCATTGCCGCGGGCCAGCGTTCCGGCGGGATCGGTACCGATGAAGTTGCCCCAGATTCGCACCCAGGTGGAATCGAGCGGCCCCGCGCCCGCCGCGAGGTAAATACCCGCCCCCTGAAAGCGGTTGATCACCAGCCCGGATACCACGCCGGCACCACTGCCCGGCGCAAACCTCAGGCCGTCGGCCATGCCAGCCTGGCTACCATCCAGCTCGATCACCAGCACCGCGTTGCTGGCACCGGTGTTCAGCGTGTTTACCGCGCTGCCGGGCTGGCTGTAGCCATCGATGGTGACCGTCTTGGTGATGGCAGGCAGTGCGCTCAAGGGGCGGATGCTGTGGACGCCACCGCCCGGAATAGCGAACGTGATCGTGTCGCTGCTAGCGGCGGAGACATTGGCCTGTGCAATGGCCTGCCGCAAGGAGCCTGTGCC
>DASSXP010000092.1:0-3698 GCA_035703755.1 Rhodanobacteraceae bacterium | reverse complement strand
TTGCGCACCGAGGCCGCGCGCGCGGCGTACGATGCGCATTGCGCGGGAGACGCGCCGCCGGTCGCGGCGGACCACGCGCCGGTTGCCGCCGCCGCGACTGGCTGGAAAGCCGTGCCGGTGGCGCGGCCGCCGTCGCCGCATCGGTTCTTGCGTCGCGCCACGCTTGCCGCCGGTTTTATGGCCTGCTGCGGCTTGTTCTATCTGGCGCTGACGCGACAGGATCATCCACGCACCGTAGCGCTCGGCGCGGCCCTGCCCGGCGAAGCCACGACGGATACGCGTGTGCCGGCCACGGTCGCATCCATCCCTCGGCGCGAAAGTACGGGCAATGAACTGGCGGCCGGGAACGTACTGCGGGCGGATACGCCGGCAGTCGCGCTTGCGCCGGCTGGGCAGATGGCGCCCTTGTCGAGCGATGCGGTACCGGCGAGCGCGAGTATTCCGCTGCCAGCGGCGCCGCTGGCCGTGGCGGAGCCGCGTCTTGCACAGGCGGCGCCGGTGACGCCGGCGCCTGTCGAGTCGCCCGCGGTGCCGTTGCCGGCCAGCCGCCGCCAACGCGCAATAACGCACCGTTCGCGTCCAGCCGCGCCGGCAGCGGTCGAGCCGGCGCTGACAGCGCAAGCCGATTCGTCGCGGCACGCCGGTGCCAGCGGCAACACGGTGTCTGCGCAGGCGGTGAATCAAACGCCAGTGATCGCGCCCGCCGAGGTGCCGGAGGCGGCATCCGAACTCGCCACGACAAAAGACGAAGTGCCCTTGCCGTTGATGCCGGCAAGCGTTGGCGAGCCCGTCGCGGAACGCGCGGCTACCACAAAGAAAGTTGCCCCGGCGGAGCTGTTGACGCGCATGAGTCTGGCGCGGCAGCGCGTACGCGATCTGGTACGGTTTTTCCGCCGCCAGGATCGCGGTGACCTGGGTGGGCCCGATGCCCAAGGCGCCGACAGCGCGCAACACAGTCGCCACGCTTTGCGGCAACGGATTGGGGTTGCCGCGGCCGCCCATTTTGCCCTCGATCCACCCACCTGGCAGGTTTCCGCCGAGCAGGCCGTGCTCGATGCGGATTACCGCGTGGCGCGGCGTAGCCGGGTGGCCGAACGTGGACGCTTCCGCGTCGACATGGTGTGGGATGACAACCAATGGCGCCTGACCCGTGTCGCGCTGGAGCCGGAGCGTTGAGTCGCGCCCTCGCTGGAATGGCACTGCTGGCGGCGGTCGCGTTGGCCTTGCTGGCCGCTTGGCGCCTGCTTGCTCTGGGCATCGTGTCGCCATTGCCCGATAGCGACACCGCGGCAAGCGTGTCGATGCCGCCATCACACACGCCACAGGCGCGTTTGGCCTGGGCCGAGCAACAGCGCCAGGCGGGGCAGTTGTCCGCTGCGGCCAATGCCGCGCGCGCGCTGTTGCATGATGAGCCCTTGGCGGCGGAAGCGCTGGTGCTGCTGGCGCGCGTGGCCGAGGGCCAGCAGGCGACCCACGCGGCCACGCTGTTCACGTTGGCCGTGCAGCGCGCGCCGCGCGACCAATACGCCCGTGCGTGGGTGATCGGCGCGCAGTTGAACGCCGGCGACTACGCGGCGGCGCTAACCAACATCAACACCTTGCTCAACATCGCGCCGCCGCGCGTGGCGGTATTTTTGCCGCTGCTGGTCGACTACGCGCAGTTGCCCGCGTTTGCCAGCGCGCTGGTGGTGACCCTGCAAAGCCACCCCGGTTGGCGCGCCGGCTTGCTGGATGCGTTGCGGCATGACGGCCAGTACCCGGCGGTGGATGCGGTGTATGACGGCTTGCAGAACGCCGGTGATCTCGGTGCCGCGGAAGCCGCCGACTGGCTGGCCTGGCTGGGCCAGGCCGGGCGCTGGGGCGAAGCCTACAGCCGCTGGGCCAGCGGCCTGCCGCGCACGGCCAATGGCACGCTGGCGCTGATCCATGATGGCGGCTTTGATTCGCCCTGGACCGGCCGTGGCTTCGACTGGCAGGTCACCGCCAGCAGTGGCGTGCTGATCGACCGCGTCGACGATGCGGGTGGCATGGCAGTCCAGGTCAGCTTCCTCGGTCGGCGCGCGGAGGACATCGGTTTCCAGCAAACCGTGCTGCTGGCACCCGGCCAGTACCGGCTGCGTTTCCGCGCCCGTGCCAGCGATCTGCGCAGCGACAAAGGCATTGCCTGGGCGATCAGCTGTCACGGTGACGATCCAATGCGCGCGGTGAGTGCGCCGCTCAAGGGCAGCTTCGAGTGGCAGACGCGCGAGATGGCCTTTCGTGTGCCGGCTGCCGGTTGCCCGGCGCAGACCCTGGCATTGGTCAATCTGGGTGCTGATGGTGCCGGCAAAATCGTCGCTGGCACACTGTGGTTCGACGATTTCCAACTTGCCCCGGTCGCGGCGGCGGCGGCCGCGCCGGAGGCCGCCGCCGACGCGCAAGCGGTGTCGCCACCACCGTAGCTTCGAGTCATGCCACGCGCCGCGCCGACGCGGGCTCCGCGATGTGCCTCGGGCCCACCCGCCTCCAGGCTCACTTGTCGTTGGAATCACGGCGCCCCTTCCAGGCTCATGTGTCGTTGGAAGAGGCTGGCGCTTGCTGCGATGCCGCAAGCGTTTTACAATCGGCCCGTATCGGTCTGTCAAGGGGCAGAAGCATGACCAAATTCGACGCAAGAGCGCTCTTGTTCGGGCTGACGGTGATGCTTGCCGGGCCGGTGTTCGCGCAATCCACGGAGTCCACCGGCACGGCGGCCACGTCGCAGGCGGCCAGTGAGGCGGAGAAGGCAGTGGCCACGGTGCGCACCGACGGCGGTGTGGTGATGGTGAGCGAGCAGAACGGCGCGTTCAGTACCGCGGTGCAGAATCAGCCGGTGGTCTCCGGCGATCGCCTGATGGTGGCCAAGGAAAGCGTCGCCACCGTGATCTACAACGATGGCTGCGAGCAGAAATACAGCAAGGCCGGCATCTACAAGATCGAACCCGATTGCAAGCGCGCGCTGGGTGGCTGGACCGGTTCCAAGCCCAAGCTGGCTGGCATGATTCTGGGCGGCGCCGCGTTGGGCGCGGTGGTCGAGAAGCAATTTTGCCACTGCAAGTGCCCACCGGTCAGCCATTGATCGGCCGCGCCACTGCGCAAAACCATTCATTGCATACCGACAGGGCGGGTCATTTGATCCGCCCTGTTTGCGTATGCTTGAATGGAAAGCTGATTCGGCGCAAGGATTGGAGGAAACATGGACAAGCGCAGGGGGATTGCCGATGCGCCCATGGCTGGCAAGGCGGGTTTCGCGGCTGACATGGCGCGATGGCGCTTTGCTGCGATTCGCGGCCTTGCTTGCGTGAGCGGCAGCGAGCGCCATTTCGCGCCGGCTCGCGCATGCTGAGCGTACGGCCGCCGCCGCGCGCGCATTTGCCGCCACGGGCCGCCGCGCCGCTCGCCCGACCCATGCACCGGACTGAGCCGACCGACCGCTGGCTGCTGCTGGCCAGTGGCGTGCTCCTGACCCTGACCTTCCTGAGTGGTGGCAGTTCGGCAGAAACGGGTGTCGGCGTGCTGGTTGCCGAGCTGCTGTCGTTGCCGCTGCTGATCGCGGCGGCCTGCATCGCCTGGCAACGGCAGCGGCTGGCGCCGGCACGCTGGGCGGTTGTGGTCGCGTTGGCCATCGGGCTGCTGCCCGTGCTGCAATTGCTGCCGCTGCCGGAATCGATGTGGCAATG
>DASSXP010000013.1:0-3657 GCA_035703755.1 Rhodanobacteraceae bacterium | reverse complement strand
GGCTCGACGGCGGCGCGATGTTCGGCAACGCGCCGCGCGCGATGTGGTCGAAATGGATCGCGCCGGATGCGGACAACCGCATTCCGCTGGCTTGCCGTTGCCTGCTGGTGGAAGGGCTCGACGGCAAGACGGTGCTGTTCGAGACCGGCATCGGAGCGTTTTTTGAACCGGCGCTGCGGGCGCGCTATGGCGTGGTGGAAGACCGCCATGTGTTGCTCGATTCGCTGGCGGCAGCGGGCTTCGGCCACGAGGACATCGACGCGGTGGTGCTCTCACACCTGCATTTCGACCACAGCGGTGGCCTGCTGGCGGCGTGGCAGGAGAGTCAGCCGCCACGGTTGCTGTTTCCCAATGCCCGCTACATCACCGGCCGCGCCCATTTCGAACGCGCGCGGCACCCACACCCGCGGGACCGTGCTTCGTTCATTCCCGAGGTGCCGGGTCTGCTGGAGGCCAGCGGCCGGCTGGAGTTGATCGATACCGGGCAGCAGCCCTCCAGCCTTGGTCCGCGGCTGCGTTTCAGCTTCTCGGACGGGCACACGCCCGGTTTGATGCTGGCCGAAGTGACGGGCGAGGATGGCAACGGCGGAGTGGTGTTTTGTGCCGACCTGATCCCCGGACAGGCTTGGGTGCATGTGCCGATCACAATGGGCTACGACCGCTTTCCTGAGTGCCTGATCGACGAGAAACGGACTTTTCTGGATGACAAGCTGGCGCGCGGCGTGCGCCTGTTCTTTACCCACGACAACGCGATTGCGATGGCTGCCATCACCCGTGACGAGCGCGGCCGCTACGGCTGCACCGACACGCGGGCCACGCTGACCGGAATGACGCTGTGACGCTGCCACGGGATCGCCTGCATGGGCTGGCCGCGGTAGCGGCGCTGGTCTTGCTGGTGCTGGCGTTGCTGTTGCTGGCGGCGACCGAACGTCAGGTAACCAAGGTGGCGCGCATCTACGACGGCATGGGCGGTGAGTTGCTCGACCTTGGCAGTCGGGCGCCGGGGCCGGAGGTGGACGGCCACCTGGTCCGCGTCACCGGAACCACGGCGGTGACCCGGCTGGCCGCCGATCCGCAATTCGGTGTCACGGCCGCCGCGCCGCTGCTGCGCCGGCAAGTCGAGATGTTGCAGTGGCAGGAGACAACGTACGGCGGTGGCGCGCCGCAGTACGCGGTGCGCTGGATCGACCACCCGGTGGATTCGAGCCGTTTCCAGCGGCCGCAGGGCCATGCCAATCCCCCGGAGTTTCCGTTTGGAAGTGACCGTTTCGAAGCGGGCGAGGTGCGGCTGGGGCACTTCGTGTTGTCACGCGCGCTGGTGCGGGCGATTGCCGGCAGCGAAGCGCTGGCGGTCGATTTGGCGAGCCTGCCGGCCAATCTCGCGGCCAGTTTGCAACAGGACGGCGATGGCCTGACCACCGCTGCCAACCCGCGTTCCCCGCGCGTGGGCGACCTGCGCATCCGCTGGTCGATGGTCCCCAATCAGGAACTGACGATACTGGCGCGCGCCAGTCATGGCCGGTTGGAACCGGCACCGTTTCTGCCGGCACCCGGTTACGTGGTGATGCTGGGAGACATGCCGATGATGGGCCTGATGCCGGGACAAGCGCGGCCACCGGATTACCCGTGGTTGCTGCGCGTGTTGGTGGCCGGCCTGATGTTGGCCGCGGCGTGGCTGCTGCTGGCGGCGCTGGATGAGGCCTGGCGGGTCGACTGGATCGCCTGGCCGGCGCTGGCGGTGGTGCCGTTCGCTCTGGCCGAAATCGTATTGTGGTGGGGCGTGCGTACCGGCGTGCTGGTGGTGTGCCTGTTGCTGCTGCTCGCCGCGGGTGGCGGCCTGTATTGGCGGCTGCTGAAGCGCTGAGGCGGCGGGCCGTTCGCGGACATGCTTCAGCGTTGGTCGAGCACTCGCAGCACGCGAAAGCCGACGCGGGTGTAGCCGGTGTGCTGGCCGCTGTCGCCATTGCCGGCGCTGCCGCGGTAGTCGACGCGGCGACAGTCGCCGTTGCAGCGCAGCCAATCGCTGTGGTCCGCGATGGCCTGCATTGCGCCCGACAAGCCCATTGCGGCGCCCCATTCGGCGGCACTGGGCAGGCGGTAGGTTTGTCCGGTGCGTTGCGACAGCCAGCCCAGATACGCGCGCGCATCATCCCAGCTGATGCAGACCACCGGTTGCGCGGCCTGAATGTCGTGCCCCGGGTTGCGCCAGTCGTAACCCAGGATGGCGGTGAACGGGTTGCCGGCGCGTCGGCAGCGGCTGGACGGACGATGGCTGATGCGGGCAAAGCGGTTGTAATCGGCGACGCTCACCGGGCGCCGCGACAGCGCATAACCGTGGCCCGGCGCGTTGGAAATGATCGTCAACGGCGGGCCGCCGTCATCGCGCAGCGGCGCCCCGATTACGTAACCGGATTGGCTCCGATCAGACTGGCCCGCCGTTGACGTGGCGTCACGGGCGATTTGCGGCAAGGCCAGATCGAGCGCGTGGGTCATCGGCTGCAAGCGGGCCAGGCGCTGCGGCCGGGCCAGCGCGATGATCAGCGCGGCCTGCATGTCGCGGCGTACCTGCGCGACAAAGGTGGTCCAGAAGGGTTGCTGGCGGATGCCGGATTGATCGGCCATGCGTTGTGCTTGCTGATAGACCTGCAAGGCCGCGATGCCGTCGCCTTGCGTGATCGCCTCACCAATCTGTCGGTTGAGGGCGGCGCAGATGGCGCGTACGCCGGCCAGCGCTTCCGGGTTGTCCGGGTAGCTGGCGAGCACCGTGGCGAAGCGGTCGGCGGCGCTGTTGCCGACGGGTTCAACCAGCGATCCGAGCGAAAGGCGCGTATTGCCTTCACGGATCAGGCGGTCGAGCTCCGCGCTGCTGAGCAAGGCGTTGCGCTTGGGCGAGGCGGCGGGCAATACGGCCGGTGCGAGCATCCGCTCCGGGCCTGCTGGCAGTGTCGGTCGAATCGCCAGCCAGGTCAGCAGGCTGGCCGCCAGTAGCGCCGCAGCGGTACCGACGAGGAGGCCGCTGCCACCTTGGCGCTGCCAGTGATAACGCAGACCGTCGAACCAGTTGCCGGGGGCGTCTGCATGCGGGGCAATGCGTTCGAGCTCCTCCAGCATGGCGCGTGCGGTGGCGAAACGGTGCTCGGGCTGGCGCGCCAATGCGCCGTCGATCAGGCCTTGCCACGCGCGCCGGTTGGGTGGCAGGCGCGGGATCGGGTCCTGCATCTGCGCGATGGCGACCGACAACGCATCAGGGCCCTGGTAGGGCATTTCGCCGGTCAGCAGTTCGTACAGCACGATGCCGACGCTGTACACGTCGGAGCGGCCGTCGGTCGGCAAACCGCGCGCCTGCTCCGGGCTCATGGTGCCGGAGGAGCCGACGGTGGCGCCGGTGTGGGTGACGCGGCGCTCGTCGTGGTTGTCGAGAGCGATGCCGAAATCGGCCAGGCAAGGTTTGTTGGTGGCGTCGAACAGCACGTTCTCGGGCTTGACGTCGCGGTGTACCACGCCGCGCTCGTGCGCGTAAGCCAGCGCCTCCAGCAGCGCACGCAGAATCTCGACGATGCGCAATGGCTGGTGCCGATCCGGCTGCCGGTTCAAATCACCGTGCGGCAGGAAGGGCATGGAATAGTACGGGCGGCCATCCTGACTGTGGCCGGCTTC
>DASSXP010000075.1:0-10319 GCA_035703755.1 Rhodanobacteraceae bacterium | reverse complement strand
CTGGCGATGTCCTCGCAACGCGAGGCCAACACCCTGGCCTGCCTGCACTATCGCGCCGAATTCGGTCGTGGCCGGGTCTACCGGCTGCGCAACCTGACCCCGAGCGAACGCAGCCAGCGCGCGGCCTTCAGCGACACCTTGCTGGCGCCGGCACTGTTCGGTGACGACACCACCCTGTCCCGCTTCACGGAACTGCTGGAGGCCGGCTGGCGGGTGCGCAGCACCGCGCTCAGCGACAGCTTCGGCTGGACCGACTTCCAGGCCCGCCACAGCGGTCAGTCGCAACTGTTGTTCGCCCTGACCGACAAAGGCGTCTTGCGCATGGCCAGCAGCCGCCACAGCCCCGAGCCGCGCGCCGGCTGGACCATCACCGCGCTGACGCCACCAGCCGCAGCGGCACCGGGCGATACTGCGTGAGCGCCGCGACTAGACGCCGCGATGCTTGCCCTGGAACGGCGCGTACCACTGTCTGAGGCGGGTGATGTCGGCATCCATGTCGGCGCTGGTTTTGAACAGCGGGCCGAGCCGGATCGAGCGATCGGGGTAGTTGAAGGCAATCGGGAAGATGGGTACATCGGCGGCGCGCGCGATGTGCCAGAAGCCGCTTTTCCACCGCGTCACCGGCTTGCGGGTGCCCTCGGGCGCGAGGCCCAGCCACAAGGCATCGTGACGGGTGAAGGTGTCCACCATCTGCTCTACCACGCCCTGGGCCGCGGCGCGGTCGATCGGCAGGCCGCCGAGCTGACGCAAGACCCAGCCGAGCGGGCCGTGAAACAACTCCTGCTTGCCCATGAAGCGGATGTCGGCGCCGATGGCCACCTTGATCAGCAAGCCCCAGATACCGTCCCACCAGGACGAATGCGGTGCCGCGATCATCACCAGTCGCGCCACGTCCGGAAACTCGCCCACCAGGCGCCAGCGGCCGAGGCGCAACAGCCCGCGACAGAGCCAGCGGCCGAGGTGATCGGCCGCGTGCGGCATCTTCGATGGCAGTTCGGCGGGGCGCGGGATCGCGCGCATCAGTCGCCGCTCCAGTCGCGCCGGCGGCTGCGTTTCAACTGGCCGCGTTGCTGCTTGGCGTCCAGCCGGCGCAGTTTGGCGGCGCGGGTGGGCCGGGTGGCGATGCGCGCCTTGGGTGGCACCAGCACCGCGCGGATCAATTCGAGCAGACGCTGGCGCGCGTCGTCGCGGTTGCGTGCCTGATCGCGGAAACGACGGGCCTGGATCACCAGCACGCCATCGCCGGTCAGACGGCGATCGCGGCGGGCCAGCACGCGCGCGCGGATGGCCTCGGGCAGGGCGAGTGAATTGGCGACATCGAAGCGCAGCTCCACGGCACTCTCGGTGCGGTTGACGTGTTGGCCACCCGGGCCGTCGGCGCGCAGAAAGCGCTCCGTCAGTTCGGTCTCCGGAATGGTGATGGCGTGGTTGATGACCAGCATGCGGTCAGCGCCGCCGCCACGGCCAGGCCAGACCGAATGCCAGCACGGCGCCGCCGGCGGCCAGCAGCGGCGGCCACGGCCCACGCTCTGGCGCCAGCGTCCACAGCAGCACCGCAGCCAGCGCCAGCGTGGCGCCGAGCAGGCCGGCGGCGAGGCTGCGCTGGCTGTGCGCTTGCTGTGCGCGCAGCGCGGCCAGCTCACTCGACGACACCTCCATGCGTTGCTTGCCATCCACCGCGTGGCGCAGCCAGGCGTGCAGCAGGTCGGGCATTTCCGGCGCCGCGTGCAGCCATTGCGGCAGCCGCGCGCGTACCGTCTTGAGCGCGCGGCGCGGGCTGTAACGCTCGCGCATGATGCGTTTCAGCACCGGGTGCGCCACCGCCCAGATGTCGATGCGGGGATCGAGCTGGCGGCCGAGGCCGTCGATGTTGAGCAAGGTCTTCTGCAGCAAGATCAGCTGCGGCTGTATGGTCAGCTCGAAACGACGGCCGGTCTGGAACAGTTTCACCGCCACCTCGGCCAGCGAGATTTCCGCCAGTGGCCGCGTGAAGTAGGGCTCGCACACGGTGCGCACCGCCGCTTCCAGTTCGTCCAGCCGTACCGTCGGCGGAATCCAGCCGGCGGCGAGGTGCAAGGTGGCGATGCGGCGGTAATCGCGCTCGAACAGGGCGATGAAGTTTTCCGCCAGCCAGTATTGGTCGGCGTCCGGCAGCGAGCCCATGATGCCGAAATCGAGGGCGATGAAGCGGGGTTCGTCGATCCGTGTCGGGTCTACCCAGATGTTGCCGGGGTGAGCGTCGGCGTGGAAGAAGTTGTCGCGGAACACCTGCTCGTAGAACAGTCGCACGCCTTTCTCGGCCAGCCGCTGGCGGTCGATGCCGAGGCGGTCGAGCGCGGCGACATCGTCGCTGCGCACGCCGTGAATGCGCTCCATCGTCAGCACCCGCTCGGCGGTCAGCGGCCAGTGCACCTCGGGCACGTAGAGATCGCGTCCGTCCGGATAGTTGCGTTTCAGCAGGCTGGCGTTGGCGGCCTCGCGTTGCAAATCCAGCTCATGGCGCAGGGTCTTGGCGGTTTCCTCGGCGATGTCCAGCGGGCGGATCTTGTCGGCGTTGGGGTGCCAGCGTTCGGCCAGCGTGGCGAGCGCGCTGAGGGTGGCGATGTCGCGCTCGACGCGGGCATGAATGTCGGGCCTGAGTACCTTCACCACCACCGCGCGACCATCGTGCAGCCGCGCCGCGTGGACCTGGGCGATCGAGGCTGAGGCCAGCGGGCGCTCATCGAATTCGGCATACAGCTGCGTTACCGGGGCGCCGAGCGCACGCTCGATCTGGCGTCGGGCCACTGCGCCCGGAAACGGCGCCACTTGATCCTGCAACTGCGCCAGCGCATCGGCGATGTCGGCTGGCAACACGTCGCGGCGGGTGGAGAGAATCTGCCCGAACTTGACGAAAATCGGTCCGAGCTCGGTCAACGCAAGCCGCAAACGTTCGCCGCGCGGCAGCGCTGCCAGATCACCGCGCGCCGCGGGCAGCAGGGCGCGAACCCACTTCAATGGCCGATACAGGTGAGTGGCGTCGACCAGCTCATCGAGCCGGTAGCGCAGCAGCACGGTGGCGATGCCGATGAGACGCAATGACTTCACTGTGGCGTCTCCAGCCGGCGCAGCCGCGCTTCCAGTCGCGCCAGGCGTTCATCCAGCCCGTCCACCGCGTCGAGAAAGTCGCCCACTTCGGCCGGCGCCGGCGTCAGTTCCGCTTCGTCGCGCAGCCACGCGGCAGCGTCCTCGACCGCTTCGCGGCCATACCGTTTGAGGCCGGCGACGAGACCGGCGAGCCCGCGCGCCAGCGGCACGCCCGCCGTGGCGCCAAGGCGACCGGACAGCGCCGCTTCGACATCGGGCTCGAAACCGGCCAGCAACTTTTCCACCTGCCGCGCGAGTTGCGCGTCACCGGAAATCTCCAGGCTGCCGGGCGCCAGTTGCGCGTCACGGTCCAGCGCCATCGCCAGCAGGCTGGCCGGCGTGGCGCTGACGCGCAGCGTGGCGTCGTCCGTGGGTGGGCCCACGTCGAGACGCCCGTCGTTGACCGCAATGCGCAGACGCAGATTCGGCCCGCGCAGATGTGCCTCCACGCTGCGGCCGTCGAGTTTTGACAGTTGCTCGCGCGTGGCCGGGTCCAGTGCCAGCGCACGGTTCAGGGCCGCTTGCAGCAGACGCCCGCCCAGGGCGCGCAGCGGCGGCGGCAGGGAATTGGAGGGGGCTTCATTCATGCGCCGATTGTAGCGGCAGCACGTATTGATTCAGACCGCGCCGGCGAAGCCGAGCTGTCGCCAGGCTTCGTACACCGCTACCGCCACCGCGTTGGACAGGTTCAGGCTACGGTTATCGGGGCGCATCGGCAGGCGGATGCGTTGCGCCGGCGGGATCGTGTTCAGCACGTCATGCGGCAGGCCGCAGGTTTCGGAGCCGAACAGCAGCGCGTCGCCGTCGGTGAATGTCACATCGACGTGGCGGCGTGTGGCGCGGGTGGTGAAGGCAAACACGCGCGGCTGGTTGAGCGCGGCGAGGCAGGCGGTGAGGCTGTCGTGCACCGTGAGCGTGGCGTATTCGTGGTAGTCGAGTCCGGCGCGGCGCAGGCGTTTGTCGTCCAGTTCGAAGCCGAGTGGGCGAATCAGGTGCAGCGCGGCGCCGGCGTTGGCGCACAGCCGAATCGCGTTGCCGGTGTTGGGCGGTATTTCCGGTTGATGCAGGATGACCGTGAGCATCCGCTCATTATGACGATTGTTCGAGCTGTGATGCGGGCCACGTACCCGGCGTGGCGCGAGCGGTCACACTTGGTCGGACTTGATTGCCCCGCATCGCCCATGGAGATCGCCGATGTCCGTCGCAGTCCCTCGTGTTCTTGTCCATCTGGCTCGCCTCGTCCTGCTGCTCGCGGCAACGACGGCTGCCGCCGCGCCCGCCGCCTTGCCCAAACCGATCCTGTTCGTGGCGATGTATCCGGTGGCCAACGATTTCACCACCATCGCCTCGGTCTTCGGCAATCATCTGAGCGGCATGCAGACCGCCGGGCGTGGCGGCGATTTGTGGATACGCTACCCCGACGGCAGCCAGCGCAACCTCACCGCCGAGGCGGGCTACGGCCAGAGCGGCATGCAGGGCGCCAGCGCCATCGCGGTGCGCGATCCGGCGGTGTCGTGGGATGGCACGCGCGCGATCTTCAGCATGGTGATCGGCGCGCCGACCGCACAATACGAGTACGGCCAGTGGTACTGGCAATTGTACGAAGTCACCGGCCTCGGCCAGGGCCAGACCGTGCACATCAACCGCGTGCCGGGGCAACCGGCCGACTACAACAACGTGCAGCCGAGCTATCTGTCCGATGGCCGCATCGTGTACGTCAGCGACCGCCCGCGCAATGGCCAACGCCACCTGTACCCGCAACTGGACGAGTACGAGGAAGCGCCGACCCCCAGCGGGCTGTGGCGGCTGGACCCGGCCAGCGGCGAGGTGGTGTTGCTCGAACACGCGCCGTCGGGTGCGTTCGATCCCTTCGTCGACAGCTTTGGCCGCATCGTGTTCACGCGCTGGGACCACCTGCAACGCGACCAGCAGAACGATGCCGGCACCTACGGCACCTTCAACTGGTCGTCCGAAGCGCCGGGTTCGGTCGCCACCACTGACACCAGCGAGCAGTTCCCCGAGCCGCGTCAGGGCAACAGCGCGATCTACGGTTTGACCTTCAATCAGTTCTTCCCCTGGACCTTGAACCAGGACGGCAGCGGCGAGGAGACCGTCAACCACATCGGTCGCCACGATCTGTCCACCTACTTTACGCAAAGCTTCAAGGCCGACCCCTCGCTGCACGACTTCATCGCCCCGACCTCCGGCCGGGTCAATGCCAATGATGCGGAGAACTGGCTGCAAATGGCCGAGGACCCGCTGCATCCCGGCCGCTACCTCGCCATCGACGCGCCCGAGTTCTACACCCATGCGGCCGGCCAGATCATCGCACTGACCGCGCCGCCGGGCGTGCCGGCCGATCAGTTGTCAGTGGACTATCTCACCGACAAAGCCAATCGCGGGTTCTACGACGGCACCGCGCCGACGGACTTCAGTGGCCATTGCCGCGACCCGCTGCCGCTGTCGGATGGTCAGCTGGTGGCCGTCTGCGCCACCGACCCGCGCGGCGCCGGCAACGATGGCAGCCGCGCCAATCCGCAACCACGGTATCGTTTCCGCATGCGCCTGATGACGGCCGTTGGCGGCGGCTACGTGCCGGGCGCCTACCTCACCGGCGGCATCAACAAGGCGGTGTCCTTCTACGACCCGGATGTGCTGGTCAGTTACAACGGCCCGCTGTGGGAAATGTCGCCGGTGGAAGTGCGCGCGCGTCCGGTACCGCCAGCCACCGCCGACAGCTTGTCGGCGCCCGAGCAGCAGGTGTTTGCCGAAGCCGGTGTCGATCCCGCCGCGTTCCGCCAGTTTCTGCGTCAGGAAGGACTGGCCCTGATCGTGGTGCGCAACATCACCTCGCGCGACGTCGCCGACCGCCAGCAGCCCTTCAATCTGCGCGTGCCGGGCGGGGTCGAGACCACCGGCGACAACGGCCAGGTCTACGACGTGCCCTACGTGCAATTTTTCCAGGCCGACCAGATTCGTGGCGTGGGATCGCGCGCCGGCCGCCGCGTGCTGGCGCAGCACCTGCACGCACCGCTGGCGATGGCTTTGCAGCCGCCGGCGGCGGCTGCGCCGACGGGTGGTGTCGCCGCAGCGCCCGACGGCTCGATTGCCCTGTTTGTGCCCGGCCAGCGTGCGCTGACCTGGCAGAGCACCGCCGCCGATGGCACGCCGGTGGTGCGCGAGCGTTACTGGATCAGCACCCAGGTGGGCGAGATCCGCGCCTGTGACGGCTGCCACGGCGTCAACAGCCACAACCAGGCCGGGCAACCGCCGTCACAGAATCCGCCGCAGGCGCTCAAACAGTTGCTGCTGTGGTGGAAGCTGCACGGCGACGTAATCTACGCCGACGGCTTCCAGACTCCGTGACGGCGGGGTACGTGGCGCCCGACTCAGCCGTGCACGATCAGGCTGAGGCAGACCAGCATGGACAGGGCGCCGACAACGCACAGACCGCGCAAGATGATCAATTCGGATTTCATGATGTGACTCCAGTGGGGCAGGGATGCCGACAACGATCGGCGAGGTAGTGATAGCAGCCATCGTGCCAGCCCGGCGGAGCGTTGGTAATTCAATAAAATCAAGCAGATCGAGTGACGCCTGTCAGGCGGGTGTGTCCGCACGCGGACAGTCGGATAGATAACGGACAGTCCGCCATGACCTCTGGCGGGTTGTCCTTGGTGGGCGACGGCTCTACGCTGGCCTACTCACCCGACGGAGATCGACATGCTTCGCCCCTTGAATCTGCTTGCTGCCGGCGCCATCGCGCTCGGCGTCGGCATGGTCGGCAGCGCCAACGCCGCCACCACGCCCGATATTCCCTACACCCGTTTCACCCTGCCAAATGGCCTGACCGTGGTAGTGAGTGAAGACCACAAGGCCCCTGTAGTGGCCGTCAGCATTTGGTATCACGTTGGTTCCGCCTACGAACCCAAAGGCAAGACCGGCTTCGCGCACCTGTTCGAGCACTTGATGTTCCAAGGCTCGGAGAACCACAAGGACGAGTACTTCAAGCCGTTCGAACTGGCCGGTGCCACCGACATGAACGGCACCACCTGGCTCGACCGCACCAACTACTTCGAAACCGTGCCGACCACTGCCCTCGACATGGCGCTGTGGATGGAATCGGACCGCATGGGCCACTTGCTCGACGCCATCGACCAGAAAGTGCTGGACGAGCAGCGCGGTGTGGTGCAAAACGAAAAGCGTCAGGGTGAAAACCAGCCCTACGGTCGCGTCTACGAAAACCTGCAGGCCTATTCCTTCCCGGCCAACCACCCCTACCACCACGACACCATCGGCTCGATGGCGGACTTGAATGCCGCGTCGCTCACTGACGTCAAGACCTGGTTCAAGGACTACTACGGCGCCGCCAACACCACCCTGGTTCTGGCCGGCGACATCACCCCGGAAATCGCGCGCCAGAAGGCCATGGAATACTTCGGCGACATCCCGGCCGGCCCGCGCGTGCCGCGGCCGCAGGCGTGGATCGCGCCACGCGACAAATCGACCACCGGCACGATGACCGACAACGTGGCGCAGACACGCATCTACCGCGCGTGGAACACGCCGGGTATCGATTCGCCGGGCAACGACGACGTCTACCTCAGCCTCGCTGCTGACGTGCTGGGTGGCGGCAAGACCTCGCGCCTGTACCAGCGGCTGGTCTACCAGGACAAGCTCGCCGACGACGTGTCTGCTGGCGGCATGAGCTTTGAGCTGGCCAGCATGACGCTGCTGCAAGTAGACGTGAAAAAGGGCGTCGATCCGAAAAAGGTCGAAGCGGCGGTTGCCGACGAATGGGCCAAGTTCCTCAAGGATGGCCCGACCGCCGACGAACTCGAGCGCGCCAAGGCCAGCTACGCGGCCAACACCATCCGTGGCCTGGAAAAGGTCGGTGGCTTCGGCGGCAAGGCCGTGACCCTGGCCGAGGGCCAGGTCTATCAGGGCGATCCGGGCGCGTGGAAGAAAGACTACGCCGCCACCCTCGCCGCCACCCCCGCCGAAATCAAGGCTGCCGCCGACAAGTGGCTGTCGAAGGGCGACTACACGCTCACCGTCACCCCCGGCAAGGTGGTCGCCAACGACAACGTGGCCGCGTCCGGCCGTGCCGCGATCAAGGGCCGCCCCGCTGACGTGTTGTCACCGGCCGGCGACTACAAAACCGTCAGCAGCGACATCGATCGCAGCAAAGGCGTGCCGGCGGTTGCCAGTTTCCCTGATCTCACCTTCCCGAAGATCCAGCACGGCAAGCTCAAGAACGGCATCGAAGTGGTGCTGGCCGAGCGCCACGCCATTCCGGTGGTGCAAATCCAGGCCCAGTTCAACGCCGGTTACTCGGCCGATCAGGGCAAGAAGCTCGGCACCTCCAGCTTCACCATGGGCATGCTGGACGAGGGCACCAAGAGCCTCGATTCGGTGGAAATCGCCAAGCAGAAAGAACGCCTCGGCACCTACATCAGCTCCGGTTGCGGTCTCGACACCTGCAGCGTGTCGCTGAACGCACTGGATGACAAGCTGCCCGCGTCGCTGGCACTGTACGCCGACATCATCCGCAACCCGGCCTTCCGTGACGCCGACTTCACACGGCTGCGCGGCCAATGGCTGGCCGGCATCGAACAGGAAAAGAGCCAGCCCACTGGCGTCGCCCTGCGCTTGCTGCCGCCGATCCTGTACGGCCAGGGCAACGCCTATGCGATCCCGTTCACCGGCTCCGGCACCGAAGCGGCGATCAAGTCGCTGACCACTGCCGACATGCAGGCTTTCGTGCACGACTACCTGCGGCCGGACAACGTCACGATCCTGGTTGCCGGCGACACCACGCTGGACAAGATCGTGCCGCAACTGGAAAAGGTGTTTGGTGACTGGGAGGCGCCGGCAACGCCGGTTCCGGCCAAGAACCTGACCAAGGTCGACTACCCGAAAGCGGCGCGTGTGTACCTGGTCGACCGTCCGGGCGCGCAACAGTCGGTGATCATCGCCGGTTTGGTGGCGCCGTCAACCGCGGCCCCCAACAACCTCGAAATCGGCACCATGAACGGCGCTTTCGGCGGCACCTTCACCTCGCGCCTCAACATGAACCTGCGTGAGGACAAGCACTGGTCCTACGGCGCCCGCAGCATGCTGCCGAATGCCGTCGGCCAACGCCCGTACCTGATGTTCGCGCCGGTGCAGACCGACAAGACCGGGCCATCCGTGGCCGAAGTGCTGAAGGAAGCGCACGCGGTGATCGGCGACAAGCCGTTGACCCGCGCCGAGATCCAGAAAATCAAGGACAACGATGTGCGCAAGATGCCGGGCGAGTACGAGACCACCCGCGCGGTGCTTGGCACGATTGCCAACATCGAGCTCTACAACCGCCCCGACAACTACGTCGAAACCCTGAAGTCGCGCATCGAGGCGCAGAAGGACGCCGACGTCAACGCCGCGGCGAAGGAAATCATCCACCCCGACAAACTGACCTGGGTGATCGTGGGCGACCTCAAGAAAATCGAAAAACCGATCCGCGACCTCAAGATCGGCGAGGTCAAAGTGATCGACGTCGACGGCAACCCGGTGGACTGAGCAGCGCAACACCGCGACAAGGCAAAAGCCGGGTGGGCGACCACCCGGCTTTTTTTCTGCGCGCCTTTCGGCAAAGAAGCGGCTCCGCGCCACCTTGCCCCACCCCGGATACACCCTCACTTTCGCGCCTGTAATCCATTACGCCCCCACATGCAGTCCATATGCACAAAGCATTCATCGATCCAGCGTGGCTGTAAGTCAGCCAAGTCCCTGATTTCGTGTGGGCCACTGCCTTGACCAGCCACCACCGAGCGACGAAGATGCGTGCTACACCCCGCTTTCGGGGTCTACTTAGCGTTAGTCGGCAGGGTTTCATTCTTCAGTACGGCGCCACGGCTGCTGCGGCACGAACGCACCATTCGTTTCGGGTTTTGCTTCGTTGGGCAGCGGGCCTGCCCTGCCAGCGGTCATTGGCAAGTGGTTCTTTCCTTGCAGCACGCGCGCGCGGATGCATCACGGCAAAAAGGATACATTGCGGGCGCGCGGTCAGTTGCGTTCGCGGCTTTCACGTTTGCTGCCGTCAGTGGCAAGCAGGGCCGTCACGCGCCGCGCGCTGTCGAAGCATTCTTGTGGCACTATCGCTCCATCGGGCGGCAGCGCGGGTGGCTGCCGGCTAACATGTCAATCCAGCG
>DASSXP010000376.1:0-8800 GCA_035703755.1 Rhodanobacteraceae bacterium | reverse complement strand
GAGGCTGGGGTTGCCGGTCATGTTGAGGCTGTAGCGCGGGGTCGTGGCCTGGGTGGACAGCGTGGACGCCGTGGCGGCGGGTGCCGCGGTGTTCAGCAGCGCGGGGCCAGTGCGCGTGGCGACCCAGTTGTCGGCGGCGTGCGCCGACAACGACATCATGGCCAGCGCAAGAGCCGCAGGCAGCAGGGCCTTGCGGTAGTTCGGTGCCACCATACCTCGAAGACCAGCGTGGTTTGTCATGGACGAATTCCCAAACAGTGGATGAAGGCGACGGACACGGCTGTCCGTCGAACCTGAGGGCATGCCACGCATTCCGTGGCTCGTTGCAAAACCTGGCTTGCGTCGCTGGCCCGGCAACGGGCGCAAGTCATCCGAACAGGCACTTCCGGGCTTTTCGAGGACGCACGAACCCCCGGGGTCGCGCGGACCTCATCGAATGCCGCGAACAGGCACGGCCGCCTTGGCTTTGTGGATGGCTTACGACCCCGCGCGTGCTGCGTCCTTCCCTGCCGTGACCTGGTCAGGGTGGCGCACGGATTTCCCTTTCTCATTCAAGCCGACGCCATGCCTGAAGGCATGACGTCGCCGGGGCCTGTTCGTCAGTCGACCCATTGACGAATCGGTGGACGTTAGGGTTTGTATCGAGAAACGGTCAATAGGATTTTTTCGGATGTCGAGTGATGCATGTCACATCGCTGCAGGTACTAATGCACCGGTAAATATCGCAATTACTTTCGGTTAATGGGGTTGGCGCCATGGCACGGTCGAAACATCGAAAAACGGCTACAAACAGCCGTTTGTGCGGCGACCCGACGGTCGGGCCTGGCGGCGCGAAGCACGACAATTCGGAAGCAAGCATGGATTTTCATTGGATTATCCGGATGCTTCGACATCTACGCCAGCGTGGTTTTATGAGACGTCAATTTGCGTAATAGATTGCGCTTTCGCTCCATTATCTGATGAAAATCGTAATATCTTGGACGTCATTACCCTGAAAAGGACCGCTGGCGTTTCCCGGAACTGGATTCGCGGAGGTTTTTCCAGTCATGCTCAATTCAGCAAAAAAGTGCGCTGCGCGGTGCGGTGTCGGCAGGCGAATTCTTTTTGCCCGGGCAGCGTGCGACCATGCCCGGATGACTCAGCAAACTTCAGCCCGGCTGGCGATCATCGGCGGTGGTCCGGCGGGCCTGATGGCGGCCGAGGTGGCGTGTGCCGCCGGCGCAACGGTCGACCTGTACGACGCGAAAGGCTCGGTCGGGCGGAAATTCCTGCTGGCCGGCAAGGGCGGCCTCAACCTGACCCACGCCGAACCCCGCGCCCGTTTCGTCGAACGCTACGGCGCGCGCCGCGACGAGGTGGCGCGCTGGCTGGACGCCTTCGACGCCGACGCGCTGCGTGCGTGGGCCGGCGAGTTGGGCGTGCAGACCTTCGTGGGCAGTTCGGGCCGCGTGTTCCCACATGACCTGAAGGCCGCACCGCTGTTGCGCGGCTGGTTGCGACGGCTGCGCGAAGCCGGGGTGAACTTCCACATGCACCATCGCTGGCTGGGCTGGCAGGCGCACGACGCTTTGCATTTCGCCACGCCGCAGGGGCAACGCGTGGTGCCGGCCAATGCGGTGATTCTTGCGCTCGGCGGTGCCAGCTGGCCGCAACTGGGTTCGGACGGCGCCTGGCTGGCACCGCTGCAACAGGCGGGCATCGACGTCGCGCCCTTGCAGCCGGCCAACTGCGGTTTCGAGATCCGCTGGAGCGAACACCTGTCCAGCCGTTTCGCCGGCGCACCGCTGAAACCGGTGGTGGCGCATTGGGTCGATCGACAGGGCCTCGCGCATTCGCGGCAGGGCGAGTTCGTGCTCAGCGAGTACGGCATCGAAGGCAGCCTGATCTATGCGATCGGTGCCGAGTTGCGCGAGCAGATCGGCGCGCACGGCGAAGCGACGCTGACGCTCGATCTGGTGCCCGGCTACACCGAAGCGGTGCTGGCCGAACGCCTCGCAGCGCCGCGCGGCAAGCACAGCATCGGCGACTGGCTGCGCCGTCGCGCCGGCCTGGACCCGGCGAAGTGCGCGCTGGTGTTTGAACTCACCGACAAGTCCACGCTGGCCGATCCGCACGCGCTGGCGGCACGCATCAAGGCGCTCCCGCTGCGCCTGCGCGCGCCGCGACCGGTGGCCGAGGAGATCAGCACCGCCGGCGGCGTGCGACTGGAAACGCTGGATGAAAACCTGATGGTGCGCGATCGCCCGGGCGTGTTCTGCGCCGGCGAAATGCTCGACTGGGAAGCGCCCACCGGCGGCTACCTGCTCAGCGCCTGCTTCGCCAGCGGGCTGATCGCTGGCCGCGGCGCGGCGCGCTGGCTGGGTATCTGATCGATCCGATTATCCGGTGGCCAGGCCTTCCCGCGCGGACTTCACGCTCTCGGCCAGCACGCCCAATTGGGTGTGACGCAACACTTGCGGCATGTGCTGCGCCACGAAATCGATGAAGCTGCGCAAGGCCGGCGTGTGGCCATGGCGGGACGGATACACCGCATGTACGTTGCCCGATGGCAGCGACCATGCCGGCAGCAGCGGAATCAGCCGGCCTTCGGCGATCGGGCCACGGCACACGAATTGCGGTAGCTGCGCCATGCCGACGCCGCCGATCACCGCCTGATACAGCACCTGCAGATCGTCGCTGACCAGACTGGGATGGTGTTCGACCTGCTGGGTGCGCCCGTCGCCGGCCTGCAGCTGCCAGAAATGCCGGCCTTCGGCGCTGATCACCCCGACGCTGGAAAGGCGCTTCAGATCCACCGGCTGCAGCGGCCGACCCTGGCGCTGCAGCAGTTCCGGGCTGGCCACCAGCATCTGCGGATCCATGCCGTAGCTGCGCATGACCAGGCTGGAGTCCTTGATCGAATCGCGCACGCGGAAGGCGATGTCGTAGCCGCCTTCGATGACGTCCACCTGGTGATGGCAGATGTCCAGATCGACCTGCACGTCCGGATGCTGTTTCAGGAAATCCACCAGCACCGGCGCCAGCAGCAGTTGCGCGAACAGCACCGGGCAGGCCACGTGGATGCGTCCGCGTGGCGTGGCCTGGGCATCGTCGATCACGCGCTGGGTCTCCTCGGCGGCGGCCAGCAGCAGCCGGCATTGCTCGTAATAACGACGGCCGATCTCGCTGACGTGCGAGCGCCGCGTGGTGCGCTGGATCAGCCGCACGCCGAGGCTGCCCTCCAGCCGCGCGACCCGGAAACTCAGTTGCGACTTGGCCACGCCCAATGCCTTGCTGGCGGCGGTGAACGAGCCCAGTTCCACCACCTGCACGAAGTAGTAGATGTCGGTGAGATCCTGCACGGCATGTCCTTGTGGAGTACCCGGGCAGGCTAGCGCAGTGCGGCGCAATGTCTTGCTGCAATGCGCAATCAAGCGAAATTGTTCTTGGATCATGGACATTAAACGCAACGCAAAAGGCTTATCAATCTTTCGCATCCGGGTGAATACTGCCCGCGGGACAAGGCTGGATGCGTCGGGGGACGCACGCCGATCAGGGACCGGCCGATTGCAGGCGATCGTTCACGCTAGCCAAGGGGCTTCAAGCCATGCGTGTGATTTCGTTGTTTCTTGCAGCCTTGATCTGCGCGGTGCTGGGCGCCGGTGGCATGTTGCTGGGTTCCCACGATGTGCAGGCGCAGCAGGCCGCGGCGACTCCGGCGACCGATGCGGTGCACAGCCCGTCCAGCGGACTCAGCCAGAGCGACATCGCGAAGATGCTGCCGGCGACCGACATGGGCGCGAACGCGGCACGCCGGAACAACCCCCATCTCGCTCCGACGGACGACAGCCCGGCGACGCCGTTCGATGGCGCGTCGATCCCGGCCAATCCGCTGGCGCCGAACGCCGATGCGATCGGCGCGAAAACCTGCGTGGCCTGCCACTCGCAGGAGAACGTGCAGGCCTCGCACTCGTTGCACGTGGCCTCGTTCCGCGCCGGCGCGGCCAACACCGGCCCGCAGGCGGCCTGCGAAAGTTGCCATGGCCCGGGTTCCGAGCATGCCAAGGATCCCACCGCGCCCGGTTCGATCATCGCCTTCACCCACGATGCGAAAACCTCGCCCGCGACCCAGGCCGGCGTATGCCTGAGCTGCCATGCCGGCGGTGCGCGGCAACACTGGACCGGCTCGATCCACCAGACCCGCGACCTGTCCTGCACCGACTGCCACAACCCGATGGCCAAGCTGTCGCCCGAGGGCGTGCTGGCGAAGTCGTCGATCAACGAAGTCTGCGCGACCTGCCACCAGGACATCCGCGCCAAGTTCAACCGCCGCTCGCACATGCCGCTGCCGGAAGGGCAGATGGCCTGCACCGATTGCCACAACCCGCACGGCTCGATCACCAAGCCGCTGCTGAAGACCGACACCGTCAACGAGACCTGCTACACCTGCCACGCCGAAAAGCGCGGGCCGTTCCTGTTCGAGCACGCGCCGGTGCGCGCCAACTGCCTCAACTGTCACGACGTGCATGGTTCCAACCAGCAAACCCTGCTGGTCGCGCCGATCCCGATGCTGTGCCAGCAGTGCCACACCATGACGCGCCACCCGAACGACCTGCAGACCGCGGCCGGGCTCGGCACCGGGCCGTCGCCAGACGAGCGGCTGATGGGCCGCGGCTGCCTCAGCTGCCACAGCAACATCCACGGCTCGAACAATCCTTCCGGACCGAAGTTCCACAAGTGACGGAGGCGGACGATGCTTGCTCTGAAAAGAAATCGCACGGCGCCGAAAGCCTTGGTGCTCGGGCTGCTGCTCGGCGTGCTCGGCACGCATGCCGCCATCGCCGGTGACACCAGCGGCACCATGCGCGTGGGCGACATGCAGTATGGCAACGGGCTCGACCTGCGCGGCTGGACGCCGATGCTGCAGCCGGCCGATCCGGACGGCGTGTCATACCTGCACGCCGGCATGCTGCGCACGCCGACCGGCGCGCTGTATCCGTACCCGCCGATGGTCGATGCCGGCAAGCCGATCGGACACGGCGACTGGACCTACAACGGCCTGCTGGAGTTCGGCTACCTGCATGTGGGCGGTGACCGCAACGCGGAGTATTTCCGCCAGTACGACGATTGGAAAAGCGGCGCGGTGCTGGGCCTGTTCGCGCTGAATTTCGACAATCGTAAAACCGGTGAGTACGTCGAATTTCGTGGCAGCCATCTCAGCGGCGACGACCAGTTCTATCGTCTGCGTGCCGGCCGCTATGGCCATTACCGTATCGAAGGTTTCTACCGCGACATGCCGCACACGGTGTCGACCAGCGCGTATCCGATCTGGAACGGCGTCGGCAGCACCGACCTCACCCTGCCGTCGTCGCTGGTGGCCGGCGCCAGCACGCCGGCGCAGGTCGCCGCGGTATCGGCCGCCACGCCACGGCGCAGCATCGGGCTCACGCGCACCCGCGCCGGGCTGGGCTACGAAGGCGTGCTGTATCGCAACTGGATCGGCTCGGCCGCGATCACCAACGAGAAGCGCAGCGGCACCCGCCTGTGGGGCGGCTCGATGTTCTTCAACTTCCCGTTCCCCGCCAACGGCGGCGTGCTGGAGACGGTGCGGCCGATCGACTTCCGCACCACCGACATCAACCTGAGCCTGCGCAACGTCGGCAAGCTGTGGCATTTCCTGGCTACCTACAACGGCTCGTTCTTTCGCAACCACAAGGATCATCTGAATTTCGAGAGCCCGTTTGCGCTGTGGAACGTGACGGGCACGCCGCAAGTGGCCGACATCAAGGATGGCCAGTTTTCGCTGGAGCCGGACAACGACTATCACAACCTGCGGCTGGACCTGTCGCGCGAACTGAAGGGCAACGGCCAGTTCACCGTGGCCGGCGCGTGGGGCACCATGCGCCAGAACGACGCGCTGTTGCCGCCGACCACCTGCACCGGCACCGGCGGCATCTTCATCGCGCCGCCGGTCGACTACACCTTCCAGTGCGCGAACTGGAACACCACCGCGGCGCTGTCGCAGAGGAATGCCAACGCGCGCATCGACACCGGTCTGCTCGACGCCCGCATCAGTTTCCACCCCGCGCCGTCGTTCGGCTGGCATGCGGGGCTGCGCTGGTATCGCGAGAACGACAAGACCCGCTACCTCGCCTACAACCCGCTCACCGGCCAGTACGGCTACATCTCCGAGAACGGTTCGCAAGGCAGCGTGGTGCCGGGCGAGACCGGCATCTTCGATCCGAACAACCCGCTGTACCGCTCGTACATGGTCAGCGTGCGCAACAACCCGTTCGGCTACACCGACACGATTTTCGAGTTGGGCGGCGACTGGCAGCTGGGCCGCAAGACGTCGCTCGGCGTCACCTACACCTACGACCACAACCAGCCGAAATACCGCGAGCGCAAACGCGTGGATGACCAGCGCATCAAGTTCGACTGGGTCAGCCGCGACGTGATCGGCGCCACCGTCCGGCTGAGCTGGGAATACGCCAAGCGCGATGGCGACAAGTACAACTACGACCCGTACGGGCAGTTCTTCTCCGAGTCGCTGCCGGGTTTCGTCGAGCCGGTCAACGGCATTGCCGCGCATACCGTCGCCGACATGCGCAAGTACGACCTGTCCGACCGCACCGAGAGCAAGGCGCGCGCGATCGTCACCTACCCGTGGGGCGAGTCGGTCACCTTGTCGGCCACGTTCTACGGCAATCGCGACAACTACGATGCGCTGATCGGCCGGCAGGACACCCGCACCACCGGCAGCACCGTGCAGTGGGATTGGCAGCCGACCCCGGCGACCACGATGAACGCGTACCTGGGCGCCGAAACGTCGCACATGGGCATCTCCAACGTGGCCGACAACGAGGCGCTGATCGGCGCGAACATTGGCCAGACCGATCCGAACCTGGGTGGACCGCTGTATCCGTATGCGAACCAGTGGTGGGAGTTCGATCGCGAGAGCAACCGCAATGCCGGGCTCAGCTTCAGTCACGACTTCGGCCGGGTGCGTGCCGACGCCAGCTACAACTACACCGGCTCGTTCGGCCACGTGGGATACAGCTATGCCTCGCTGGCTGCACTGGCCTATCAGGGTGCCGATGCGGCGGCAGTCGCCGGCAGCGGCTTTCCGGACAACAAGTACCGCACCAACACGCTGGATCTCGGGCTCAGTTTTCGCGTCAACCCCAGCGTCGGCGTGCGCGTGTTCGGCCGCTACCAGACCGGCGCGTTCAGCGACTGGCACTACGCCGGTTTTGACAACAAGCTCAGTTACGACCACCGCATCTACACCGACAAGGGCGGCCAGCTGCATTACAGCGCCAGCCTGGTCGGCGTCATGCTGAACCTGAAACTGTGAGGAGCGCCGGGATGATGAAACACACCTATCTCCTGGGAGTGTTCCTGCTCGGTTGCAGCGTGGCGATGAGCTGTGTGGCGCAGCAGCCGATGGCTGCTGCCACGGCAACGCCGGTCAAGGTGATCGACCTGCGCCGCATGCAGCCGATCAGCGGCGATGCCCAGGCCGGTGCCGGCAAGGCCGCGGTGTGCGCGGCCTGCCACGGTGCGCAGGGCGTCGCGATCGCGCCCACCTTCCCCAACCTGGCCGGCCAGTCGGCCACCTACCTGTACATCCAGTTGAAGGAATTCCACGACGGCGAGCGCAACGACCCGGTGATGACCGGTCAGGCCGCGGCGCTGAGCGACGCCGACATGCGCGACCTGGCCAGCTACTACGCATCGATGGCGCCGAAGCCGGCGGGGCAGGCCGATGCGAATTCACGCGGTGCGCAGCTGTATCTCGCCGGCGATCCTGCACAAGGTATTCCGCCGTGCCAGGGCTGCCACGGTGCCAACGGTCTCGGCCCGCAACCGCATGCGAGCAGCGCGCCGCAGCCACCGTGGGCCACGTATCCGCATCTGCGCGGCCAATCATCGCTGTATGTCGCCAAGCAGCTCGGCGATTTCAAGAGCGGCGCACGTGCCGGCAGCAGCAACGCCAAGGTGATGCAGGGCGTCGCAGCCACGCTGGGCGAGGACGAGGTGCAGGCACTGTCGGCGTATCTCGACGCGCTGTGACCCCGACGGAACTCAGCGAGCGGGTTGCTGCACCAGCCTGATCTCGAACAACTTCGGCCAGCACTTGCCGGTGACGAACAGGCGCTTGTTCGCAGCGTCCCACGCGATGCCGTTGAGCACGTCGTCGACCGGGTCCGGCAACTGGCTGTTGTCGAACAGGCCGGACAGGTCGATCCAGCCGACCACGTGGCCGCTCTTGGGGTCGATGCGCGCGATGCGCTCGGTCAGCCACACGTTGGCGTAGAGCTCGCCGTCGACCCATTCCAGCTCGTTAAGATGGGTGACTGGCACGCCATCGGCGGTGACCTGGATGCGACGGACCTCGGCCAGCGTTTCCGGGTCCAGCACGCGCAGTTCCGCCGTGCCGTCGCTCATGTACAGCTGATGGTCGTCGCGGGTCAGCGCCCAGCCTTCGCCGGTATAGCTGAAGGTTTTCTGCGGCGTGAAACTGGCCAGGTCGTAGACGAAGCCGGTCTGGCTTTGCCAGGTGAGCTGCACCATGCGGCCCTTCCAGTCGACGATGCCTTCGCCGAAGTATTGTTTGGGCAGGCGATGACGCTGCAGCACCTCGCCGGTCTCCAGCTCCACCTTGCGCACGGTCGACTCGCCGACCTGGCCGGTGCTTTCGTACAGATGGCCATCCTTGTAGAACAGGCCTTCGGTGTACGCGGCCGTGTCGTGCGGATAGGTGTGCACCACCTTGTACCCGTATACAGGTATCGCGGCCCAGGCGGGCGTAGCCGAG
>DASSXP010000300.1:0-2476 GCA_035703755.1 Rhodanobacteraceae bacterium | reverse complement strand
GAGATCTACATGAACCAGATTTTTCTGGGCAACCGCGCCTATGGCTTTGCCACCGCCGCCGAAACCTACTTCGGCAAGCCACTGAAAGACGTGAGCGTCGCCGAAGCCGCCATGCTGGCGGGGATTCCCAAGTTTCCGTCCACGGCCAATCCGATCGCCAACTTTGCGCGGGCACGCGAGCGCCAACTGCACATCATCGACCGGATGCAGGAAAACGACTTCATCACCGCCGCCCAGGCCACCGAGGCCAAGGCGCAGGAGTTGCACATCCGCTCGGGCGGCAACCGCGACCGCGTCCACGCCGAATACGTGGCCGAAATGGTGCGCCGCATGATGTTTGACCAGTACGGCGAACAAACCTACAGCCGCGGACTGAAGGTCTACACCACCATCCAGGCGGCCGACCAGGAGGCGGCATACAACGCGCTGCGCCGCGGCATCTTGGACTACGAGCGGCGCCAGGCCTATCGCGGCCCCGAGAAGTTTGTCGATCTGCCCAAGGATCCCAAGGCGCGCGCGCCTTTCATCAGCGACACGCTGGCCGACTTCCCGGGAATTGGCGACATGCTGGCGGCGGCGGTCACCGAGGCCAGCACGAGCAAGATCGTGGCGGTGGTGCCGAGCGGCGACACCATCCAGATCACCGGCGCCGGCTTGCGCGCGGCCAAGGCTGGCTTGTCGGCCCGCGCGGCACCGGCGGTGCAAATTCGCCCCGGCGCGATCATCCGCGTGGTGCACAAGGACGACACCAGCTGGGAAGTCGCCCAATTGCCCGAGGTGGAAGGCGCGCTGGTGGCGCTGGACCCGCGCGACGGCGCGGTCAAGGCCCTGGTGGGAGGCTTTGACTTCGAGAAGAACAAGTTCAACCACGTCACGCAGGCCTGGCGCCAGCCGGGCTCGGGCTTCAAGCCCTTTGTGTATTCGGCCGCGCTGGAAAAGGGTTTCTCGCCCACCACCATCGTGGTCGACGCACCGCTGTTTTTCGACAGCAGCGTGACCGGCGGCCAGCCCTGGGAACCCAAGAACTACGAAGGCGGCTTTGAAGGCCCCATGAGCCTCAAGCGCGGGCTGGCGCGCTCGCGCAACATGATTTCGATCCGGGTGCTGCAAGCCATCACGCCGCGCTACGCGCAGGACTGGGTTGGCCACTTCGGCTTCGACCCCGACAAGCACCCGCCCTATCTCACCATGGCACTGGGCGCGGGCTCGGTGACGCCCATGCAGATGGCCACCGGCTTTGGCGTCTTCGCCAACGGCGGCTGGCGCGTCAACCCGTTCCTGGTCACCCGCATCACCGACCACACCGGCAAGGTGCTGGTCGAGAGCCAGCCGACGCCGCCCACCGAGGCCAACCGCGCCATCAACGCGCGCAATGCCTTCGTCATGAACACCATGCTGAACGAGGTGGCGCGCAGCGGCACGGCCGCGCGTGCGCAGGCCACACTCAAGCGGCCCGACCTGTATGGCAAGACCGGCACGACCAACGACTCGATGGACGCCTGGTTCACCGGCTATCAACCCACGCTGGTGAGTTCGGTGTGGATCGGCTACGACACACCGCGCAACTTGGGCGCGCGCGAGACCGGCGGCGGCCTGTCGCTGCCGATTTGGATCAATTTCATGCAGTCGGCGCTCAAGGGTGTCCCGGTGGCCCAGCTCAAGCCACCCGCTGGCGTGACCAAGCTTGGCGACGATTGGGTGTACGACGAATACGTGCACGGCGGCGGCATTGCCAATCTGGAGGGCGCTGGGCTGGAGCCCACCGTCCCGACGGAAGCCGCAGACCCGCAGGGAGGCCCACCCTCCGGCGAGCGCAACCGCATCCTGGATCTGTTCAAGAACTGATCGACCACGGGCGTGCCCGGCCCCAAAGCCGCGTGCGCCCTGATCACCCTCCCCTGCGCACGGCACGCCAACGCCGTCCTTAAAATGCGCGCCATGCTGCTCCCGCCACCCCCCATCGTTCGCATGGCCTCGGCCGCTGTGATGGCCTTGCTGCTCGCGGGCTGCGGCCAGAAGGGCGCGCTGGTCATCCCGCACACCCCGGAGGCAGCCCAAAGATCGACTCTGCCGCAAACCGTTTTTGGCACCACGCCCAAGGCCCCGGCAACGCCCGCCAGCGGCGCGGCCGCCGCAGTGCCGCCGCCACCTTTGCCCAACCTGCCCGATATCCAATGAAGCCCAACGCCCCCGTGTCCGCCACCGCCCCGCTGCCAGGAGCGCCCTTTGTGTCGTGGCGCGAAGGACGCCTGATGCTGGAAGACGTGGCCCTGGACAGCTTGGCCGCGCGCCACGGTACCCCCCTGTTCGTCTACTCCAAGGCGGCCATGCTGGCGGCGCTGGCCGCCTACCAGCGTGGGCTGGCCGGGCGCGACGCGCTGATCTGCTACGCCATGAAGGCCAACTCGACGCTGGCCGTGCTCAAGCTGTTCAGCGACGCCGGCTGCGGCTTCGACATCGTCTCGGGCGGCGAGCT
>DASSXP010000133.1:0-9950 GCA_035703755.1 Rhodanobacteraceae bacterium | reverse complement strand
AGGCAACGCTGATAAAGTGGCACAAACGCCACGGCACCTGTCTGCGTCGAGATCGCGGGCGCGCTGACGCCGACAGACTGGCTGTCTTTCAAGGCAGCGCGCGCGTGAGATCGGCGCAGACAGGTGCCGCCCAAATCATTGATCTTTTTGCTGTTGGGTGGCGTCCAGATGGCCCGCCAGCCGCCCCGCGCGGCTTGGCAAGGCAACCAGCCTTGCCTTCGCCACGCAGGGCGACTGGCGAGCCGTCTGAACGCCATGGCGATTGCGCGACTTTATCAGCGTTGCCTTTATCCATTGCCCCAACCCAAAGCGGAATCGCGCCACAATGGCGGCATGACCACGCTATTCATTTCCGATCTGCATCTCGACCCGGCGCGTCCGCACATCCTCGACCAGTTCGAAAGCTTTCTCGCCGGTGAAGCACGCCGCGCCGACGCACTCTACATACTGGGTGATCTGGTGGAAGCGTGGATCGGCGACGATGACGACGGCCCGCTGGCCACACGCATCGCCGTAGCCCTGCGCGCTCTGGCCGACAGCGGCGTACCGATCGCCTTTATTGCCGGCAACCGGGATTTCCTGCTTGGGCCGGCCTACGCAGCCCGTTGCGGCATGCGCTTGCTCGAAGACGGCAGCGTGATCAAGCTTTGCGGCCAACCCACCCTGCTGATGCACGGTGACACGCTGTGCACCGACGATGTCGCCTACCAGGCCTTTCGCCAACAAGTCCGCGACCCGGCATGGCAACACCAGTTCCTGTCCCTGCCGCTGGCCGAACGCCGCGCCTTTGCCGCGCGCGCCCGCGATGCCAGCCGCGACCATACCGGCCAAACCGATATGGCCATCATGGACGTCAGCCAGAGCGCCGTCGATGCCGCCCTGCGGCAAGCTGGCGTCAGCCGTCTGATCCACGGCCACACCCACCGCCCCGCCAGCCACCACTTCGACCTCGCGGGTCAGGCCGCCGAACGCATCGTACTCGGCGACTGGTACGAACAAGGCAGTGTGTTGCGCGTGAGCCCGGCCACACTCGCGTTGGCCACCCTTCCAACCAGCCCGACAGCACCGTAGCCGCCAGAGTTCAGGCAGCAAGAAATGGATTCTGCACCAATAGCTTGCCAGCCAGTATTTGACCGTGAGTGAAATCTTCGCTGTACAGCACCCGACACTGGCCGCGCAACGCCGCTTCGGCAATCAACGCATCGAACCAGGATAGCTGCTCGGACAGCGCCAGCTCGTGCGCATCCAACACCATGCCATCGCTTGTTGTCTGCACGTCGAACGCAGCCAGAGACTGCAACGCGGTGCGCGTATCCACAGGTGAAAATGCCGGTACGAGTTTGCGCGTCAGGACGGATTGCAGCTCGATCATCACCTGCGTGCTTACTACGATATCGTGCTGTGTTGCCACGTCGCGCAACCATGCCGCGATGAAGCGCGACTTGTCCGGCTGACGCTGATCCAACCTGTACACCCACAGATTGGTATCGATGAATACGCGCACCGTGCCAGTGCCTCTCAGCGAACGTGCAATGAATCGCGCGACCAGTCCACCGAACTGCTTGAGCAGCTGCGTTCGGCCAGTTCATCCAGGGTATCGATGGCCTTGAGGCGCCTCGCCCGGGTATCCGCGTAACGCGTCAGAAACTCCCGCACCACCGCGTTGACCGTGGTGCGTTCACGCGCAGCCACCTCCCGCGCACGTTGCAGGATCTCGTCATCCAGATTCAAAGTCAGATTGGTCACGGCGAGCGACCCGCGGTATGAACACGGGATCAGTGTAGCACGGGCGAAAAGGGGGTCAGGCGAAAAGGGCACGAAAAGGGGGGGCGAAAAGGGGGTCAGGTTCGAAAAGGGGGTCAGGTTCACTTCCCGACCGCTGTCTGCGGCGTGCGCCTACAGGGATTCGGGCTCCTGAATGCTACCGGCTACCGCGATTTGACCCGATCCTTTGGGCATGGCCAGACAACCCCGACTCGACCTGCCCCACATCCCGCAGCATGTCATCCAGCGCGGCAACAACCGCCTGCCTTGCTTCCTCGACGACGCGGACCGGCGGCGCTACCTGCATCTGCTGGGTGAAGCCCTGATGGAAACCCGTTGCGCCTTGCACGCTCATGTCCTGATGGACAATCACGTCCACCTGTTGCTGACTCCACCGGAAACCGGCGCCATCGCGCGCATGATGCAAATGCTCGGGCGCCGCTACGTCGGCCAATTCAACCGCCGCCACCGCCGCACCGGCACCTTGTGGGAAGGGCGCTACAAAGCCTGCCTGGTCGACAGCGAAACGTATGTACTGCAGTGTTACCGCTACATCGACCTCAATCCGGCGCGGGCCCGCATCACCGCCGATCCGGCAAGCTACCCGTGGTCAAGCTGCGCCAGCCATTGCGGCCTGCAGAACCATGCGCTGATCACGCCACACGCTGCGTATGTCGGCCTCGCACCCACGCCCGACGAACGCGCCGCCGTCTATCGCCAACTACTGCGCGAAACCCTTTCCGAGGCCCAAATCGCAGCCATCCGCACCTACCTGCAACAACAACGCGCCCTGGGCAGAGACGACTTCCGCGCCATGGTCGAGGCCAGGACCCAACGTTTTGCCGGCATCCGTCCAGCCCATCGCCCACCCAGCCAGGCCAGCCCAACAGGGAAGTCAACCTGACCCCGTTCGCCCCGTTATCAAGCCGAGGCCGCCGGCGTACCGGCACCTTGTGGGAAGGCCGCTACAAAGCCTGCCGCCGGCATCCGTCCAGCCTATCGCCCATCCACCCAGCCCAACCAAACCGGGAAGTCAACCTGACCCCGTTTTCCAAAAAACCCGGCCGAAGCCGGGTTTTTTGTGCAAACTTGAAGCTGCCGATCAGTTGACCGAGAACTTGCTCAGTTCGACCGGAAGCGTACCCGGTGCAATATCAAAGGTACCGCATTGGCTAGCATTATGCGGTTGAATCGATGGGTCAATGGTAACAAACATGAGATAAGTTTGACCGTCCACCATTCCGGCAGTGGTCCAATCAAGATCAAGGAGATTTGCTCCGACCGCAAAAGGAGCGTCGGTGCAATTATTAGCGATATCGATCTCGATATTGGCACCAGAGTTCAGGTGGAGAATGTTCGGAGTGGTACCCGTATCGTGCCACACGAACGAATAAACCTGAGTGGGGTTCGACAGAATCGTACCGCCAAGATTGATTCCCATATCGCCACCACAAGTCGTTCCCGTAACGGTGCTCGGGGTTGGCGTCGCAATGGCCGTCGGAGACGCGCACGTACCGGCAAACGCCGCAGGTGCGATAGCAGAAATCAGCAAGGCAGAGAGAAGCTTCGTTTTCATCGGGGGTTCCTATGTTTCCGAGTTTGAAATCGCACCGCACTGGTTAACCAGTAGATACAGTTCAGGGTGTACCAATAAAAGTCGTACGACGCGAATCGAACTGGTCAAAGCCGACGACTTTGTTCAGCTGATGCGCACGGAACTGCACTGACGGTGATGCGAGCCCAAGAAACGCCGTATCAACACCGCCCCAAGCGGAGTTATCGACGTTAATGGTCGCATCCGGACTGGCTTCCGTTCCATTGTTCACCCAGACCTTCAGTGAACCAGTCGCACTCTTGGACAACGCAACCTCAATTCGCTGAACACCTGTACCTGAAAGAGTAAAAGAGGAGTTGCAACGATTGTTCGCTCCAGACGCGCAAGCAGCGCTGATGCCAAGAATCTTGGTGCTACCAGTCGCATTGCCATAAACCGAAATGCTTGCAAGCTCAGGCACGCCGCCGAACGGCGCATCGGTCGTAGCCGCAAAGAGTCGCACCGGCTGCGTCGAATTCAAGCTTGCGAGATTGTCCAAGTTAACAAGGAATTGCGCGCGATAGCTGGGTTCGCTCGCCGGCGAATCATCACGCACGAGCGCTGCCGCGGAACCGACATTTCCCGTAATCTTAGCGTCCAACCGACATGAAGTCGAATCATAGCCACCATCGGCAATCACGATATTGCCTGCCAAAGTGTTCTTTCCAGACCACGGCGGCGTCGGGCTCGTCGGGCACGCCGCAGCGGCGCTGCCGGCAACGGCCATGCCGCCCAAGCCGAGAATGGCCAGCGACAGGAGTTTCATTTTGAGACTGATGCGTTTCATGGTGCTCTCCAGTTGATCCGGTGTTGGCGGATCACCCTTCCGGTGGCCCGACAGCATTTGGCTGCGGGGACGCAATCTTCGGTGCAGCGTAGATGCTGCGGGTGATGCTGTCAACACGTTGTTAAGTCGTACCCTTTCGGCGCCCGCTTGGCGCGCCACCCTGTCGACGGGCTTTCCCCATCTCACCCGTTTTGACGCAGGCCACTGGTGGAACCGGACACTTTTGCCGCCAACCGGTTTGCCGAGTTTGACAGGGCGGCGGGCAACGCCAAGAATCGTGCCCTTTTCGAGGCCTTTGCTTCGTGAACTCGCTCACAGCTTGCCGCCCCGGCGCGCGCCGCCTGGTGGTGATCCCCGCTTTCAACGAGGCCGACACGGTGGGCGGGGTGGTGCGCGCGGCGCGGATGGCCGCACACGCCGATGTGCTGGTGATCAACGACGGCAGCACCGATGCGACGGCACAGGAAGCGCGGGACGCCGGCGCCCGGGTGTTGTCGCCGCCGGTGCAGCTGGGCGCCTGGGGCGCGACCCAGACCGGCTTGCGCTACGCCGTGCGCCACGGTTACCGGCAGGTGGTGAGCATGGATGGCGATGGCCAGCACGATGCGGCCAATTTGCCGATGTTGTTCGCGGCGCTGGATGGCGTCACGGCAGACGTGGTGATCGGCGCCTGCGAGGCGCGATTGTCGCCGGCACGGCGGCTGGCCTGGGGTTGGTTCCGGCTACTGTCCGGTTTGCCGGTGCGGGATTTGACTTCGGGCCTGCGCGCCTACGGGCCGCACGCGATCGAGGTGCTGGCGTCGGCACGGGCGAGCCTGCTGGAGTATCAGGATCTCGGCGTGCTGATGCTGGCGGCCGACCACGGCTTGACCTTGCGCGAGGTGCCGGCGACGATGTCGCCGCGCCAATCCGGCGTGTCGCGCATTTTTTCTTCCTGGCCCACGGTGGCGCGCTACATGGTGGCGACCTCGGTGCTGTGCCTGGCGCGCATGGGCAAGTCGAGGGGCAGGCGTACACCGTGAACATGCATTGGGTTTCCGCCATCATTGGCGTCGGGCTGGCGCTGACGATTCTGCTGCTGGTGCGGCGCGACCGGTTGCACGGGCCGTATGCCTTGTGGTGGCTGCTGGTGGCGGCGGCGGCGCTGGTGCTGGGCCTGTTCCCGCAGCTGGTGGATTGGCTGGCCCGCCTGACCGGCGTGTATTACCCGCCGGCCCTGCCCATCATCATCGGTTTGGCGCTGGTGCTGGTGCGGCTGCTGAAGCTGGACATTGACCGCTCGCATCAGGAGCGCAACCTGCGCCGCCTGACGCAGCAAATGGCTTTGCTGGAGGATGAGCTGACGCGCCTGCGGGAAGGCGAGCCGCGCGGGGATTGAGGCGGCGCGCCGATGCCGCGCCCATCGCAGCAGGAGCGGCCCTTGGCCGCGATTGCGTGGCCCCGTGGGTGTGGTTCCCGAATCGCGCCAAAGTGGCGCTCCTACGCGCCAACCTCGCAGCAGCAGGAGCGGCCCTTGGCCGCGATTGGGTGGCCCCATGGGCGTGGTTCCCGGTCGCGCCGACCTCGCAGCGGCAGGAGCGGCCCTTGGCCGCGATTACGTGACCCGTGGGTGTGGTTTGCAGCGAAATCCGGGCACGGCGCTGCGCCGGCTTCATTCGAAGCCGCTACGCAAAATGCCGTCCGGGCTGGATTCGTTGTGGACATGGATGCGCAGCGTGCTTTCGATCAGGCCCGATGAACCGTTGCTCTGCCCGGAGCGCGGCTGCGCGCGCACGCGCAGATCCACGTTGCGATTGAACGGCGGGAGATAACCCGCATACGTCCAGCCATCCACCGAGCGCTGCATGCGACCCACTGCGACGAACTCGGCGTCGCCTTCCGGTCGCGCCAGCAGCAGGGGTGGCGCTTCCAGGTCGGTGCCTGAAGCGGGCATGCCGCTCCAGTTGACGACGCTGCCACCCACGGTGTACGGCACAAAATAGAACTTCTGCGTGCGCGCATCCGGCGCGGACAAGCGTCCGAAGTAGTAACGCGTTTGCCCATCCAGCAGGGTGAAGTCACCGCCCAGTGCGAGCTTGCCGTCGGCCTGCATCGCCAGCGCACGCACGGCGCCGTAGGCATTCGGATCGAAATTCGGGTCGAGCACGCCGTTGCGATCAACGCGGCCAATGTTGTTGCGCGGCTGGCCATTGATGGCGCTGAAGGTGCCGCCGACGATGATCCCGCCATCGGATTGCAACACCATGGTTTGAACGTCACTCACGTTCACGTTGAAACTGGTGTCACGGCTGCCATCGGGATTGAGCCGCTGCATGGTGGGGAGCCCCGGAAGAGCCATGTCCCAGCCCCCTCCCACAAGCAGCTTGCCATCCGGCTGCACGACGAGCGTCGTTACGTGAGCGGTGTCCGCGTACCATGCCGTATCCCACGAGCCATCGGCAGCCAGTCGCAGCAGATGCGTGTACAGCGTGGGCATCATGGTCACACCAACCAGGATCGAACCATCCGCCTGTCGCGCCAGCGCCGTGACTTCACCGACGCCGGCATCGACGAAAGCGGTATCCAGATTGCCGTCGGCATCGAGCCTGGCGAGATTGGCGCGGGCCACCCCATTCACCAGATCGAACTTGCCGCCCACCAGCATGCTGCCGTTCGGCAATGGCAACAGCGCGTTCACATGGGGGCTGTTGCCACCCACCCAACCGACGAAGGAATGATCCTGGTTGCCATCGGCGTGCAAGCGCGCCAGATTCAAGGTGGGATTGCCGTTGACCATGCCGAAGGCGCCGGCGACGATCATGCGCCCGTCCGGCAACAGGCTCACTGCATTCACATGACCTGGCCCTGTCGGGCTGGCAAGGTTGGGCTTGAAATCCGCGTCCAGCGAGCCATCCGCGTGCAGCTTCGCCATCGCGCGGCGTGGCTGCATGTTGATCGAGTCGAAATCTCCGCCCAGGATCAGCCCGCCATCCGGCAAGGTGGTGACCGAGCGCACGGTGGCGAGTGCATAGGTGCGCGTGGTCAGATCTTCGCTGCCGTCGGCGTACAGCCGACTGAGGTAGTTCCCTGCAAGGCTGGCTCCGTTCTCTGGAGTGAACCAGCCACCGACCAGTAGCTTGCCGTCGCTCTGCATCGCCAGGCTTGTGATGACCTCGTTCGTGGTCAGCCGCTTGGTATCATCCAGGCTGCCGTCCGGGTTCAGCCGCACCACGCTGTCGCAACGCCAGGCGGTGCTGAAACCCGGGCACAAGCCGGTCGTGGCCCAGATCCTGCCGTCGCGTTGCAGCGCGAGCCGGCCCGCGCCTTGCGGACCGAACAGGGATGCGTCGGGGTTGAAAGCCGGGTCGATGTCGCCATCCACCGTGATTCGCGCAATTCCATGCCGGGTTGCACCGGCGATGTGCTCGAAGTAGCCACTCACCACCAACTTGTCGTCCGCCTGCAGGACCACGTCGACCACGTTGTAATCCGGCGCGGGATTGAAGCCCGGCACCAGACTGCCGTCGTAATTCAGCTTCGCAATGGTCTGGCGCGGCTCGCCGTTGACGACGCTGAACGAACCGTGGATCACGATCTGGCTACTGCGCAGTTCGGTGAAGCCGCGCGCGGCTTCGTTCAGTTCGACGTTGAAATCGTCGTCAACACTGCCATCGCGGTTGAAACGCACGATCCGCTTGTGGGTCTTGCCATCAACGCTGCCAAACCAGCCGCCAAGCAATATCTTTTCTTCGCGGGTCACATGCACCGCCAGCCCGACCGGCACGCCGTCCGATGTCGGGCTGTCGCCCAGCACCGGCGCAAATCCACCATCCAGGCTGCCGTCGGCATTCAGGCGTGCGATGCCGATTCGCGCCACGCCGCCAACCGCGCTGAAGTGCCCCGCGATCAGCACCCGACCGTCGTAATACGATGCGGCGGCCAAGACCTCGCCCGTGACAACGGCCGGCGTGAATTCCGGGTCCACGCTGCCATCGGTATTCAGCCGCACCACCCTGGCCCGTGACTGCCCGTCGACACTGTCAAAGTTACCCACCGCGATGATCTTGCTGTCAAAGGCATTGACATCAATGTCCCGCACGATGCCGTCAAACACGGGCTGGAAGCCGTCGTCGGCATGTTGCGCTGCGCTGGGCATCGCCAGCAGCACGCCGACCAATGCGCCAAACCAAAGGCCGAGCGTGCGGAACCGATTTCCTGATTGCCTGGTGAACATGGATACGCCTCGTCTCGGGCCGCAGTGGCCCCTTCATCAGTAGCGGATTCGGCCTGAAAAAGCAGACGCCATGGCAACGACTTGCGCCGGGAATCGCGCCGATCACGACACTGCCACCGGCAAAAGTGGCCTTCCCTGGCCGATCAAACACCCTTCCTATCCGCGCGCCGTGCACAGGGCCGGCCGGCGCGCGGACCGTTTTCTGCCTCAGTCGCCGTGCTCGCCGCCAAACTGGTCGGCGAAGATGCTGTCGGTGGATTTCAAGTGCAGCACGGCTGCGTCGTAGTCGACCCCGTCATAGAGCCGGGTGCCGACGATGGCCAGCACTTCTTCGCCGTAGCCGGAGTTCTCTGACGCATTCCACAACCCGGTCCCACCCATCCAGGCCGCAAACGGACGCGACCAGTTGGCACTCGGGTATCCAGGAAAGTCGATGCTGCGCGAGGCATGCAGGCGATTGCCGCTGGCGCTGAACTGCTGCACCAGGGTGCGCACGTGGCCGTCGTCGCTGGTACCTAAAAAGAATCCGTGATTTTCGAACCGCTGCACTACCACCAGATCTCGATTCTGCCGCCGCTCCAACACCGCGACCGGCACAGATTTCGGCTTGTAGGTACCGAACGTGCTTCCATACGGCGGATCGACCAGGCAAGTACCGTTGACGTTACGGTTTGGGTTGCCGAAACAGAGCGAAGTATCGCGGCTGCCATCGCTATTCAAGCGCTTGAGGAACATCGGCGACACATCCGGATCACCGGTCTCTGACCAGCCGGCAAGCACGATTTGGCCGTTGCGCTGGATGGTCAAGGCTGTCACGGCATCTTTGCGGAAGGTCGGGTCGTCCTCTTCATACCAGACTTCCTGGACGTTCCAATTCCACCCGGACTGGGTCGCACCGGTGCTCGGCCCCAAGCCCAGCACAAAGCCGTCGTGATCGGTGGTGCTGCGACTGATCTGCCCGCCGACGTAAAGCCGCGTGCCACCCGGATAGCCCTCGGGCGTGACTGCGAGCGCATTCACGCTGACTACCGCGTTGGGCTCGCCGGCCCAGCTTGGCAAGCCGATGTTGTAGCCGGTGCCGCCGAAATCGGTGATCAGCGCCCCGGTATCGGCGCTGATGCGCGCGATGCCGACTTCCTGTCCACGATTGGTGTTCATGATGCGCGCCGCCACGAACAAACCAAAGCGACTGTCGTAGGCCAGCTTCTGGCCATAGGCGGCGGTGCGTGGTCCGGTGCTGCTGGTGTCGAAGGCAAGAGTGCCGCCAAAGCCGGCAAAACAGTTGCTACCGGTCGGCGTGGTCAAGTCATAGCAGGCCACGCGCACGATGGGTTGTGCGGCGGTACCGGCGAAGATGTTGCCAAGTACATACGCCTTGCCGCCGACGATCTGCGCATCGACGATGGCATCCTGGGTATTGCCGAAGATCCAACCATCGGTGCCGAACGTGGTGTCAAGCGCACCGGCGAGATTCACGCGCGCAATCCAGGCTCGATAGCCATCCCCTGCGGCGTTTTTCTGTTTGCCGACGACGTAATAGCCGGCGTGCATGGGGACGGAAACCGGCGGATTGGTGCTGACCTGGTGCAATA
>DASSXP010000283.1:0-8243 GCA_035703755.1 Rhodanobacteraceae bacterium | reverse complement strand
GGAGCCTTGAAAGTGCGGTGTTGGGCGGGTCACTCGGGCAAATCTGACGCGTGCAACAAACCGCAATGGCCGCGCTGGCTGCTGCTGTTTGGCTGGCTGCTGGCCAGTGCCTCCGCGCTGGCCAGCGAACCTTTGCCGCTGTTCGGGCCGCGCCTGCCGAATACACCAGTCACCACCTACGAGCGTAGCGGTGACGAAGCCGCACCCGCCAGTTACAGCAGCTTGACGCGCTGGCTCAATCACCACGCCAAGCGTGACTCGGTGTCCATGTTCGGTGGCAACTACTGGCTGCTGACCCGCTTCCGCCACAACCAGCCGGACAGTCGTTGGTCGGTGTCGTTCGCCAACACCTGGTTCCGCCAGGCGCGTGTGGTCATCTTGGGAGATGACGGATCCCGCCAGGCGTTCGAGCTCGGCCAGCAGTTGGGTGGCACCCTGCTTGACTACCATGGAGTCCCGGCACGGCTCGAACCCGGCCATGAGTACGCGATATTGGTGGCGATCAAAACGCCGTTCTTCACCTCGCTGCCGCGCATCGATGTGGAAACCCGTACGCATCATCGCCAGCGCCACGCCAACGAGACGGTGCTGACGCTGGCCACCTTGGGGTTGCTGTGCGGACTCGGTCTGTTCATCCTGTTCATTGGCCTGTGGATTCGTGATCGCAGCTACCAGTTGTACGGCGCACAGGCGCTGGTGCTGGTATGCGGTTGGGGGGCGTATTTCGGCTTGCCGGCGGGTTGGCTGAATCTCGAAAGCGGCTGGTTCAACTTCACCTTCTGGTTCATCGCGCTGCCGATCGTGCACGCCCCGTTCACGATCCGCTTCCTCGCCCTGGAGCGCAATGCGCCATGGCTCGCGCGCGTCGGTTACGCGATTGTGGCCGCTGCCGCGCTGGCGGCCCCGGCCTCCTGGCTGGCGCCCTCGCTGGCCTTTTTCATCGCCACCCTGATGGTCACCGTGGTAGTCACCTACTCCACCGTGGCGGGCATCTGGGCCTTGCGTCACGGCATTCGGCAAGCGCGCTTCTTCACCCTCTCCTACCTCGGCGTGCTGCTGCCGGGGGTGTTGATCCTGCCCGCCAATTTCGGCCTGATTCCCGACCTGATTGACAATTCGGATCTCCTGACCCTGCTCGGCAACGGCTGCGAAGGCATGCTGCTGGCGTTTGCGCTGGCCGACAACGTGAAACTCCTGACCGATGCCCGCGAGCGCTTCCGCCGCGGCATGCAAGAGGCAGTCACCCAGGCCTCGATCGACGCCTTGACCGGGCTCGGCAACCGGCTGGCCTTCAACGTGCTGATCGAGGAAATCACCACCCGGCCCGCGGATGCACCACTGCGCGGCGCGGCACAGATCGCGATGATCGATCTCGACGGCCTCAAGCAGATCAATGACACGCTGGGCCATGCCCGTGGCGATGACTTGCTGCGCACCGTCGGTGCCGGCCTCAGCCATCTGAACTCGGACAAGAGTCGGGCCTTCCGGCTCGGCGGCGACGAGTTCGCGGTGGTGGCGTTTGGCGACGACCTCAGCCTGCAACGGCTGTCCAAGAGCCTGAGCGAGCTCGACCGCGGCTTGCGCGTGGATGGCTTTGCCCAAGCCGGCATCAGTTTCGGCCTGTCCAGCGCGCCAGCCACGCGACGGCGCCTCAACAGCGCCGAAGTGGCGGAACTGGTGCGCCAGGCCGACCGCGCGATGTACACACAGAAGACGCGCCGCCGACAAGCCCGCAGCGGCGGCACGCCGCTGACCTGAAGCAGCCCGCAGTTACCAACCATCCTCGCCAGTGATCGTTGCCGGCAGGCCGCAGATAGCGCGACTTGCCTGCATACCACCCATGCAGGCCGCTTCCACGCAACCGGCATCGAGACCGGTCTTGAGCCAGTCACCCGCAAGCAACAAGTTGGAAAAGCCGGATTCGTTACTGCGCAGGCGATATTGACTGCTGCCGGTCACCGACATCACGTAACGCTCGGACGGATCGACGTTGACGCGCCAATACTGTGCATCGAACCGCGCAGCGCCAGCCCGGTTGTCCGGGTCCACCAGCCAGTGCCACGGAAAACCCGTCGCGCCGATTGCCGTCCACAGCGGTTGCATGTCGTTTTGCAACTGCTCAATCGCCACCTGCTTGACCACATCGGCGCAACGGGATGGAAAGCCGTGATCGCTGGCCGGCGGATAGGTGGCTTGCGGGTAGGCATTGCAGAAGTAGGACACATTGCGCGGCTCATGATCGCGCGACCAGTCCTCCCGCACCAGCAATTGATCCATCGGCGCCCAGGTGTCGAAAGGCTCGGTGAATCCCGACAGCACCGGCTCTTCGCCGTTGTCCGCCGGACAGCACCAGCCAATCCCCTTGAGGTCCTGATTCATCCAGACCTGATAGGCCTGGGTGGCGACGCTGCGGATCTTGGCCGCGCATTGGGCCAGCGCCGCGCTGCGCGCCAACAGCGCCGGAGCCACATGCGGCAGGCTGGCCACCGACAAGCCGAACACCAGGCGGTCGAAATCCTTGCCCTGCTGCAAGTGCAGACGCGGCAGCGCCGCACCGAAATGCACCCGATACAACGCCGGCCAGTTCGACCAGTGGCTTTCAAGGTTGACCTGATTGGCTTGCAGCAGCGCCGCCTGCTGCGGGTCCAGTTGCTCGTAGCGCGGCGCATCGGGCCAGCACGGCAGCCCCTTGACGTCGACCAACGGATCGTAATCGCCGCCTGCCAATGCCACCTGCTGCTGCAACTCGATGCTGGCGACTGCGGAGCCATCCACCGACGGCTGCATGTCGATCAACTTGTGGAAATAGTGGAAGCGCACGCCGCGCCGTCGCAGCAACTCGTGCATCGGTGCGAACACCACATCGCCCATGCCCGCCTGCATCTTGTACATGATCGCACCGCGGTAGGCCAGGCCGACCTTGAGCATGCCACGCAGCATGGTCCCGGCTTCGATGTCGGGCTGCGTGGAGTCGCCATCGAGATAGGCGAAAACCAGATCGTAGAAGCCGCGCACAGGGGCACTGTCGACGCTGATCGGCTGTGCGCCGTTGCGCGTCAGCCACGCTCGAAACTCGGTGTCGTTGATGGCCTCGAAACCATGGGCCAACACGCCATCGGCCAGCATGCCGATGGCGATCGCCAAGGCCAGATCGAGGCAAATGTACGCGCGCCGCCATTTGTCCGGCCAACCATCGGGATCGCCAAACGGCAATCGCAACGCGTGTAACAAGCGCTGCATCCTGCGCAGCAGGTCCAACAAATCGGCGCCACCCTCATTGGTGTCGGCAACCGCCGCGTGGCGGTCGGCCGCCGCGCGCAGGGCGGACACCATCGACAGCAATTGCTGCAACGGGTCCTCGCCGGACGTGGCGGTAGCGGCCTCCTGCAACTCCCCAATGCGACGGCCCGCATCGAGCGCCGCCAGCCAGGTTTCGACCCGCCCAGCCAATGCCGCCAACACGGCGTGCAACGGTTCATCCGCATCCGCATCCGGACTCCCCGGCTGACCCGGATGCGGCGGCATCATCACTGGCCACACCTTCCACTCGTCGGCCACGCGCTCGCTCAGGCACACGTAGTCATGCGGCTTGAAGGCCTCGTCCCAGGTCGCCAACGGCGCCCCGGCGGGCCGGTCCAGCGCGCCATACACGCCTTGCATGGTGGCGAACGCGTTGTCGTAGAACCCGAACCAGATGTGCAGGCCATGCTCTTCGATCCGTTCCGCGATGGCCGCATTGCGGCCGCTGGCGCCTTTGCCGCCCAATCGCCAACCCATCTGGTAGACATCGATCTCGTAATGCGCCTGCCAATCCGGCACGGTAGTGATCCAGTACGCGGCGGTCATCGCGCCGACGCCACCACCCAGAATGGCAATGCGTTCGCGCCGATTACTCATGCCACGGCTCCGCCAGCCACCGCACTGTTGTCGACCAGCACCTCGCCGGTGCCGACCTCGAAATCGAAATCCAGTTGAAAACCAACCCGGGCCGCCTGTGGGCCGAGCCGCCAGCCCAGGGTCTGATCGAACGGAAAACTGGCAAACGGGTGCAGCTCGAGTTGATAGTCGCCACCCAGCAAGACCAGCGAGCGTATCGCCTTGACCTTGGCCGGCGCCGCGACCACCGCCTGATACACCGCTCGTTGGCCGCTGGCATCCGGGAATTGCTTCAAGAACAGCTGATTCAGGGCGGGAAAGGAAAACGCCGCGGCGAAGTCATCCCGCCAATCCGGGTCAAGCGCCCAGAAATCGCCGTCGGCATCGACCTGCGCCAGCATTTCCCGGCGCCAGTGTTCGACTTCGCCGAAGCGCTCGCCCAATTCCAGTCCACCCACCGAGGTGACTTCCAGCAAGGGATGCAACGTCAGTTGCGAGTCGGGCGAAAACGGCTGGAATCCTTTCGCGGCGAGCGCAAAGCGGCTGGCTGGCGCGCCGGCGTCCGGCATCTGGTACTGGCATTCGTATTTGGGATAGCCGAACAACTCACGGCCGTTGATCAGCGCCATGCAGTCATCGACAAAGATGTGCAAGGGACAGGCATAAAAGCCGCTCGGCACCCGCTTGCCCTGATCGAAGCGGGCCACCAGCGCCCAGGTGACAATGTCGGTCTCGCGGCCCCAGCCCTTGGCCCGATCCACGGGATCGGTACTGTAGGCCTTGCCGACAGCCGTGAAGGTGAGCAGCACATGACGTGTCACCACGGCAAAGCGCATGCGTCCCGCTGCCGCCACATTTACGGTGGCGTCGATGCTCGCCTGCATTGCATCGATGTCACCACCGACCCAGAAGCCATACATCCGCGATGCATCGAGCGCCAGCGGCGGATGCATCAAAACCGATCCGGGCGGATACAGAAACGCCGGCGCGTTCGTTGCCATTCGCAAAACCCTCACCCCAAGGGAAGCGCGAACGGTGCCACAGATTTCCAGGACTGTCGATGCCTGGCTTCACCATGGCTCCATCCGCCAGCCCTGCGCTCCCGCTCGCAAGCGATGCGTCAAGGCCAGTTGGTTCATGAAGGCATCGTCGTGCGAGACCACGACCAATGCGCCACGGTAGCCGTCCAGCATACATTCCAAGGCCCGCAACGAAGCCAGGTCAAGGTGGTTTCCGGGCTCATCCAGCAACAGCAATGACGGCGGCGGGTCGGCATGCAGCGCACAGGCCAGCGCCGCTTTCAGTCGCTCTCCACCGCTCAGCAAACCGCTCGGCACCGTGATGGCCCCGGCATCAAGGCCCAACTGCGCGAGTCGCATGCGCAATTCCCCCGCATCGGTCAGGCTGTTGGCTCTTTGCATTTGATCCAGCACGCTGCGCTGCGGATCCAGCGTCGCCAGGCATTGATCGAGATAGACGCCCTCCACGTAAATCTTGCAGCGCCCTGCCACGGGCTGCAATTTGCGCGCGAGCACCTTGAGCAAGGTGGATTTGCCACAGCCGTTCGGCCCGACGATACCAACCCGCTGCTGCCCCGTCAGCAGCAAGTCGACGTGCCGCGTGGCCGACGTGACAAAGGGCAACTCCACCGCCACCAGTTCCGCGATTCGGCGTTGCGGCGGCAGATCAACCGCCAGCGGATGCAGGACGATCTCCCGATGCTCTTCGACTTGCTGCGCTGCCTCACGCACGCGTCGCGCCATCCGCTCGCGGGCTTCGGCATGCTGCTGGCGCAGCTTTCCCGCCGTAACTTCGCTGCGTCCCTTCCGGCGACCCAGCAGGATCGGGGCCTGGTTGGCCGCATGCGCTTGCCGATTGCCGCGGGCCTGGCGCCGTTCCTGCCGCTCGCGCAGCTCGCGTTGCATCTGCTCCTCACGCTGGCGTTCGCCTTTGCGTTGCTCGAGTTGCTGCTGGGCATGCTGCCGCTCCAGCTCCTTGCACTGCGCGTAGAAGCTGTAGTTGCCGCCATAACTGCGCAGCCCCAGTGAAGACAATTCCACGATCCGCACCATGGTCTCCAGCAATTGGCGGTCATGGCTCACCACCAGTACGCCGCGTTGCCAACGCTGCAACTGCTCGATCAGCGCCTGCCGATTGTTGCGATCAAGATGATTCGTCGGCTCATCCAGGATGAGAAAGTCCGCGCCCGACAAGAAAGCACCAGCCAACGCAACGCGCATGGCCTCGCCGCCACTGAGGACAGCGACGGGCGTGGCAGAGTCCAGGTGGCCAAGACCGATGCGCTGCAACTCCAGCCGCAGGCGCACAGGGGTATCCCAGCGCGCGCCCACGGCATCGAAATCCCCGCTCGTACCGCAGCCGGCTTCGATGCGCCCGAGCGCGTCCAGCGTGGCCTGCACACCAGCCAGGCCCGCCACGGTGAGACCGGCGGGAGGCGAGACTTGCTGGGCCAGGTAATGCACGCTGCCAGAGCGCACACAACGCCCGGCCGTCGGCTGCAGCTCTCCCGCGAGCATGCGCGCGAGCAGCGTCTTGCCGACACCATTGCGCCCGACCAGTCCGGTTGGCTGTCGGTCAAAGCGTTCGGTGAGTCCGGAGAAAAGCGCCCGGCCGTCGGGCAGGACATGCGACACGCCGTCAAGGGCGAGGCAGCAACGCGTCATGATTCATTTCCAAAGATGCCAAGATCTCCCCTGGACTTGCAGGGGCAGGTGGAGACTGGCCGTCATGAAGACGGCGGCATCAATGGCGCATGACGTGTTACTCGGTGTGCTGTGACGATGGAGCAAGTCTAAAGGCTCACGTGACAGCAAGCAAAGGTGTGGCCCGGACGCGAAACGGGCCGCACAAGGCGGCCCGTTTCGTACATCGACTGGCGGGGTACCGTCAGGCCATTTTCGCGGCCAGCGCCTTGCCGAGGTCGGCGGGAGATTTCACCGTGGTGACACCGGCTTTTTCCAACGCGGCGAACTTGGCCGCGGCGGTGCCCTTGCCACCGGAGATGATGGCGCCAGCGTGACCCATGCGCTTGCCCGCCGGGGCGGAGGCACCGGCGATGAAGGACACCACCGGCTTGGTCACGTACTCGCTGATGAACTCGGCCGCATCTTCCTCGGCGCTGCCGCCGATTTCGCCGACCATGATGATGCCTTCGGTTTGCGGGTCGTCCTGGAACAGCTTCAGGCAGTCGATGAAGCTCAAACCGTTGATCGGGTCACCACCAATGCCGATCACCGTCGACTGGCCGAGGCCTTCGTTGGTGGTCTGGAACACGGCCTCGTAGGTCAGCGTGCCGGAACGTGACACGATGCCAACCTTGCCCGGCTGGTGGATGTGGCCCGGCATGATGCCGATCTTGCACTCGCCCGGAGTGATGATGCCGGGGCAGTTGGGGCCGATCAGCACCGTTTCCGGGTGCATTGCCAGCACGTTCTTGACCCGCAGCATGTCCAGCACCGGAATGCCTTCGGTGATGGCAACGATGACGCGGATACCGGCATCGATGGCTTCGAGGATGGAATCGGCCGCGTACGGCGGCGGCACGAAAATCACCGAGGCATCGGCGCCGGTCTCGGCCACCGCTTCATCGACCGAATTGAAGACCGGCAGGCCGATGTGCTGACTGCCGCCCTTGCCCGGCACGACGCCGCCGACGACCTGGGTGCCGTAGTCGATTGCCTGTTCGGAATGGAAGGTGCCCTGCTGGCCGGTGAAGCCCTGCACGATCAGCTTGGTGTTCTTGTTGACCAAAACGCTCATGGTTGTTTCCTGTTCTTGGGTTCCCGCCTGGCGTGGATCGCGCGGCGCGGTGACGCGCGCGGCGATGTGCCGCGGACGGAATCAGTGGGCGGCGGCGACGGCTTTCTCGGCCGCGTCGTTGAGATCGTTGGCGGGAGTGATCTTCAAGCCGGAGTTGGCCAGCAGTTCACGGCCCTTCTCCACGTTGGTGCCCTGCAGGCGCACCACCACCGGAATCTTGAGGCCCACTTCCTTGACCGCCGCGATGATGCCCTCGGCGATCATGTCGCAGCGGACGATGCCACCAAAGATGTTGACCAGAATGGCCTTGACCTTGTCCGACGAGGTAATCAGCTTGAACGCCTCGGTGACGCGCTCCTTGGTGGCACCACCGCCGACGTCGAGGAAGTTGGCCGGCTCACCGCCCGCCAGCTTGATCACGTCCATGGTTGCCATGGCGAGGCCGGCGCCGTTGACCATGCAGCCGATGTTGCCATCCATGGTGACGTAGTTGAGGTCGTGCTTGCTGGCGAGAACTTCGGTTTCGTCTTCCTGACGCACGTCGCGCATGGCGGCGAGGTCGGCGTGGCGGAAGGTGGCGTTGTCGT
>DASSXP010000088.1:0-6459 GCA_035703755.1 Rhodanobacteraceae bacterium | reverse complement strand
CGGATGTCGAGGCGCACCGAAGCGTAGAACTTCAGCGCATTGCCGCCGGTGGTGGTCTCGGGGCTGCCGAACATGACGCCGATCTTCATGCGGATCTGGTTGATGAAGATCACCAGGCAATTGGACTTCTTGATGTTGGCGGTGAGCTTGCGCAGCGCCTGGCTCATCAAGCGCGCGTGCAGGCCGACGTGGGAATCACCCATCTCACCTTCGATTTCGGCCTTGGGCGTCAGCGCCGCCACCGAATCGACGACGACGATGTCGACCGCATTGGAGCGCACCAGCATGTCGGCGATTTCCAGCGCCTGCTCGCCGGTGTCGGGCTGCGACACCAGCAGGTTGTCGACGTCGACGCCGAGTTTGGCGGCGTAGCTGGGATCCAGCGCGTGCTCGGCATCGACGAAGGCCGCGGTGCCGCCGTTTTTCTGGCAGTTGGCGATCACCTGCAAGGTCAGCGTGGTTTTGCCGGAGGATTCCGGGCCGTAGATTTCGACCACGCGGCCACGCGGCAAGCCACCCACGCCGAGCGCGATGTCCAGCCCCAGCGAGCCAGTGGAAATGGTGTCGATAGCCTCGTTGCCACGATCGCCCATGCGCATCACGGCGCCCTTGCCGAATTGCTTCTCGATCTGGCTGAGCGCGGAAGAAAGGGCGCGGCGCTTGTTGTCGTCCATTGTGTCGTCCTCGAATGCGATGATGGCGATGGCGGCGCCGCTCGGGCGGCGTCCAACCGTGGAAGATGAGTCTGCGGCAGGCGCGTCTCAGCGACTGCGACGCGGAAAAACCTGCCCCACAGTATCCCACGACCGGCCGCCGGCCGCCGCCGGGAGGCGCCGCATCAGCCTGTCAGCGCACGCCCGATTCCGCGCAAGGCGTGGCCTACGGTGCGACGCCGCACCGCGTCGCGGTCGCCCTCGAAATGGCACAGTTCGGCATGGGCGTAGCCGCCACGCCGCTTCCAGGCAATCCACACCGTGCCGACGGGCTTGTCCGGCATGCCGCCACCCGGCCCGGCGATGCCGGTTACCGCCACCGCAATACCGGCACCGAAGCGTGCCAGTGCGCCGGAAACCATTTCGACAGCGGTCTCCTGGCTGACCGCACCGTGTTGCTCCAGGGTATGTGGATTGACGCCGAGCAGCGCCTCCTTGGCCTCGTAGGAATAGGCCGCCACCCCACCCTCGAACCAGGCTGAGCTGCCCGCCAAATCGGTCACGATCTTGGCTATCCAGCCTCCGGTACACGATTCGGCGGTCGCCAACGTCAACCGCTGCGCCAGCAGCACAGTGGCAACATCCTGCGCCAGTCCGCGCAGTTGATCGGTGCTGGGAGGCAAGGCGCTGACGGCGGTCATGGGCGGCTCCGGGCCGGGTGAACAGGGCAATACCAGTTGCGGAATAACCGAACTTCATAAGCCGATTTCCGCTGTTGGACTGTTAGAATGCGCGTTTTCCCCGTCCGGAGAAACCCCTTGAGCGACCTCGTTCTGTGGCTCGATGCCTTGCGCATGTCGGATCTCGCCAAAGTCGGCGGCAAGAATGCCTCGCTAGGCGAAATGATCGGCAACCTCGCCAACCTTGGCGTCTCGGTGCCGGGAGGCTTCGCCACCACCGCTGACGCCTTCCAGCACTACCTGGAGCGCAGCGGCGTGGCCGAGCGCATTGCCGCGCGATTGGCGGGCCTCGACGTGGACGATGTCGACGCACTCACCCGCGCCGGCAAGGAAATCCGCGACTGGGTCATTGAAACCCCGTTGCCGGCCGATCTTGATCAGGCCATCCGCGCCGCCTACGCGGAACTTTGCCGCCGCGCCGGCACCGATGCCATTGCCGTGGCGGTGCGCTCCTCGGCGACCGCCGAAGATCTGCCAGACGCCAGCTTTGCCGGCCAACAGGAAACCTTCCTCAACGTGGTCGGCATCGAAGACGTGCTGCACAAGGTCAAGGAGGTGTTCGCCTCGCTCTACAACGACCGCGCCATCGCCTACCGTGTGCACCAGGGCTTTGCGCACGAGAACGTGTTCCTCTCCGCCGGCGTGCAGTTGATGGTGCGTTCCGACGTCGGCGCGTCCGGCGTGCTGTTCACGCTCGACACCGAATCGGGCTTCCGTGACGTGGTGTTCGTAACCGGCAGCTACGGCCTTGGTGAAATGGTCGTGCAAGGCGCGGTCAACCCGGATGAATTCTACGTCTTCAAGCCGACCCTGAAGGCCGGCAAGCCGGCGGTGCTGCGGCGCGCACTCGGCGCCAAGCAGCAGCGCATGGTGTATTCCAGCGCACCCGGCGAGCGCGTGCGCATCGAAGCCACGCCGGACGCCTTGCGCAACCGCTTCTGCATCAGCAACAGCGACGTCGAGGAACTGGCCCGCCAGGCCCTCACCATCGAGCAGCACTACGGCCGCCCGATGGATATCGAGTGGGCCAAGGACGGCAACACCGGCAAGCTCTACATCGTGCAGGCGCGCCCGGAAACGGTGAAGTCACGCGCCCACGCCACGCAGCTGGAGCGCTTCCAGCTCAACGAAAAGAGCGCCGTGCTGGCCGAGGGCCGCGCGATTGGCCAGAAGATCGGCGCCGGCAAGGCACGTATCGTCAAAACGCTGGCGCAGATGAGCCAGTTCCAGGCCGGCGACGTGCTGGTTGCGGACATGACCGACCCCGACTGGGAGCCGATCATGAAGAAAGCCTCGGCGATCGTCACCAACCGCGGCGGTCGCACCTGCCACGCCGCCATCATCGCCCGCGAGCTCGGCGTGCCGGCGGTGGTCGGCACCGGCAATGGTCTCGATGCAATCCCGGACGGCACGGAGATCACGGTGTCCTGCGCCGAGGGCGACACCGGCCACATTTACGCCGGCCTGCTCGCCTTCGAGCGCACCACGGCCGATCTTGGCGCGATGCCCGACGCACCGCTGAAGATCATGATGAACGTGGCCAACCCGGAGCGCGCCTTTGATTTCGGCATGCTGCCGAACCAGGGCATTGGCCTCGCGCGACTGGAAATGATCATCGCCAGCCACATCGGCGTACACCCGAAGGCGCTGCTGGAATACGACCAACAGGATGCCGAAACCAAGACAAAGATCGACCAACGTATCGCCGGTTACGACGGCCCGGTCGAGTTCTACGTCGATCGTCTCGCCGAAGGCATCGCCACCATCGCCGCCTCGGTTTACCCGAAAACGGTGATCGTGCGCATGTCGGACTTCAAGTCCAACGAGTACGCCAACCTGCTCGGTGGCGGCAAGTACGAGCCGCACGAGGAAAACCCGATGATCGGCTTCCGCGGTGCCAGCCGCTACGTCGATCCGAGCTTCGCCGCCGCGTTCGCACTCGAATGCCAGGCAGTGAAAAAAGTACGCGAGGCGATGGGTCTCGACAACGTGTGGGTGATGATCCCGTTCGTGCGCACGCTGGAGGAAGGTCGCAAGGTGGTCGAGGTGCTGAAAGCCAACGGCCTCAGCCAGGGCGAGAGCATCGACGACAGCCAGCCGCTCAAGATCATCATGATGTGCGAGGTGCCCTCCAACGCGCTGCTGGCCGAGGAGTTCCTGGAGATCTTCGACGGCTTTTCCATCGGCTCCAACGACCTGACCCAGTTGACGCTCGGCCTCGACCGCGACTCGTCGATCGTCGCCAACCTGTTCGACGAGCGCAACCCGGCGGTGAAGAAGCTGCTGTCAATGGCAATCCAGACCGCGCGCGCCAGGGGCAAGTACGTCGGCATTTGCGGCCAGGGCCCGAGCGATCACGCCGATCTGGCCGAGTGGCTGATGGATCAAGGCATCGAGTCGCTGTCACTGAATCCCGACACCGTGGTCGACACCTGGCTCAGGCTGGCGCGGCACAAGACCGCCTGAGCGGTCCTGACCGACCGCGCCATGCACTGCACCGGCCTGCCCGCACCGGCAGGCAGGCAGGCGCCCGGTCCTGACCGCCAGATGGTTCCGTGCGGCGTGGTTTAATGACCCCTCGCCACGTCGCGCGAGGGGGAGAATATGCGCCAACACATCATCCTGTCCTGTTTCCTGCTCGCCTGCCTGCCGTTGCCGGCATTGGCACACGACTGCGCCGAGCTCGCACGCCTGACCCTGCCGCGCGCGCACATCGACGCGGCCCGCAACGTCGCTGCCGGCGCATTCTTGCCGCCGAACCTGGAACCAGGACAAGTCGCACCGGATACGTTCCGGAAAGCACCGGCGTTCTGTCGCGTGCAGGCGAGCTTGAAGCCGACAGCACAGTCCGACATCCAGGTCGAAGTGTGGCTGCCGGAGTCGGGCTGGAACGGACGCTTCCGCGGCATCGGCAACGGCGGCTTCGCCGGCTACATCGACTACGAAGGCCTGGCCGCGGCGCTCGATCAGGGCTACGCCAGTGCCAGCACCGACACCGGCCATCGCGGTGGTGACGCAGCGTGGGCACTTGGAGCACCGCAGAAAGTCGTCGACTTCGGCTACCGCGCGGTGCATGAAATGACTGCCTTCGCCAAAACCGTGGTGCATGTGCGCTATCACAAGCCGGCCGCGCGCGCGTACTTCTCCGCCTGCTCCAACGGCGGTCGTCAGGCGCTGATGGAAGCGCAGCGATTTCCGTCGGACTACGACGGCATCATCGCCGGCGCGCCGGCGGCAAACTGGACACACCTGCTTGCCAATGGCCTCGGCGTGACGCAGCAGGCAACCACTCCCACGGGCTACATCCCACCGGCGAAACTGGCCAGCGTGACGCGCGCCGTCCTGGATGCCTGCGATGCCAAGGATGGCGTGGACGATGGCATCCTCGGCGATCCACGGCAATGCCGTTTCGATCCAGCCGACCTGCTGTGCCGAGACGCGGGCACGGACAGCTGCCTGACCGCGCCACAGGTGGAAACCCTGCGCACGATTTACCACGGCGTGCACGATCACGATGGCAAGCGCATTTTCCCCGGCCTGATGCCCGGCGCGGAAAGTTACCACGGCGCCTGGGAGCGGTGGATCACCGGCAAGCAACCGGGCAAATCGGCATTCGCCTTCTTTGCCGGGAACTACTTCGGTAACATGGTGTACGACCAACACGACTGGCAGATCGACAACGCCAACATCGACACGGCATTGGCGCTGGCGACGCGCAAGACCGCTTCCACCCTGAATGCGGTCGATGCCGATATCCGGCCCTTTGTCGCGCACGGCGGCAAACTGATCCTTTACCACGGCTGGAACGATCCGGCCATCGCGCCCATGGCAACGGTCGCCTATTTCGATGCCGTGACGAAATCCCTTGGCCCCGAGGCCAGCGCCAACGCCGTGCGCCTGTACATGGTCCCCGGCATGCTGCATTGCGCGGGTGGCCCCGGACCGAACGATTTCGGGCAATACGACGGCGCGACCCAAGGCGACGCCGGGCACGACATCCTTGCCACCCTGGTGCGCTGGGTCGAGCACGACGTCGCGCCCACGGCCATCATCGCGGCCAAACACGTCGATGACGCCCCGGCCAAGCCGGTGCTGATGACGCGCCCTCTATGCCCGTGGCCGCAGTTCGCGCGCTACGATGGTCACGGCGACAGCAACGATGCCAGTTCCTTTGCCTGCGTCACGCCGCCGCCGGCAGGCAACAACTGACCGTGGCTGGGACCGGGCCAACGGCCACTTCCAGCCGATCGGACGAAAATGCACCCTGCTTTGCAGTGCGGGGCTCGGATCCGGATATCGTATTGATCGATACCTGGCTCAGGCTGGCCCGCCACAAGGCCGGCTGATTGCGCCACCGGCGCGAACGCCTGCTTGCGCGATGGCCCTCTGACCGGCACCATTCAGGGCGTTGCCCGGATCCGCGTCGCGGTGCAGCCGCGATGCGGCCCGGCCAACTGCCCGTGATCAACCACAAGGAAAATGACATGCGCCATCGCACCATCGCATTGCTGCCATTTCTCGCCTTCATGGCCACCGCTGCATTCGCCTCCGGCGTGCCGCAGGATGACCTCAAGGAATACGGCAAAGGCATCATCACCGACTACAGCAACATGCAGGAAGGCGACGACATCCAGTGGTACTGGATCGCGCCCGATGCCAACCTGGCCAAACATCACTGCACCCTCGCCTCCTTCAAGAACCTCGCCCCAACCGTCGACCACGGCATGCGCGACGTCTTCAAGGAAGAGTTCCCGGAAATCCTCAACCACGTCTGCTCGGACGATGCCAAGGCGCCCAAGCTGCATGTCTCGGCGGCGGTCTACTGGGCCGAGCGTGCCAACACTGCTCGCGCCTGGATCCCGTTTGCGGGCGGCCACATGATGCAAGCCGGCATCGGCGCCGAATTCGTCTTCAAGGATGCCTCTGGCAAGGTGTTGGCGAAGATTCGCCAGTCCGGCCGCGAAGGCATGCAGCTCGAAGATTCGGCCCGCGAACTGCTGGACGACGTCGCCAAGTTCGTGCAGAACCACTGATGCATCGGTCGGTTCGCCAGCGCCGCAGGCGAA
>DASSXP010000052.1:0-2552 GCA_035703755.1 Rhodanobacteraceae bacterium | reverse complement strand
AGATAGGTGAGATGGTTGGCCTTGCTGCCTTCGCCGAGACGGGTCTTCTTGGTCTCGACGAAATTGCCCACGTGCACGCCGGCATCCAGTTCGGTGCCCGGGCGCAGCCGCGCAAACGGGCCGATCGTGCAGGGCCCATGGGTGACCACCCCCTCGAGGTCGCAGTGCGACTGCACCACGGTGCCGGCCGCCAGCTGCACGTTGCGCAAGCGGGTGAAGGCGCCGATGCGCACGTCATCGCCCAGGGCGACGCTGCCTTCCAGGATCACGTCGATGTCCAGCTCCACGTCGCGCCCGGCCGTGACCACGCCGCGCACGTCGATGCGTTGCGGGTCGGCCAGCCGCACGCCGTCGGCAAGCAGGGCGTGGGCGGCGCGCTGGCGGAAGGCCGCTTCCAGCTCGGCCAGCTGCAGCGGGTTGTTGGCGCCGGCGGCCTCGACCGGGTCGGCACACTCCACGCTCAGCGCAGGGCTGTTCTCCTCGGCTGCCATGCGGAAGATGTCGGTGAGGTAATACTCGCCCTGGGCGTTGTTGCGATCGAGCCGCCCGATCCAGCCGCGCAAGGCGCCGACCGCGGCGATCAGGATGCCGGTATTGACCAGGTTCACCGCTCGCTGCGCGTCGTCGGCGTCCTTTTCCTCGACCACCGCCCGCACGCGGGCATTGCCGTCGCACAGTGCCCGGCCGTAGCCGCGCGGCTCGGCCAGTCGCATGGTCAGCAGGCTGAAGCCGCCCTCGGCTTCCACCAGTTGCCGCAGGGTCTCGACGCGAGTCATCGGCACGTCGCCATACAGCACCAGCACGCGCGCGTCGTCCGGCACCTCGCCCAGCGCCTGCTCCACCGCGTGGCCGGTGCCCAGGCGCTCGGCCTGCAGCGCCCAGCGCAGGTCGGCCTGGCCCGCGAACGCCGCCTGCACCTGCTCGCCGCCATGACCGTAGACGATGTGCAACGCTGCCGGCTGCAGCGCCCGCGCGGCGTCGATGACATGCGCCAGCAACGGCCGGCCGGCCAGCGGCATCAGCACCTTGGGGCGGCTGGATTTCATCCGCGTGCCGGCGCCGGCCGCGAGGATGATGACGTGGAGTGGTGCGTGATTCATGCTGTCGGCCCTGACGTGTTTCGATCGAAAAGCATAGCAGCCGGTTCGGCGCCAATGCCGGCAAGCATGACTCAGGGCTGCGCCGCCGCGGCCGAAACCGTGGACTGGCCCGCGTGGCATTCGAAGCGGAAGACGTAGGTGAGGCTGAATGGCCGCGTGTCGCTGTCCACCACATGGCTGTTGCCGTTGGCGTCCGCGGCCCAGCGGCTGATGCTCAGTGGCTGGAACTGCCACTGCCGCGCGGCGGCACGCACCGCATCGATGAAGGCGTGCCGGCTCGCATCGGCCTGCTGCTCGCCGCTTACGCGCACCTCGGCCACCGCGCCCTGGTTATCGATGATCAACAGCGCCGGCACCTCCTGCGGTGGCGGGCAGATGGCCAGCAAGCCCGGCGGATACACCGGCTTCACGCGCCGGAACGGCGTCGCGCCGCTGGACACCTCGCCCATCGCCAACTGGTAGCGCACCGTGCCGGGCGGCGCCACCATCCGCCATGAGGCATCGCCACTGGGCGGCGGCGCAATCCGGGACGTGCTGGCACAGCCGGCCAGCCACGCGGCCAGAACGGCCAGTGACAACCTGCGCGCGAATCGGATCATGATGGCTCCTGCCATGGACGAGGCCTCGGAAGCTATCAGCTTACACGTGTAATATTTACTGCCACCACCACGGCATGGCTGTCCCGGATTCATCTGTTCCACACGCGAAAACGCCGGCACGAGGCCGGCGCTTTCTGTGGCTTCGCCCGCGTCAATCAGACGGCTAGTGCTTCAGATTCTTGCGCAGACGTTCCAGCGCCTGCAGCTGGGTCATCGCTTCGGCCAGCTTGGCCTGCGCCTCGGCAATTTCCATCGCGTCGGTGCGATTGGCCAGGGCCGCCTCGGCTTCCTGCTTGGCGCGTTGCGCGGAGGCCTCGTCCAGATCGGCGGCGCGGGCCGCACTGTCGGTCAGCACGGTGACCACCTGCGGCTGCACTTCCAGAATGCCGCCGGAGACCCAGAACTGCTGGCGCTCGCCGCCGTCCAGCAGCACGTCGACGTGACCGGGTTTCAGGCGGGTGATCAGCGGTGCGTGGCGCGGCGTGATGCCGAGCTCACCGAGCTCACCGGTGGCAACGACCATCGTCGCGTCGCCGGAGAAGATCTCGGCTTCGGCACTGACGATGTCGACGCGAATGGTTTGGGTCATGGCTTTTCTCGCTACGCTCGAAGGGATTGGGAAATCTGGAATGGGGAATGGTCAGGAGCGGAATGAACCGGCGCTTTTGCTTTGCCGATTCCCCATTCTCTGTTCCCGATTCCCGAAAGCCGCCTCAGGCGGCTTTCTTGGCGCCCATGTCCTCGGCCTTCTTGATCGCCTCGTCGATGCCGCCGACCATGTAGAACGCCTGCTCCGGCAGGTGGTCGACGTCGCCGTCCACGATCATCTTGAAGCCGCGGATGGTTTCCTTCA
>DASSXP010000384.1:0-17278 GCA_035703755.1 Rhodanobacteraceae bacterium | reverse complement strand
GGCGGCCGGACGGTAGACGTCGCAGCTCGCCACCATCACTTTTTTCTTCTTGCGCTCGGCCAGATAACGCGCCAGCTTGGCCACCGTGGTGGTCTTGCCCGCGCCCTGCAAACCGGCCATCAGCACCACCGCCGGCGGCGTGCGCGCCAGCTCCAGCTCGCTGTTGGCTTGCCCCATCAACGCAGTCAGTTCGTCACTGACGATTTTGACCAGCGCCTGGCCCGGAGTCAGGCTTTTCAGCACTTCCTGTCCCACCGCGCGCTCGCGCACGTGCTCGACCAGTGCTTGCACCGCCGGCAGCGCCACGTCCGCCTCCAGCAGTGCAATGCGCACTTCGCGCAATGCGTCCTTGATGTTGTCCTCGGTCAGGCGACCCTGGCCGCTGAGGCGCTTGATGGTGGCGGAAAGGCGTTGGCTGAGGGAGTCGAACATGGGCGTGATTCAAGCGTTGGAACCGCCCAGTATAGCCGACCTCGCGTCCACACCCCTGCCGTTCGTCCTGCTGTCCATGCCGCCTGATCGTGTCAAAGTGGCCATTCTGCCAATCCGTGCGCGATACCACTGCCATGAGCCAGCCAACCACTCCATCCGACCGCCGGCGCTTTTTGCGCCTGTCCGCGCTGGGCGCCGCCAGCCTGCCGGCGCTGGCCGTGCCGCTGCGCGCCGCGAACGCAGCCGCGCCCACGCCCAACGGCACGCTGCCGGCCTCGATTGCGGCGCTGAACCCGGCTACCGGCAAGGCGGTCGCCATTCACGATGACGAATACCGCGCCCGCCTCGCCAAGGCGCAGCACTTGATGGCCACTCACAAACTGGATGCCATCTTCATCGCCGCCGGCACCAGCCTGAAGTACTTCGTCGACCTCGACTGGTGGTTGAGCGAGCGCACCGCCGGGATGCTGTTGCCGCGTACGGGCGAACCGATCTACATCACCCCGGCGTTCGAAAAGAGCCGCACGCTGGAAACGTTGCGCTTCGGCCGCGATATCCGCACCTGGCAGGAGAACGAGAGCCCCTACGCGCTGATCGCCCGCACGCTGAAGGAACTGAAAATCGCCGGCGGCACGCTCGGTATCGAGGAAAAAGTGCCCTTCTTCATTGCCGACGGCATCGGCAAGGCAGCCAGCAATGCCCACCTGGTCAGTGCGACACCGGTCACCGCCGGTTGCCGCGCGGTGAAGTCCAAGGCCGAGTTGGCCTTGCTGCAAATAGCCAACGACATCACCCTGGCGACCTACCATGCGGTGTGGCAGGCGCTCGAACCCGGCATGACCCAGCACGACGTGCAGGCACTGGTCGGAAGCGCCTACGCGCGCCAGGGCGTGCGCGGTTTCGCCAGCATCAACGTCGGCAAATACACCGCGCAACCCCACGGCTCCAGCGAGCCGCAACGGATCGACGAGGGCACCGTGCTGATGCTGGATGACGGTTGCCAGGTCCACGGCTACACCAGCGACATCACCCGCACTTTCGTACTCGGCAAGGCCAGCGACACGATGAAGCGCGTGTTCGCCATCGTGCAAAAAGCCCAGCGCGCCGCCCGCGAAGCCGCCCGCACCGGCGGCCAGATGCAGGACATCGACGCCGCCGCGCGCAAGGTGATCGTCGATGCCGGTTACGGCCCCGGCTACAAATTCTTCACCCATCGCCTTGGCCACGGCATCGGCATGGACATGCACGAGTGGTACTACGCCGTCGGCGGCGAGCACCAACCCATTATCGATGGAATGACCCTCTCCGATGAACCGGGCGTCTACATCCCCGGCGAATTCGGCGTGCGACTGGAGGACTGCATGGTCACCACCACGGACGGCGGCCGCTGGTTCACCACGCCCAGCCCGTCGATCGAACAGCCCTTCGGCTAAGTGGCGCTCACCGTGGCTAGCCGGCAGATCGTTGATACCACGCCATTGGCGTACTACGCTCAGAGCCTGTGAAAAATTCGAACGCCGCAGCGAGAGCGTCGCCGGGCGTTCTTGTCACGGCGCATTGGACGCAAACAAGGGAGGCGGGCGAACCAATGACCGCTGTTTGCACACGACGCGCCGCCGTCAGGGACGTTTGTCGGCGACCGCAGCAGGCGGGTGTTTTTTCACAGGCCCTCAGCCAACCTCCCATCGGCATTCAAGGAACGACAACCATACACCCGAGCATAACGGCCATCCTGCTCACGACCGCATGCATGGCCACGGCTGCCGACGCACACACCTCGATCTACAAGTGTGAGGTTCACGGCCAAACCGTCTACACGGACAGTCCATGCGCGCCGGACTCGCGGCCGCAAACGACGCGATCGGACGGCAACAACGGGGGGAACGGCCCGCTCCAGGGACCGGATCGACCTCGGCACGATCGCTGGCCAGCATCTCACCGTCGGGCTACCCAAGGGCTGGCACGCCGACCCACTACCGCAAGCCTCGCCCGCCGCCACAACCATACGGCTCACGCAAGGCCACCGGCCCGACGCCGTGCTGCTTGTCACGCTGCTGCAAGCGCCACCCGGATCACCCGTCAATGCCAGTGATCCGACGTGGATCCGCACGATGGCCCGGCAAGCAGCAGACCGGGCCCAGCCACAATCCACCAGCGCACGTCTGGAGATTACGGATTTCGCCGCCGGCGCGGTACGCGGCGCCAGTTTTTCGGCAACCGACACGGCACCGGAACCGGGCGGTTTCAAGTTCATGTCCCAAGGGCTGGCCTCGCTCGGCAGCCTGGTCGTGAATTCGACAGTCCTGAGCAATCGAGACCCGAGCGGTTACCGACAGACGATGCTTTCCGTGCTGGGCTCCTTGCGCGCATCGCCAAGCCAGGCAACCAGCCCTGATGATGACAGTTGCGAGCTTTTGGCCAACTTGGCACGCGAAGCGATGGACGCACGCCAGCACGGCACATCCGAAGCCCGGCTCATGCAGCTCAATGCCCAAGTATGCGAGGGCAAGGCCGGCGATGCGTTCGACGCTTGCCATGGCGCAACCCGCGCGATGGCTGCCATCATCCATGCGGCCTATCAGGAACCCAGACTGGCATCCGAAGCGGATCGGCTGCGCGCGACCACGGCGTATCGCGACAAGATCTCGCGCGTGTGCCTGAGTTCGCCGTCGGGCCCGCCGTAACCGCGCAGCTCCCATCACCCTATACGACACCCAGAGTCACCGCATGCGCAAACTGCTGATCCTGTGCGCCTTGCTGTCCAGCAGCCCGCTGTTCGCAACCACCCCGGCGCCAATCCAGGGAACCTGGCGGCTGGTCGCCGTGGTAATGCCGAACACCTATGCCGCCAGCCCCGTCGGAATCGAAGCCCGCAAGGAAAACTATTCCGCCGATGGCCGACTGTGCATCATCGCAGCCGCTGCCACCCGTATCGATGCGACCACGCCATGCCTCAACTATCGCATCGACGGCGACCAGCGCATCGTCACCGACAGTGACGGCGAGGATTATGCCGCGACGTTCAAGCTGCCCGATCCCGACACGCTCGTGGTAACCCAGGAGGGCGGCAGCGTGTGGCGTTACGTGCGGCTCATCGGTGCCCACGCCATCGCGAACACAATCGAGCCGGTAAGCGTCGAAGCGCTCAAAACCGCGCGGTCATTTCCCGCCACCCACTATGACACGCAGGATTATTCATCGCTGCCACTGGCCAAACGCCTGATCGGCGCGTGGGAAGTGGTGGCCTACGAAAACATGCCGATGGCCGATGCCCCTCCGAACGGTGCATTCAACGACATCTGGATGTTCGACGGCACCCATATGACGAGCATCCGGCGCCCCTTGCCCGGCCCGACGTCGCCCACTCTCGATCCGCTTTCGTACACCGTGAAAGGCAATACCCTCGAGATCGACAACATGCCGCGCATCCTGATCGATTTCAACCACTGGGGCCACCTGACTCTTGTTATGGATGGCGAAATCATTCGCCTGAAGCTCATCAGCAAGGACAGCGCACACGCACCATTGCCGCCACTGAAGATCGCCCTGATGCGCGTCGACAGCGACGACGCCGCTGCCGCACCACCGTGACCCGCAGCAGCTGACGCAACAAGCCCGCGATTGCCGCGACACCCGTTTGTGCCGGTGATCGCACCGCCGCCCGAGGAGCCCGAAAACGGGATCACGGTGTTACTCAGCCGCGCGTATCGCGCGTCACGAAATCGCTGTCGAAGTACTCGCCGGGCAGCCGCTCGTCAGAGCCGCGTTGCTGTTCGGCCCGGCGCAGCTCGACGCGGCGTATCTTGCCGGAGATGGTTTTTGGCAGCTCGCCAAACTCCAGCCGGCGAATGCGCTTGTACGGCGCCAATCGGGTACGGATGAACAACAGAATCTCGCCCGCCAACTCGGCACTGGGTTCGCGCCCGGCCACCAGACTGACGAACGCCTTGGGCACTGCCAGACGCAGCGGGTCCGGGCTTGGCACCACCGCCGCTTCGGCCACCGCCGGATGCTCGACAAGGGCGCTTTCGAGTTCAAACGGGCTGATGCGGTAATCCGAGGACTTGAACACATCGTCGGCGCGTCCGACGTAGGTGATGTAGCCATCGGCATCGCGCATGCCGACGTCGCCGGTGCGATACCAGCCATTCGCGTCGAGGTGCCGCGCATGCGTCGGGTCGTCGGCATAGCCCCGCATCAAGCCCAGCGGGCGCGGCTCGGGCGCCAGTGCAATTTCGCCCTCTTCTGCCGGCCGGCCATCGGCGTCCAGCAGCTCGATACGATAGCCCGGCGCCGCGCGTCCCATCGCACCCGGCAACAGCATCTGGCCGGGGCCATTGCAGGCAATCGCGGTGGTCTCGGTCTGGCCATAGCCATCGCGGATGGTGAGGCCCCAAGCCTTGACCACTTGCGCAATCACTTCGCTATTGAGCGGCTCGCCGGCACTGGCCAGTTCCCGCAAACGGACCTTGTATGCGGCCAAATCCTGCTGGATCAGCATGCGCCATACCGTCGGTGGCGCACACAGGGTGGTAACGCCATGGCGCGCTACCGCATCCAGCAGCCCGGGCGCATCGAAGCGCGGGCTGTTGTAGATAAAGATCGTCGCCGCGGCGTTCCACGGTGCGAACAGGCAGCTCCACGCGTGCTTGGCCCAACCCGGTGAACTGACGTTCAAGTGAATGTCGCCCGGTTGCAGACCGATCCAGTACATCGTCGACAGATGACCGACCGGGTAGCTCTGCTGTGTATGCATCACCAGCTTCGGCTTGGAGGTGGTTCCGGAGGTGAAATACAGCAGCATGGGGTCGTCGGCGCGGGTCACGCCATCGGGCTGAAATTCCGCCGACTGCACCGCGGCCGCTGCAAAGTCATGCCAACCGGCTACCGCGGCACCAACCGCAATGCGCGTGAACGACAGGCCCGGGAAATCGAACGCCGCGCACTGGCTGGCATCGGCGATCACATGACGCACCGCGCCGCGCTGCAGGCGATCGACAAGATCGGCGCCGTGCGCCTGCAAGGTGGTCGGCACCACTACCGCGCCCAGCTTCATCGCCGCCAGCGTCGCTTCCCACAAGGGCACCGTGTTGCCCAACATCAGCATGATGCGGTCGCCACGCGCCACGCCCAGCGAGCGCAACCAGTTGGCAACCCGATTGGAGCTCGCCGCCAGCTCGGCGAAGCTGCGTCGCTCCTCGCTGCCGTCAGCATCCACCAGCCACAAGGCGGTGCGATCCGCGCTGGCTCCGGCCGCCAGGCTGTCGAAGTAGTCCAGCGCCCAGTTGAACGTGGTCAATTCGGGCCAGCGAAAATCGCGGCTGGCCGTGGCCTGATCGTTGCGGTGGGCAAGAAGAAAATCCCGCGCCGCCAGAAACCGCTGCAAACCGTCGCTGGATCGAGTCATGGTGCGCTCCGTGAGGGCGATGGTTTGCATTACAGCACCGTCTGCTTGCCCTGGACAAACACGCGCCGACGCTGCCATGCGACCGCCGCCTGTGCCAAACTTCCGTTCCCATGTCACTGCTCATTCCCGCCACCACCGCCATCGTGCTCTACCTCGCCGCCGCCGTGTTGCTGGCGGCGCCGGTCACCGGCTGCCCGCACAGCTGGCGCCGGTTTGGCCTGGTCACCGGCATGCTGGCCGTGGTGCTGCACGCCATCGAGTTGTTCGGCGCCCACAGCGGCCGACTCGACCTGCATTTTTTCGCCGCGCTGTCGCTGGTTGCCTGCGTGGTCAGTGCCCTGACCCTGCTGGTCAATCTGTCACGCCCGGTGGCAGGGCTGGGCGTGATCGTGTTTCCGCTGGCCGCCGTGCTGCTGGCACTGGATGTGTTCGCGGCCCCGGCCACCGCGCCGCAACCGATCGATTGGCAAATCCAGCTGCATGTGGCGATTGCCCTGATTGCCTACGGGGTACTGTCGATCGCTGCGGTACTGGCCATCCTGCTGGCGGTACAGGAGCGTGCGCTGCGCTCGCACCGCTCCGCCGGCCTGATCCTCGCCCTGCCACCGCTGACCCAGACCGAAGCCCTGCTGTTTCGCATGATCGGCGCCGGTTTCGCGCTGTTGACCTTGACGCTGTTTTCCGGCGCGCTGTTCGTGCACAACGTGCGCGATCAGCATCTCGCCCACGTCATCGTGCTGACCGTGATCGCGTGGCTGATCTTCGGCGCCTTGCTGTGGGGACGCTGGCGTTACGGCTGGCGCGGCACCCGCGCGGTCAACCTGACCTTGATCGGCATGGCGGTGCTGGCGTTGGCGTTTTTCGGTTCCAAGTTCGTGCTGGAGCTGGTGCTCAAGCGCACGCCTTGAAAGCCGGTTACATTGTGGCGCGCTACGCCGACAAAGCCTGACATCAAACGTCCAGGGCGCCTTCGATCAAACCCAGCACGCGCGACATGGATCCCAGAGGGTTCGCGGGCTGTCGCGCGGCCGCGCCGACGATCTGGCCATTGCCATTCTCCATCAGAGTTGGCGAGGCATCTCGTTTGGTCCGCCAAGGATCGTGTTCGCGAGGATACGAAGCATGCAAATCGGGCGCTCCATCGGCACGCGACTCTCGACCGAAACGCAGAAGAAGATCGCGGGTTGCTGCACGTCGAGGCCGCGCATCCGATGTGAACCTGGCGATTGATTCCGCCCATGACGGCGGCAAGCTGCGGGAGTTTCTCAACTGCCAGAGTGTCGGCTTGCCAGTTGCCTGAGCAATCCGCACACTGGTGCAGTTCCATGGCCGGGGGAAAGAAAATGCCAACATCGACAAGAACCGTCGGTATGCCGCCCGTGGATGGGCGCATGATCGGCCCTTACCGACTGCTGCATTTGCTGGGTAACGGCGGCATGGGCCACGTGTGGCTGGCGGAGGAGGCGCATCCACGGCGACAGGTGGCACTGAAACTGGCTCGTACAGCATCACCTTCGCTGATTGCCCGTATGCAACGCGAAATCCGCACCCTGGCAGCCCTGGAGCACCCCGCTATCGCGCGATTGTACGCGGCGGGCGAAACGAGACTGGACGGGGTCGAGGTGCCGTGGCTGGCGATGGAATACGTGCGCGGCACAGAATTGATTGAGTACGTACAAAGCGCGCCTGTCGCGCAACCGGCGTGTTTGCGTCTGCTGGTTGATATTGCCCGGGCTATCGACTTCGCGCATCGCCGTGGCGTGATCCATCGCGACCTCAAGCCAGCCAACATTCTGGTGGATGAGGCAGGCGCAGTGCATATACTCGACTTTGGCATTGCCTGGCGCGGCGATGTCGAAGATGGCACCTTGACCCAGCTCGGGCAGGTGCTTGGCACGTTGCCTTACATGAGCCCGGAACAACTGTTGCGCGGTGATCGCGGTGCCGACGTGCGCAGTGACGTGTATTCGCTGGGTGTCGTGGCGTATGAAGTTCTGAGCGGTGCTCTGCCGTATCCGCAGCTGGCATCGGCCAGCTTGTTTGAAGCACTGAACATCTTGCGTGACGAAAAGCCTGTACCGCTGACATTGCGCACAGGTGGTATCGGGGCGGATCTCGCTACCGTGGTAATGAAGGCGATGGACGCCGACCCGGAACGGCGTTATGCCAGCGCGGCAGCGTTCGCCGACGACCTTGAGCGAGTGCTGAAGAAGCGCCCGGTATTGGCACAACCACCGACCCCCTGGTATCGGGCACGGCGCTTCGTCAGCCGCTATCGCGTCTTGAGCATTGCCAGCACGCTGGTGTTTCTGATACTTGCCAGCGCCACCCTGGTTTCGATCCGTTATGCCGTGGGCGAACGTGCGGCACGCGCCCTGGCAGATCAACGGGCGCGGGAATCGGAAGCCATATCGGCATTCTTGCGTCGCATGTTGTCGGCCAGCAACCCCGAACACACCGCCGGACTCAGCATCAGCCTGGATCAGGTGGTAAAAGCCGCCGAAAACGAGCTGGACGGTTTGACCGATCAGCCGACAGTGCAACGCGTGGTCGCCGCGACCCTGGCCTCGACGCATCGTGCACTGGGCAATTACACCGCTGCATTGACGTTGATCGACCGTGCCTTGGCGTTACCACATCCGGACAACGCCGAGCAGCGACGCGATCTGTTGTTTGAGCGTGCCTCGACCTTGGTCAATCTGGCCCGTTTCGATGAAGCAGACCGGGTGCTGGACGAGGCCGCGCTGGCATGGCCCGTGGCCCCCCTGGCGTCGCAATTGGAACTGGATCTTGAACGCAGCCGCATCCTGCTCGACAGAGGCGACTTCACCAAGGCCGAAGCGGCCTTGCGTGCGCTGCTGGCCCGCGCCGCCAGCGCGGATGCGGACAAGCCGTCACAAAATCGACCGTTGCAGAACACCGTTGCCACGATTCGCAGCACCTTGTCCACTTTGTTGCGCGAAGCCGGCAGGCTCGACGAAGCCGAAAACCTGATCCGCGAAGTGTTGGCATGGCGCCGGCAAGCCTTGGGCGAACGTGCACCGCTGACCTTGACCAGCCGCCACAACCTGGCCTTGATCCTGGAGGCCAAAGGCGATTACGGCAAGGCCGAAACCGAGTTGCGTGCCACCTTGGCGTTGCGCCGTGAAATTCTTGGCGAACAGCATTTGGCCACCCTCACCAGCTGGCAGTCGCTGGCCAACATCCTGGCGCATCAAGGGAAATTTGACGAGGCGGCCAAGGCCGCACGCATCTCCATGGACGGGTTTTCCAAGCAGCTTGGCGAGGCCCATGTGCAGACGCTGGCAGCAATGAACTCGCTGGCTTACTGCCTGGAACAGCAACATCAGGTCGATGCAGCCGAGACGATGTATCGACGCATCATTGCAATCCAGCAACGCACCGACAGCCGACATCCGTCAGCCTATGCGCCGCGCAACAATCTGGCCATGTTGCTGATGGACGCGGGCAAATTGTCTCAGGCTGAAGGCGAGTTCAGTCGCCTGGTCGAAGATTCGCGTACGACCGTGGGCGACGATCACTTGATGACGGCGATTTTCATGAGCAACCATGGATTGTGCCTGACTCGCATGGGACGCCTGCAAACCGCCCGCCAGGAACTGGAAGGCGCGCATCGACGCTTGCTGGCACGGGTGGGTGCAAAGCATGCGCGAACCCAAGCCGTAATCGAGCGGTTGAGCGACGTGTATCGACAGCTCGGCGACAAGGCAGCGTTGGCTGCGTTGCGAAAAGATACGCCGGCATGACCCTGGCGGTCGTGGTGTTGCTGGTGTTGTTGCTGCTGGCGCTGGGCTTGGTGGCCCTGTTATGGCGGCAGTTGCGACAACAGCGTGCCGAAGCGGCAAGCCAGTTTGCGGCACACTCGATCGAGTTGCGTGATCGCATAGCGACAGACGAACGCGAGCGTATCTACGCAAACTTGCACGATGATCTGGGCGCACGCCTGCTCGGCATGGTGCATGCGGCCGAGTCCCCGGCACAGGCTGACCAGGCCCGCGCGCTGCTGCAGGATCTGCGTGACGTGGTGACGCGCTCACGCGGCACACCTGGCACCCTCGACGATGTGCTGACCGATATTCGCGCCGAGGCGACGCAGCGTTTGGCCGCAGTGGACATGACGTTGACTTGGGACATGCCGATCGACATGCCCGCCATGCGGCTGGATCAAGGACGCGCCTTGCATCTGCATCGCATCGTGCGTGAAGCAACCAGCAACGCCATCCGCCACGCGGTGGCGCGGCATTTGCGTATCCGGTGCGCGGTGGCTTGTGGCCAGTTGCGGTTGGAGTTGACGGATGACGGCCAGGGTGCCGGAAAGGTGCCCACGACCAGTCACGGCGGCATCGGCAATATGCGCAAACGCGCGCAGGCTTTGGCGGGTGACATCGCCTGGCAAGCTGGTACGCTGGGCGGCACCAAGGTGCTGTTGACCATGCCGCTTGAGACCGATCCATGAAGTTGCCGACGCGAGCCTTGATCGTGGATGACTTGTCATCCAGCCGCGACTGGCTGGCACGCGCCTTGACGCTGGCATTTCCCGGTATTGCATTGGCGTCAGCCGAATCGTTGGCCAGTGCCTGGCCATTGTGTCAGCCGGCACCGGAACTGGCGCTGCTCGATCTGGGTTTGCCCGACGGATCGGGCATAGACCTGGTGCGGCATCTGAGCCAGCAATCAAGCTTGTGCATCGTGGCCACTGTGTTCGATGACGACGCCCATTTGTTTCCGGCCCTGCGCGCCGGAGCCCAAGGTTACGTGCTCAAGGATCAGTCGCCCGAAACCTTGGCCGAGATGCTGGCGGGCATCGTCTCCGGGCAGCCGCCGTTGTCCGCTTCCATCGCCAGGCGTTTGCTGCGGAGCTTTCAGCCGGTGGCTGCGCCGAACGATAGCGGCGAAGAAGCTATCGATTTGACCCCGCGGGAAGTGGAGGTTTTGCGCCTGATCGCCAAGGGCCTGAGTGTGCTCGATGTAGCCAGGCTATTGGAACTGTCGCGACACACGGTGGCGGGATATCTCAAGGACATCTACCGCAAGCTGGCGGTCAACACACGCGCCGAAGCAACCTTGGTGGCGATACGGCACGGCTTGGTGGCACCGTAATTGGCATGACCATCGCGCTGGTCGCTCCATCACCAGTGGACATGTTGTTGGCATGACCGATTGCAACAGCGGAAAAGAAGCACCCCGGTCGATGCCGGGGCAAGTGGCAGTGGACAAGGGGCCATCCGTGGCCGTGTTGCACAGGGATTCAGATGGTGCGGCGCCGTGCAAACCAGCCGCAGCCGGCCATGGCCAGAGCCAGCAACAGCAATGCCAAGGGACCCGTGGTTGGTACCGCTACGTAAGCTGGAATGGCATTCGGGGTGACCGCCGGCGGCAAGCTGGCCGAACCGAATCCATCGACGTACACGTAACCGCCGTGTGCACCGAGCGAGCAGTCCGCTGCCACCACGGTCAGTTCAATCTGCTGCCCGATAGCGCTCATGGGCAATGCCACGTCGACGTCCTGGAACGGCAGGTATTTCCAGTTACCGTTGCTATTCAGGAACTGCACTCCGGGCTGCCCGGAATAGGCAAATTGCTCGAACACAATGCTGTTGTCGGCAAGGTTTTTGAGCACCACGTAAAAATACGGCTGCTCATGCGGTGAATGACCGGGGTCATCCAGCACCGGTGCATAGGAAAAACGAATGTGCGGTAGATTATCGCTGGCGTCGATATCGGCGTTGGTAACGGTATCCACCTGGGTCATGGTGGTGACCAAAGCGCCGCCACTGGCGTCGTTCAACTTTGCGGTGTATTGGCCGAGCCGCGCCAGCACCAGGTCTGGTGCGTTGGCATCGACGGTGCCGGCAGCGACCAGCGCGGACGGACCGGGGGTGCCGGCGTTAATCTGGATGCTGGCGCCCGTGAATGGGGCGACGCCGGCAAGACCGGGGTTGGAGCCACCGCCCAGCGTCCAGCCGGTGAAGTCGCTGGACTCGAATCCACCGTTCTGGAAAATGGCCAGGGCTGGGCCGCAGGCTGCGGCCATGACAAACAACAACAGACTTCGAGTGCAGCGTGGAGCGTGGGCATAAAGCGTCATGAAGACTCTCCGGGGCAGTAAAGGCTCAACCGCCGGCTCTACGCGACGGTGAGCTACGGGTTACGAGATGGGAATGTGGGCTGCATCGACCGCAGCGGACTCATGTGCCAGCCGTTCGACCCGCGGCCTGATGACGGCGAAGTCGAAACCGATAACCGGGTGCGGCACCGGGCCGGTTTGCGCCCAACGCAGGGCACGGCTCACGCAAGGGTGGCCTTCGGGGCAGTGGCTGACGTGGGTCGCGGCCAGCAGGTGCCGACGCCAGGTTTCGATCACCGCTTCGCTGGTGGCGGACGTAAAGATCACCGGATATTCAAATCGGGTCGATGCATCGACCGTTTGGTGCGCGTCCGTGGCACCCCGACGCGGGGCAGATGCGTGCAACAACCACCCGGTCAACCACCAGCCAGCAGCCAGCAGCAACAGGACCCCGGCACCACGGAAAAGCCAGGCCGCGAGCCACGCTTGGCGTTTGCTTGGCGTATGTGATGGCATCTCGACTCCCCTTGGGCCGGCTGCAGAAAAGCCGTTATGGCGCTGGGGAAATGCTAGGTTTCAGGTCGCGCACATGGCACCCCCTGAATGCGGGGTAGCGATGGGGCCAGGCGCCATGCTCACACCTTGAACCCACACCCCCCAAACGCACTTGCCCCGCAAGGCAACGCTGACACGTTGGCACAAACGCCAGGGCAGCTGTCTGCGTCGAGATCGCGGCGGCGCCGATGCCGACAGACGACGGGCTGTCTTTCAAGGCAGCGTGCAGGTGAGAGCGGCGCAGGCCGCCTACCGTACCGTCGTTCGGGTTTGGTGGATCACGCTGCGAGTCTTGCCGTCACCCTGCTTTCGTGTCGACGGAAGCCGCTGTATCGGTGAAGTACCGGATTCTCCACTTCGCAAGCAAGAACGCGAGATACGCACCCGGATGCCGGCTACTGCGCTCCACCGCCCGCCGTCATCCGGCGCAAGATCGCGTGGCGATCACCGTCGCCGGTTCCATGACTTGCACTCGCGCTCAGGGCGCCGTAGCGGCTTTGCCAGCGGACCAGGTCTTGAGCGCTTCCAGAGTGTTGGCAACGTGTTGGGCCGGGTTCATGGCGGTGTAGCTGTAGAGGATTTTCCCGTCCGGCGCGATCACGTAGGAAATGCGGTTGGCGTAATCCGGCCGGCCGGGCATCACCGCGTCGTAGGCCTTGGTGATGGCGCCATCGGTGTCGGCCGCGACCGCGAATTTGCTGCGGCACTCACTGACCGAGAAGCGCTTGAGTTTTTCGATGTCGTCCCGCGAGACGCCGATCACGGTGGCGCCTAGCGCTTTGTACTTGTCGGTGGCGGCGGCGAAATCGTGCGCCTCGATGGTGCAGCCGGGGGTGAACGCGGCCGGATAGAAATACAGCACCACCGGACCTTTTTTCAGCGCGGCCGCCAGCGAGTAATGAAACGCGTTACCGCCTAGCGAGGCTTCGGCACTGAAGTCCGGCGCGCTGGCACCGTTGTCGAGCGCGGCGTGGGCGGGAATGGCTGCAACCAGCAAGACCAAGCTCAGGAAAGCGGCAATTCGTTGCATGATGGAACTCCGGATCAAGTGGTGGTCCGCCGCGCACGAAAACGCGGGTGGCCGTGAGCATACGCGCATCCAGTCCAGTTGAAGTGAACCGGGCGCCAATAGCAGACCGGCTCGGCGATTTCGCCATTACGCCGCTTACCCTGCCGCATCCAGCGCGTCGGCCAAACGTTCAACGCCGACCACCTCCAGTTCGCCGAAACGGCCCTGCTTCGGCGCATTGGCCTTGGGCACGATGGCGCGACGGAAACCGTGGTGGGCGGCTTCCTTCAGCCGCTCTTCGCCGTTCGGCACCGGGCGGATTTCGCCCGACAAGCCCACCTCACCAAAGGCCACGGTCTTGTCAGGCAGCGGCCGGTCACGCAGGGAGGAGCGGATCGCCAGAAGCACCGGCAGGTCGGCCGCCGTTTCCTGCACGCGGATGCCACCGACGACGTTGACGAACACGTCCTGATCGTAAGCGGCCACGCCACCGTGGCGATGCAACACCGCAAGCAGCATGGCGAGCCGGTTTTGCTCCAACCCCAACGCCACCCGGCGCGGATTGCCGAGCGAGGATTGATCGACCAGCGCCTGCACTTCCACCAGCAACGGGCGGGTGCCTTCACGAGTCACCATCACCGCGCTGCCGGACGTCGGTCCGGTGTGTGCGGAGAGAAAAATCGCCGAGGGATTGGGCACTTCGCGCAAGCCCTTGTCGCCCATGGCGAACACGCCGAGCTCGTTGACCGCACCGAAGCGATTCTTGAACGCGCGCAGCACACGGAAACGCGAACCGGACTCGCCCTCGAAGTACAACACCGCGTCGACCATATGCTCCAGCACGCGCGGCCCGGCGATACCGCCCTCCTTGGTAACGTGGCCGACCAGCAGCACCGAGGTACCGGTCTCCTTGGCAAAACGGGTCAGCTTGGCCGCCGATTCGCGCACCTGCGACACCGAGCCCGGCGCCGCGGACAGAAGTTCGGTCCAGATGGTCTGTATCGAATCGACGATCAACAAGCGCGGCTTGCTCACCGCCACCTGCTCCAGAATCCGCTCGATGCCGGTTTCGGCCAGCGCCTGCAACGGTTCCAGCGGCAGACCGAGGCGTTGCGCGCGCGCGGCCACTTGCGCCAGCGATTCTTCGCCGGTGACATACACGCCCGGCAGCCGCGCGCCGATTTGTCCCAGCATCTGCAACAGCAGGGTCGACTTGCCGATACCCGGATCGCCGCCGATCAACACCACCGAGCCATCCACCAGGCCACCACCCAGCACCCGGTCGAGTTCACCGATGCCGGTCAGCGTGCGCGACTCGGATTCGGCCGCCACCGCGGTCAGCGGCGTGACCCTGGCCGCTCCCGCCGCCTTGCCAGCGTAGCCGCCACGCGCCGCACCGACGGATTTGGACGCCGGCTCCAGCACGATTTCCGCCAGCGTGTTCCACGCCCCGCACTCGGCGCAGGCGCCCTGCCACTTGGCGTGTTCAGCGCCGCAATCACTACAGACATAGGCGGTCTTGGCTTTGGCCATGCGTAATTGACTCCCGGTTGTATCAATGCGTGATCCGATTCTGTGCTCTGGCGCGGCTGGCGTCGAGCCGCCCGGCGCAGGCGCCGAATCAGCCAGCGGGGCCGATATCGACCCGAATTTCGCGCCAATGTGGATTTGGATCGATGGCGTCGATGCGAGCGGCGAGTGCCAGGCCTTGATCCAGTGCCGCGGCGATCGGCGCGTTGGCCGCCCGTGGAACGTAACCGAGCTTGTGGCCTTGCCAGTCGATTCGCACGGCGAGTGGATCGTACGGGTTGTGCGGTTCGCGCACCAACTGGAGTTCGGCACCAACGCGGAGCACGCCGAGCAGGCGCGGCCCTTCGGCATGGACGAAGCCGGCAACCGACCCGCTGTAGCTTGCTCCGCCACGTCGCTGCCACGTCGGCTGGGCCATGGCGAAATCCAGCACCATGCGCGCTTCGGCACGGCTGCGCGCGTCCAGCCGGCGGACGTGACGCGGGCCGTCTGGCCGGCGCCGCGCACTTTGTTGCGCGGCGTCCGCAAGGGCGGCACAACGCGCATCTCGGCGCGTGTCAGCGTTCAGCATCTCGACCGCGTCTTCCGCGAACGCGTACATGTCGGCATCGCAATCGCCGTTGTGGCGCCCGCGCAACTGCACCAACAACAGGGTATTGGCTTCATCCAGCCCATCGAATTCGAATTGTGCCGTGGCCGCGCGGCCATCCAGCAACTCCAGATGAACAATGCGGGTGGCGCTGTACAGACACTGCTCCCAATAGCCTCCGACACAATGGTGCATGCACTCCCCTTCTTCGCGCAGCGCCTCGGCTGTCGTCAGCTCGATGGCCTTGCCCTCGGCGTTTTCCCATGCACCAAACAATGCGGGAACCGAATCGGCAATGCCGTCAAGCGTGGCAGACACGGGCGTCAACGCCTGCGCATGCCAGCGCCGGGATGCGGCCAGCAAGGACTTCAGACCACGCCGCACGGCCCACACATGCCCGAGCATCGGCACATCGAACCATGCCAACGGCGGCGGCATCTCGGCCTGTTGCAACACCGCCTGCAGAAAATCGCGGCAATCGCGCAACCGGGCTTCGAGCGGGCTGAACTCGGTTTCGAGTCGGCGCCAGACGCGATCCCAGCCATCCGCGAAACACGGCGCCAGCCGCGCGCGCGCCGCTCGGCTGGCCGATTTGATCGGCGCGGCCGCCAGCAGTGCCAGCCGCGGCGGCAAGCACCTCAAATCGCGTGGCCGCGTATGCGCCGGCAGTGCCTGCAACAATTGCAAGGTCTCCGGCGCCACGGCGCCATCTGGCCACGGCTCGGCCATCAGTGGGGAACGAATCAGCGCACGATCAACCGCGTAGTGTTGCGCCAACGCGCCAATCAGATCGCGGCCATGATCCATCGCCTCCAGCAGCGCCGGCGACGGCGCATGCCGGTGTCCGGCATGCTCTTCCAACTCCGTGCCAAACATGTCCGGGCGTTCCGGCAAATCGAGCAGCACCGGGATAAGCAGTGGCGGAAACCGCCGCAGGGCTTGCTGACGATGCCGTGACGTACTCGGCGACAAACGCGCCAGCCGATTGAAATTGGCGACCGAACCCAGGAAGGTTCCCGCCAATTCCAGCGCGCCCAGCGTCTCGAGGATGCCCTGATCCAGACTGTCGGCAAACGCGCGAATGTCGCCTTGCACCGGCTGTCCCCAGGAAATCGCCCAGCGCGTCATCGGCACCACGGGCGCATTCGGCAACGGCCATATTCTTCCCAGCACGGGATCGCCCAGATACGTGGCGTTCGGTGTGGCACGAAATTGTTGCAGCAGCTCACGGATGCGGTCATCCCGCCCCAGCGCTGCGGCATCCATGCGCCAGGCGCGCACGATGCCGCATTCATCGCGCAACCACAGCCAGCAATGCGCGCGCGCATCCTGACGGGAAAAAAAGTGCTCGGCGCGTAGCCACACGCGGTGCCAGGCAGGGCTTGTCGCTGCCAACGGCGCCGTTTGCGGCGCCGGTAAACGCTGGATGAGTTGCATGCCGGCCCCCTTGCCGATGCAGTGAGCCGCCAGCTTGCCGGGCCGCCGTCTCAGCAGCGGAGACGCGGCAATGGCGCGTCCCGCAAGCCGGTTCGGGTCAGGCGTCGTCCTCGACGAACAGCACCCGGCGGGTCATGCCGCAGGTGAGGTCGTAGCCGATGCTGCCGGCATGGGCAGCCACCGTTTCGACGGGGAGCTCATCGCCCCACAGCAGCACCTCGTCACCAACCT
>DASSXP010000179.1:0-7936 GCA_035703755.1 Rhodanobacteraceae bacterium | reverse complement strand
GAAGCGTATGTGCTGGCGGGTGAGCTCGGCCAGCACCCGGGCGATATCGCGGGTGCGCTGGCGCGCTATCAGCAACGGTTGCTGCCCGTACTGGCGCGCAAGCAGCGATTTGCCGAATCGCTGGTGGCCTCGTTCGTGCCGCGCACCGAGTTCGGCGTGCGGGCACGTGACGCTGCCACCCGGCTGATGCGCTTGCCGCTATTCCCGAAATTGTTGATGGGCCGCTACCTCAGCGACGAGATCGCGCTGCCGGACTATCCACCCGGAAATCTGCCGGCCGTCGGCGGTGCCGCGGAGCGATCGCGGCCCCCGCAACCGGCCATGCAAGAGGAATGACGATGCTCTTGAGAGAACTCGGCCAGGCATGGCGCCGCCTGTCGCGGCGCCCCGGCTATGCGTTGCTGTCCATCGCGGTCCTGGGTACCGGGCTTGGGCTGACGATGTTTCTGTTTGCCAGCATCAACTCGCTGGTGCTGCAACCACTGCCGTTCCCCGATGCGGGTCGGCTGGTCGTACTGGGGGAACCCGGCAGCAACGTGGTCGGCGACATGGACAGCGATCAATACCTGCGCCTCGACGGCAAGCTGCGCGGTCTCGATGCGCTGGGCGCGTTGACCACCGTTGGCGTGAATCTGGATGCCGGGAATGGGGCAGCATTTCAAAACGCCTCGCAAATGACCGCTTCGATGATGCAATTGCTGGGCGTCAAGCCGATACTCGGACGCGGCTTGCAGCCATCCGACGATGACGCCGGGGCGCCGCCGGTGGTGCTGATCGGCGAGTCGCTGTGGCGTCATCGCTTTGGCGCCGATCCCCATGTGCTTGGCCGCCGCGTTGAGGTGAGTGGGCGGTGGGCCGCGGTGGTCGGGGTGTTGCCGGCAGCGTTCGGTTTTCCCAATGCGACCGAAGTATGGCTGCCATTGCATCTGCAACCGGGACAGCATCACGACATCGGCGTGTTCGGGCGCTTGGCGCCCGGTGTGCAGTTGCCGCAGGCACGCAGCGAGCTGGATGCCTGGGCGGACCGTTTGCAGCAAGCCTTGCCTGCCGGCCAGCGCGCGCAGGCATTGGTGATCGAGCCGATGGCGGCGGGGCTGGTGCCGCGTGATCTGGTGCGCTGGGTGTGGCTGATGTTTGCTGCCGCCGTCATGGTGCTCGGCTTGGCGTGTGTCAACGTTGCCAACCTGCAACTGGTGCAGACCCTGCAACGGCGCCATGAGTTGGCATTGCGCAGCGCGCTCGGCAGTTCGCGTGCGCGGCTGATGCTGGGTGCGCTGGCGGAAAGCCTGTGGCTGGGTGCCGGCGCGCTGGCATTGGCCTTTCCCATCACCTGGGGCGCCGGCGAGTGGCTGCACGTCACCTGGGTCAGCGCGCATCCCGAGCAGCGGCTGTTCCTGCACGGCATCGACGCCTGGGTGATTGCCTTCGGCATCGTGCTGGCGCTGGCCACGACGCTGCTGGCGGGCGGGATTCCCGCCTGGCGTGCCGCACGCAGTGATCTGGCCAACACCTTGCGCGATGGTGGCAAGGGCTCGGGGCGCGGCTTTGCGCGGGTGGCCAAGGCGATGACGGTGTTTGAAGTGGCGCTGACGGTGGTGCTGCTGGTCGGCGCCGGCATGTTTGTGCGCGCGGTGAACCAGTTGCTGGCGCAGCCAACGGTGGGTTCGGCGCACGCGGCGCACATCGTCACGACGCGGGTGTCGTTGCCGCCCGCGGGCTACCACGCCGACGCGGATCGCATCCGGTTTTTTGACGCGGTGGTGGCGCAACTGCGGCAGCAATCGGGGGTGGTCGATGCCAGCGCCGCCGGCAGCGTGCCGGGTGGGCAATTGGGCAGCCACGAAAACGTGTCGCTGCCGGGGCAGCCGCAGCCGGCGACGGGCTGGCCGCGCGCGCAAATGGCCATCGCCGATCCGCACTTTCTTGCGACCTACGGCGTCGAGCTGGTACAGGGACGTTATTTCGATGCGCGTGACGTCGATGGCAGCCAGCCGGTGGCGGTGATCGATGCCCGCATGGCGCAGCAGTTCTGGCCGCAGCAGGACCCACTCAACCGCACGCTGGTGCTGTATCCCGGTACGCCGTATGCGCAAACCTTGACCGTGATTGGCGTGGTGCAGACCTTGCAGTTGGCCGATGCGTTGGAGCGGCCACGGCCGAGCCTGCTGATACCGCTGGCGCAGTCGGCCGGCGCCTCGCCGCTGCATGGTGTCGGTCTGGCGGTACGCGTCCGCGTGGATACGGGTGCGTTCCAGCAACGGCTCGCCGATGCCGTGCATGCGGTCGACCCGCAGGCGGCGATTTACGATGTCGCCACGCAGGCGCGTCGCATGCAGGTGTCGCGGTTGGGCTTGACCGTGCTGGCCGACGTGTTCGCGGCGGTCGGGCTGGTCGCGCTGCTGCTGGCGGCGGCGGGCCTGTATGGCGTGCTGGCCTTTGCGGTGGCGCAGCGCACGCGTGAGTTCGGCATACGCCGTGCCATCGGCGCGGACAGCGGCAGTATCGTGCGCACGGTGTCGCGGCAGTTGGCGTGGCAACTCGGCCTTGGTTTGCTGATCGGCGTCGCGCTGGCCGTCCCCTGGTCGAGCCTGTTGGCTGATCCCGGCTTGCACACGCGGGCGCACGATCCGCTAGTGTTCGTTCCGGCGCTGCTGGTGGTGATCGGTGCGTCGCTGATTGCTGCGCTGGTACCGACCGTGCGTGCGCTGCGCGTCGATCCGGCGCTGGCCTTGCGGCATGAATGAATGTGGCGAGATGTGGCAGTCGACGGCATGTCCGCAAGCGGGTTAACGTCGCTTGAACTCGAGCAAGGAAATGCTGGTTGATAATCGGCCGCTGCGCGGGCGTCGCATGCAAGATCGGCCTGCCGATTGCGCGCGGTCGCTTGCCGGCGAATCGCCCATGTGTTGAATAGCCAACCCTGAAGGAGAATACGGTGTCGAGACCCCGTGTGTGGATGTCCCGTTTGCTGTGCGCCCTGGTGCTGGGCGGTCTGATCGGCATGGTGCAGGCGGCAACGCCGACGCTGAGCGGCGATGAACTGGCCAACAATGGCAATTTCTCCGCCGCAGCGAAGGCATTCGCGGTCGCGGCAGGCAAGGCCCCGCAGGACGCGTCGATTGCGGCGAGCCTGGCCCGTGCTTATTTGCGTTCCGGTGACAACGAGCAGGCAGTGGAGTGGGCACAGAAGGCTACCGCACTGGCGCCGGCCAAGGCGCGCTACCAGTTGCTGCTCGGTGATGCGTATTCCAACTACGTCAACGATGTCAGCATGTTCAGCAAGCTCGGCATCGCGCACAAGATCCGCGACGCCTACAAGCAAGCGGTGGCGCTGGAACCCAAGCTGCCGGCGGCGCGCCTGTCGCTGGCGATGTTCTATCTGGTCGCGCCGGGCATTGCCGGTGGCAGTGACGAGGATGGTGCGGCGCAACTGCGTGCGCTGGCCGCGCTGGATCCGGCACAGGCGGCGATCGTGCGGGCGCGGCAGGCGGCAGCCGACAAGAATATGAAACAAGCCGAATCCCTGTTGCGGCAGGCGCTGGACGGCGCCAGGGACAGCAATGCGCTGGTTGCGCTCGGCTACCTGCTGGACAATCAGAAACACTACGCTGAAGCACTGGCCGTGTTTCAGCAGGCCATCAAGGCCTATCCCGCGGAGCCGACGGCGTACTACCAGATTGGCCGGATGGCGGCTGCCGGCGAGATCGATGCACAGCTGGGCGTGGCCGCGCTCGGCCAGTATCTGGGCCTCACGATCGACTGGCGCGACAACGATCCGCCGCTGGCGTGGGCGCATCTGCGTTTGGCCCAGTGCTGGGCGCGGTTGGAGCAGCCGGCCAAGGCCCGCGCCGAGCTGGCGCAGGCGCGGCAATTGAAGCCGGGCTTCAAGGAAGCCGATGCCGCGCTGGCGAAGTTGCCGGCGGCTTGAGCACGCGGATCATTAACGGTTTTCCGAGGTTTGCAGATGCCGAATGATGCCCGTCCCATGGTGCTGTTGGTCGATGATCAGGCCGACGTGCGCGAAGCCTTGCGCCTGCTGCTGAAGGCTGAGGGTCTGGCCTCCAGCGCGGCCGATGCGCCAGCGACGGCGCTGGAGGCGGTGCGCCAGCGCAGGTTCGATTGTGCCTTGATCGACCTCAACTACCGCCGCGACACTACCTCCGGCGAGGAAGGGCTGGAATTGCTGGAGCAATTGCGCCAACACGCGCCGGAGCTGCCGGTGGTGGTGATGACGGCGTGGGGCAACGTGGCGCTGGCGGTCGAGGCCATGCAGCGTGGCGCGGTCGATTTCATCGAGAAACCGTGGGACAACGTGCGCCTGGTGCGCGTGCTGGAAACGCAAATTGCCTTGGGCAAGGCGGCCCGCCGGGCGCAGCGGCTGGCGGCGGAGAATGCCTTGCTGCGGGCTGAGGGCAGCGCCGACTTCATCGCCGAATCGACCGCCATGCGGCGCGTGCTGGCGCTGGTCGATCGGGTCGCCGGCAGTGATGCCAATATCCTGGTGCTGGGTGAAAATGGCACCGGCAAAGGCGTCATCGCCGAACGCATCCACGCTCACTCGCCCCGCGCGGCGCGCTCGCTGGTCAAGGTCAACATGGGCGGCTTGAACGAGAACGTGTTCGAGTCGGAAATGTTCGGCCATGTGCGCGGCGCCTACACCGACGCCAAGGGCGAGCGCATCGGCCGCTTCGAGCTGGCCGACGGCGGCACGCTGTTCTTCGACGAGGTCGGCAACGTGCCGGCCACCCAGCAACCGAAACTGCTGCGCGTGCTGGAAGACGGCGAGTTCGAGCGGCTGGGCTCCTCGCGCACGCAAAAAGTCGACGTGCGGCTGGTTTCCGCCACCAACGCCGATCTCGCGGCAGAGGTCGCCGGTGGTCGTTTTCGCAAAGATCTGCTGTATCGCCTGAATACGCTGGAAGTGCGCTTGCCGCCGTTGCGCGAGCGCGTGGATGACGTGATTCCGCTGGCGCGCGCGTTTCTCGCCCGCAATGCACTGCGCTACAGTCGGTCGGGTCTGCGCCTGGCGGCTTCGGCGGAGAAGGCCTTGCTGGCCTGGCGCTGGCCCGGCAACGTGCGCGAGCTGGAGCACTTGATGGAGCGCGCCGCCTTGCTGGCGAACAGCGACGAGGTGAGCGCCGCCGCATTGGCCTTCGGCGAGGTGGCCAGCACCGCGCAGGATGGTTTGGACGGCATGACGCTGGAGGCGGCCGAGGTGGAGCTGGTGCAGCGTGCCGTGCAGCGTTTCGACGGCAATATGCAGCGCGCCGCCGACGCACTCGGCATCACCCGTCAGTCCTTGTATCGGCGACTGGAAAAGCACGGTCTGCGGGAATCGTCTGTCGATGACGACTGAGCCCGCGACGCCGTCCGCGGGTCGGCACGGACGCATGCCGCGGTTCGATCGTCGGGCGCTCGTCGGCGTGCTGTTGCCGGGCGTGCCGCCGGTGCTGGCGCTGGCGGCCGTGTTGCTGGCGGGTGGGCCGGTGCCGTTCTGGCAGTGGGCATTGCTGGCCTTGGCCGGCTTGCTGATGGCGGGGCTGGCGCGCTGGCAGTATCGACGCATCGTGTTTCCGCTGTACTCGCTGTCCGGGTTGATCACTGCCTTGCGCGAAGGCGACTACAGCTTGCGCGGTGTGCATGGCAGCGTATTGGGTGACCTGGTCGCCGACATCAACGCGCTGGCTGATCGGCTGCAGCGGGAACGGGTCGAGTTCGAGGAATCTGCCCATCTTCTGGCCAAGACGCTGGCGGCGCTGGACAGCGCGGTGCTGGTGTTCGACCAGGACCGGCGTCTGCGCCTGTTGAACCCGGCGGCGCAGGCCTTGCTGGATTCCGCCGAGCAGCGACTGTTCGGCCGCAGTGCCGTGGAACTGGGTTTGGCCGGCTTGCTGGACGGGCCGCCATCGCAGGTGCTGACGCACCGCTTTCCCGCCCGCAGCGGGCGCTTCGAGATCCGTTGCCAGGCGCTGCGCCGGGACGGCCGCGACGGCACGCTGCTGGTGATCAACGACGTCGGTCGCGTGCTGCGCGAGGAGGAGCGCCAGGCCTGGCAGCGCCTGCTGCGCGTGCTCGGCCACGAAGTCAACAACTCGCTGGCGCCGATCCAGTCGATGGCCGGCACGCTGGCGACGCTGTTGGCGCGCGAGCCGATGCCGGATGACTGGCGCGAGGATTTTCACGGCGGGTTGGCGCTGATTGGCAATCGTGCCAGCGCATTGGCACGCTTTCTGGCGGGTTATTCCCGCTTGGCGCGACTGCCGCCACCGCGCATGGCGGCAGTGGACTTGCGCGACGTGCTGTACAAGATTGCCGCGCTGGAGCAGCGCGTGCCAGTCGAGCTTGAGGATGGCGGGCCGCTGGCCGTGCAGGCCGATGCCGATCAGCTCGAACAGGCGGTGATCAACCTGCTGCGCAATGCCGCCGAAGCCAGCCTGCCACGCCACGGCAGCGTGCGGCTGCGCTGGCGCCGCGAGCATGAGCGGGCGGTGATCGAAATCGAGGACGCTGGCGCCGGTCCGCCGCCCAGCGACAACCTGTTCGTGCCGTATTTCACCACCAAGCCGGGCGGCTCCGGCATCGGCCTCACCCTCGCCCGGCAGATTGCCGAAGCCCACGATGGCGGCGTCAGTCTGCGCGCCCGCACGGACGCGCCGGGCGCGATCGCGCAATTGTGGCTGCCACGCGCCATGCCTTGACTGGCGCGTTTGGTGGCATGCGGGCACGGACTTTTCCGCAGCGATGAATCCAGGCGCGCACCGCCGCGCATCCAAGCAGTAAACGCCGCGACATCCGCGGCGTGAGGCGATCCTCGCTTGCAGGAATGGTCGCACCCACACCGCATTGGAGCCCATCGAATGAATCGTTTACCCGTGAATCCATCGCTCGTCGGTCGTCATGGCAGACGGATGTCGCGCGCACTTGTCACTATCGTGCTGTTTGCAGCGATGCCCGTGATGGCAGCGGCGGCCCTGCCGGATACGCCGACCGGCAAGCTCGCCGGCGCATTGATCCAGCATGTGAATGCCGACACCCCTGCCGACCTGCGGCGCTGGGCACCGACGGTGTTGTCCGCTGCAATCGACCGCACCGAGCAGGCCGGATTTATCGACAATCTGGTTTCGGCGACCCGCGATGCGGGTGGTGTGGCGGTCACCGACGTGCGCCGCGACCCCCGGCAGCCGGGTTTGTTGGAAGTGGTGGTGAAGGGGCGTCGCCGCGGCACACACGCCTTGTTCGTGTTGGCCGCTGACCCGGCCCAGTCCGGCAAGCTTGGTCAGGCAGAGCTGGTGCCGATGGGCGACCCGGCGCTGTATGCCGGCTGGCCACGGGGTGCGGTGTCGCACGCCGAGCTGGCGCGGCTGGCCCACGCTGCGCTGGATCGACTGGTGCGCACGGCGGATTTCTCCGGTTGCCTGAGCGTCGTTGATGGCGGCAAAACGGTATTCGATGAATGCCGCGGCCTGGCCGAACGCCGCTTTGGCGTGCCGGTCGATCGACAAACGAAGTTCCATGTCGGCTCCATCGACAAGATGTTCACCGCGGTTGCCATTGCCCAGTTGGTTGAGGCCGGCAAGTTGTCCTGGGATGACAGCCTCGCCGCACGGGTTCCGGAGTATCCCGACCGGACCACGGCGAAGAAGATCACTGTGTGGGAGTTGCTGCATCACACGGCCGGCCTCGGCGATTTCCTGTTGCCCGAGTATTTCGCGCATCGTGAGCGCTTCGTCGATCCGCTGGACTATCTGGGGCTCATCGCCCGCCAACCTGTCGTCAGCGAACCCGGCAAACAATGGAACTACAGCAATGCCGGTTACATGCTGCTCGGCCGCATCATCGAGACCGTTTCCGGCGAGCCGTATTCGGACTACATCCGGCATCACGTATTCGCTCCCGCCGGAATGGAATCCAGAGGATTCGATCGCCTGGATGAGAT
>DASSXP010000148.1:0-5611 GCA_035703755.1 Rhodanobacteraceae bacterium | reverse complement strand
TCGGCCAGCGCGTGGGTGCGCTCGGTCACGCGCTGCTCGAGCTCGGCGTAGGCCAGCCGCAGCGAATCGCTGCCGCGTTTGCGCTCCAGCGCGTTGGCGATGTGGTAGGAAACGAAGGTCAGCAACTCCTGATCGCGGGTGCTGTAGCGGTGCTCGGCCGAGTAGCTTTGCACCACGATGGCACCCACGGTGACCTCGTTGCAGACCAATGGCACGCCCAGCCAGCACAGCGAGCTGGTGCCGCTTGGCGTCACCAGCCTCTGTTGCTGCATGCGCTCGATGACGTCGCTGTCGGCCAGCAAGGCGGTGCCGTGTTCGAGCACGTATTCGGTCAGGCCGCTGCCGCGCTGGCGCGGGCTGCGGTTGGCATCGAACTCGTCCACCGAGTAGGGGAATTCGAGCTGCTTGCGGTCCCCGCTCAGCAACGCGATGTAGAAGTTGCGGGCGTACAGCAAGCCGCCGACGACGCGGTGCACGGCGGCATAAAAGTCTTCCGGGGTTTCGTTGCTGTTGGCCAGCTCGGCGATGCGGAACAGGGCGGCTTGCAAGCGTTCGCCGCGCTGGCGTTCCATCACCTGTTGCTGCAATACGCGATTGGCTTCGGTCAGGGCGCGGGTGCGTTCGGTCACGCGGGCGCTGAGTTCGGCGTGGGCGCGGTGGCGCTCCAGTGTGGTTCGCACATGTTGCGCGACGTAGGTCAGCAGCGCCCGGTCCTGCGCGGTGTAGCGGGCATCTTCGCGGTAGCTTTGCACCACCAATGCGCCCACCGCCTTGCCGGCGCCGGAATCCATCAAGGGCACGCCCAGCCAGTCGACGCAGGCCGGGCCGGAATTGATCAGCGGGCCGTCAATCTGCTTGCATAGCGATTCAAGCGGACCCATCAGCGGCTTGGCGGCGTGGATCAGGTACCAGGTCGCGGTGTGGTAAATCTCCGACATCGGCATGTCGAGGTCGGGCGGTGGCGGGTCCGGATCGACCGTGTCGACGAAATAGGGAAAGCGCACGGTGCCGGATTTGTCGTCGTAGAGCACGATGTAGAAATTTTCCGCATACATCAGGCTGCCGATGATCTGGTGCATCGCGCGCATCACGTCCGGCACGTCGCGCTCGCTGCTGGCCTGTTCGGTGATGGTGTAGAGCGCGCGCTGCAATCGTTCGGCGCGCTCCAGTCGGCGCACCGAATCGCGCAGGTGGCGCAAGGAACGCAATTGGTCATCCTTGGCGCCCAGCAAGCGGGCAACCAGCGAGATGCGCCGCTCGAACTCGGCCTGGCTGAGTCCGGTTGGCAGGTCGATCTTCAAGGCATGCCGTGAGGCGTCGCCCAGCGGCAGGGTCAAGGTGTTGCCATCCAGCACGCTGGTGCCGCCAGCGACCGGGGTGTCGAGGGCGATCTGCGCGCCGGGTGCCAACACGTCCAGCAAGCGGCGGCCCGAAACGATCAGCGTCTCACGGTCGTTGCACTCCAGCAATTGCACCAGCGCCGCCTCGAAGCCCGCGTCCAGCGGCGGTGGCTGGCGGGGCTCGGGTTTGGCTGGTTTGGGGTGCTTGAGCACGGGTATCTCCGCACGCGGAAACGCCGGTCGCCGGGGCCGGGCGGAGGATCATTGTAATCACGCCGGTGCCGTCGTGTCGCCGGGGGCGGGGCGAGGCGTGTGCGGGAGCCGGCCGAACCGCAGAAATCGTTAGAAAAACATGAAGTTTTGCGCTAGACTTCGAGTGCGGGATTGTATTTGCGGGTGGGAACCTGGCAGGCATTCCCGGGTCGAATGGTGACCAAACCTTGAATTTGATGAGTTGTCGATGCGTGTGCTGGCCGTCCTGTCGCTGAATCTGCTGCTGCCATTGGCAGCGCTGGCGCAAGCGCCGGCGCCGGCCGTGGCAGCACAGGCCGCGCCCGTGGCAACCGGTACCGCCGAACATTGGGCGTTGCCGATGTGGCGCGCCGCCGATGGCAAGTTGCTGGTGCTGACGGGGGCGGATACACGCGGCGTCGTGCGCTCGCCGACCAGCGTTCCGTTCAAGGGCGCGTTGGCACCCGGCGCGCTGTTCCAGTCTGCGGGCGTGCGTTGGACACTGGCCGGACACGGCTATACCCGCGTCGGTATCAGCCGCATCGATGTCGGCGCGCGTGCGGCCTGCATCACGGGCGATGCGCTGTGTCTGCGTCAGCGCTCGGGCTGGACTGGGGGCCAGATTGGCGGCGGCTACGATTTCGCCGGTTTCAGCGTCGATGTTGGCGCGAGCTGGCTGGATCATGCTGACAATCGGCATGCGTTGCCGGCGGTGATGCCACGCGCCGCCGTCGGCACCGGCGTCGGCTTGCTGGGCGTGCCGGGACAATGGGTGGATTCGCTCGGCAGCGTCAACGCCAGCGGCAGCCTGCGTTTGGGTGATGGAGCCCAGCTCGATCTCGGGGCCAGCGTCGGGCGCATGCAGATGCTGCCCGGCAACGAGAGTGGCCTGGACGCGATCGACCAGCGGGCGTTGAGCTTTGGCGTCGGTGCCGGCCCGATCAGTGGCACCGTGGTCGGGCGTGTGATGCAGCCGATCGCCGGTGTCGGCGTCACCTTGCCAGGCGCGGAGCAGCGCTGGAGTGCGCTGGATCTTGGTATTTCGGTGCGTTTCCCGTGGGAAGGCGAGCTGTCGATCGGTGCCCGCAACCTGTGGTCATCCAGCCACGCGGCCTTGCCGGCGACACCGACTGAACCGTCACAAGGTCGCGTGCCGTACATCCAGTATCATCAGGAACTTTGACGCCGGTCACCCGGCGTCACCGCACGGCGTACAGGGTGCTCGCCAGTCGAGCGGTGCCGGTCAATCGGCCGTTGGGTTGTGCAGCCCCCGCCAGACTATCGCCTGGGCCGCAATCACCGACGTGCCATTGAAAGTGACCGACGGTGAGCCGTAGAGCACGTATCCCAACGCCAGTGCCTCCGACACGCGGTGACAAAAGCGGGCGTCGTCAGGCCCGGTGAGCAAGCGATAGATCGGCAGGTTATCGGGTGGGGCGTTGGTCATGCGATCGCTTCCTTGGTGCGGGCCGTGGCCTGACGTTGAGCCGCCGCCGGGCCGTGCTGCGGGACGGTGGCCGTGAATTGCCACGCGCAATGGCGGCGCCTATTGAACAAACACCAGCAGTACGCCGGATGGGTCCCACACATGCAGCACCAGGGAATCATCCACCGGCTCGGGCGCCTTGACCCGCATGCCGGGGAACGCCGCGCTGGCGAGCAACGTCTGCGCCAGTTGGTGCCAGGCGTGGACGTTTTCAACGCCAATCACGAACATCGTATTGTCCGCCCAATCCTTGACGTAGTAATTTTGCAGACGGAAGCCGTGGCCATCGAGCACAAAATCGGCGGTGCCGCCCCAGCCGTCGGACATGGCGAAGCCGAGCGCGCAGTAGAAGCGCTTGGAGAGCGCAAAGTCCCTGGCGGGAACGTAGGGCTTGAGGGTGGTGATTTGCCGTTTCATGGGTAGCCGGTGTGGCGTTCGCACGCCATGCGGAATGCGGGCCCTCAGTTTGCCCGGCGAATGCGGATGTCACCGCTGAAGCTTTCCAGATGAATGCGGCCGTCGCCCGCGCCGAGGGTGGTGTTCAGGCTGGAGCCGGGGCCGTGTTCGGGCTCCTTCACATCGCCGAAGCCGGATTCGATGCGGCCGCTGAAGCTGCTGGCTTCCAGTTTGGCCGAGGCGTTGCCGGGCAGATCCAGTGTCACGTCGCCACTCATGGATTCCGCCTTGATCGAGCCGCCGCTGGCCAGGCTGCCGCCCAGTGCGAGATCGCCGGAGACGGTGCTGGTGTCGAGCTGGGTGATGGCCGCGCCCTGGAAATGCACGTCGCCCGACACCGTTTCCAGTGACGCCTCGCGGCTGCCCGCCGCCGGTGCCTGAATGTCGCCGCTGACGGTTTCGATGTCGAGCTGGGTGGCCTGGCCGCGGAAGTCGACATTGCCACTGACCGAATCCACCGTGACCTTGGGGCTGTTGGCGTCGATGCGAACACGGCCGCTGACGCTGTCGATGTCGATGGCGCCGCCGGCGAGTTCGGCCACGGTGGCGTCGGCACTGACCACGTCGATGTCCAGCGTGACCCCACGCGGCAGGCGAATATCGAGCACGCTCGGCTTCATGTGCGAATCGACGCCCCAATTCAGCCAGCCGCTTTGCTTGGCCGCTTCGACCTTGATCTCGATTGCGTTGCGGTCGCCCTTGATGATCAGCGGCTTGGCGCCGTCACCGAGGCTGCCGGTGATTTCGATGCGATCCTGGTCCCAGCCATGGACGGTGACTTCGCCGCTGACGTTGCTGATGCTGACCTTGGCGTCCCGATTGAGTGGACGGCTGGCATTGATCGGGGTGTCGGCGCGGGCCAGCGGACTGCTGGCAATGAGCAGCAGGGCCAAGGGCAGGGCTTTGAGAGTGTGCATGGGATGCTCCTTGCCGGGCGTCAGCCGGCGGTTTGATCGAGAGTCTGGAGGTGGTTGCGCTGGCGCTCGGTGCGTTGCAACAGGCGATGGAGGTATTGGCCGTGCGGGTCGAGCTGCAAGGCCTGGGTGATTTCCGCGTGCGCCGCATCCAGGTCGACGGCAGCAGCCACCAGCCGTGGGTCGGCGGGCTGCCAGTTGCGCGCGCCGGGCGCGGAGTCAGCGCCGTGTTGCAGGCCGGTGTGCAAGCCCAGCAGGCCGCCGCAGGCCAGCAGCGCCGCCGCCGCGATCGACCACGCCGGATGCGCTTCGCGCCGGCCGGGCGCCGCGGCAAGGTGGGCGGCAATGTCGGGCCACAAATCCCTCTGCGGAGTGCTGGGGCTGGCCAGCGAACGGGTTTGCCGCAGCCATTCAAATTCGTTCATGGGGAGTCTCCGGCGGCAAGCGTTTGCCGCAACAATTTGCGCGCGCGGTGCAGCTGCGCCTTGGAAGTGCCGACCGCCATGTCGAGTTCGCGGCCGATTTCCTGGTGTTGCCAGCCTTCAATGTCGTGCAGCACCAGCACCGCGCGGGCGCGCGCCGGCAGCGCCGCGATGGCATGCTCCAGTTCTTCGCGCTCGGCCGCGCAAAACGGTTCGGATGCGGCCTCGGGCAAGCTGTCGTCGTGGACAAAATCGACCGGCTCGGCGCGGCGCGCGCGCAACGCCATCAAGGCCGTGTTGACAGCCAGCCGGTGCAGCCAGGTGCCGAACTGGCTTTGATGGCGGAACTCGCCAAGTTTGTGCCAGGCGCGGACGAAGGCATCCTGGGTCCAGTCCTCGGCGCGGGCGTGGTCGTAACCGGCCAGCCGCAACAGCACACCGTGCACGCGGCCGACGTGGCGGCGATACAGCGCCTCGAAGGCGGCCAGATCGCCGCGCGCGGCCGCACGCACCAGATCGTGATCGGATTCGGGCGGGGCGGATCGCGCGGCGGGCATCGCAATACTGGGGGCAAGACAGGCGTCCATCGTGCCAGTTTGATGCCGCCTGCGCGCAATCGGTTTAACAGGCTGTTGAAAAACACCTTGATTCGATCGTCTGACACCGACGTTTGATGTCTTCGATATCAGGAGCGATCGGTTTTGTACGGCCGTTGCGGTGTAGGGCATGGGGTTTGCCCATGCCCCGACCCTCGATGCCACT
>DASSXP010000108.1:0-4964 GCA_035703755.1 Rhodanobacteraceae bacterium | reverse complement strand
GCCCTGGCGCGACGCGCTTGCCTACGCTTGTGCGGGGCTGGAAACGCTGACCGGAATCGGGCTGCTGCTGGATCGCAGCCTGCGTCCGGCCAGCCGCGTGCTGTTCCCGTACCTGCTTGGCTGGCTGTTGCTGCTCGAGCTGCCGGCGGTGGTGCAGGCGCCACGGGACGCCGGCGCATGGGGCAGCTTCGGCGAGATCGGGATCATGGCGGCGGGTGCCTGGTACCTGTTTGCCAGATACGCGGGCAAGCGCGGAGCGCGACCGCCTGGGTTCGCCGTGGGCGCGTCCGGCATCCGGGCGGCGCGCGGTCTGCTGGTGCTCAGCCTGCCGATGATCGGCGTGGAGGTCATGGCGGGGGCCATTGCGGCCGGCGACGCGATCATGCAACCCTGGCTGCAGTGGCTGCCGCATCCTGCCGGCTGGGCCATCCTGACCGGCATCGGCAGCATCGCGACCAGCCTGGCCTTGCTGTTCGGTATCTGGCCGCGACTGGCCGCCACCATGGAAGCGGCGATGCTGGGCCTGATCACCTTGGTGTATTGGGTGCCGGTACTCCAGACCGGGCGCACGGCCACCACCGCGCTCATCATTTCCTCCCTGGTGTGCGCCGGCGTGTGGTTGCTGTCGGACAGCTATCGCCAACTGCCGTGGCTGGCGGTCGGCAAGCCGGTCTGGAAGGCCCCCGGCGCCGACCCCGCACAGTCCGCCTCGACAGCAGGTAGCTGACAAGGGCTGAATGATCGCGCCGCCCGCCGCCCCGGCGGTGCTAGGATGCGCGCCTTCCCGTGCCAATGGCCCGATCGTGAATCTTGCTGCTGAACCCGGCGCCGACGCTGCGCCGGCCTTGCCGGCGCGTGCCGTCGTGATGATGATCGGCAGCGCCGGCTTGTTCGCCGTGATGGTGATACTGATCCGCCAGGTGTCGCGGGACATGCACCCGTTCGAGATCGCGTTCTGCCGCAGTTTTTTCGGTGCCCTGGCCGCGGCGCCGTTGCTGCTGCGGGGTGGTGTCCGGCTGCTGCATACCGACCGCCTGGGATTTTACGTGGTGCGCTGCGCGCTCGGCACCTTGTCGATGCTGGCCATGTTCTGGTCGGTCGTGAACCTGCCGCTGGCGGAGGCGATCGCGTTGTCGTATTCCTCGCCGCTGTTCGTCACCATCGGCGCGGTGCTGTTCCTGGGCGAAGTCGTGCGCCTGCGGCGCTGGAGCGCGGTGATCGCCGGCTTCCTCGGCGTGCTGATCATCGTGCGGCCGGGCAGCAGCGCCTTTGAATTGGCCAGCCTGGTCGCGCTGGTCGGCGCGGCCTTCGCCGGCGCGGTCACCATCAGCATCAAGTTCCTGTCGCGCACCGACCCGGTCGATACCATTGTGCTGCTGACGACCTGGCTGTGGGTGCCGTTGACGCTGCCGGCGGCGCTGCTGGTCTGGCAATGGCCGGCGGCGGCGCTGTGGCCGTGGCTGGTGGTGATCGGCATACTGGGTACCGCCGGCCAGTACACCTGGACCCACGCCCTGCGCCTCGCCGAGGCCTCGTCGCTGGCACCGTTCAGCTACCTGCAACTGGTGATCGTCGCGGTGCTGGCCTGGCTCAGCTTCGGCGAGATCCCGGATGGTTACACGGTGCTCGGTTCGGCCGTCGTGATCGGTTCCAGCCTGTACATCGCCCGCCGCGAAGCCGCCCTGGCGCGGCGGCGGCAGCAGCAGTCACTGCTCGCCAAATCGCAATCGAGCTTGTAGGCGGCCACGACCCCCTGTTATCATGCGCGGCCCTTGGGGCGGTTAGCTCAGCGGTAGAGCACTACCTTGACATGGTAGGGGTCACAAGTTCGATCCTTGTACCGCCCACCACTGATATCAGTGACAGACGCCACCTTGACGGTGGCGTTTTTGTGTCCGTTGCCTACAGATTGGCTAAACCGGGTGATTTGCGGTGCGGGGGGCACGCGCTGGTTCTGTGCGACTGTGCTGTGATCGAAGTGCGTCCCCCGGCGTTGGGCCGGTCAGATTTGCGCAGCGTGCGTATTCCGCTGATGTCGGCCACCCATTCCGGTCGATGCCGGCCATCGATTCCGGTTGATGCCGGCCGGGGTGGTGAAGCGGTGTGGGTAATGTCACGGTTGGGGGCGTGGCGGTCAAGCCTTTCTGTTTGAGGTGACCTTCTTCGTGGCGGTCTTCTGCTTGCGCATGGATGCGCCGGTGAGTGCGAGCCGATAGCTGTTGTGGACCAGCCGGTCGAGGATGGCATCGGCGAGGGTCGGGTCGGCGAGGTACGCATGCCATTGGTCGACGGGGAGCTGACTGGTGATCAGGGTGGACTTGCGGTCGTAACGGTCATCGAGGATCTCGAGCAGGTCGCGCTTGACCTCGTCAGTCATGGGCGCGAGGCCGAAGTCGTCGATCACCAGCAGGTCGACCTTGGCGATCAGCTTGAGGAAGCCGGAGCGATTGTTGAGGGCGCGGTAGCGGGCAAGCTCATCAGCGAGCCGCGGCAGGCGGAAGCTGCGCACGCTGTGGTCGGCACGGCAGGCGGCGTGGGCGAGCGCGCAGGCGATGAAGCTCTTGCCGACGCCGCAGGGGCCGGTGATGAGGACGTTGAGGTGCTCGTCGATCCAGGCAAGGTCGCGGATCTGCGCCAGCTGGCGCGGATCGAGCCCGCGCGGGGTGCGGGTGTCGAGGTCTTCGAGCGCCGCTTGCTGCGGCAGGCGGGCCCAGCGCAGGCGTTGGGCAAGACGGGCGCTGGCGCGGTCGGTGAGTTCGTGCTGGATCATCAGCCCGAGGCGTTCCTCGAAGTCGAGGTCACGGGCGGTGCTGTCTTGCCTCGCCAGCGCCGCGGCCATGCCGTGCAGGCGCAAGTCCTTGAGTTGCTGGATCAGTGGTTCGGTCAACATGGGTGCTCCTTGGGTCACTGGAAGTAATCGCCGCCGCGGACGTTGGCGTGCGTCAATGGCGGCATGGATGAAGGCGCGGGATCGGTGGGAGTGGTGATGAGGGTGCGCAGGACGCGGTAACTGAAGGCACCGAGTGCGATGGCGCGTTCGGCGGCGGTCTCGAGTTGGGCGGGGCTGAAGTCCTTGGCCAGGCGCAGGATGCCGAGGCTCGTGCGCAGCGCTTCTTCGGGGTGCTTCCGGCGTTGCACCTGCTGGGCCAGCACTTCCACGGTCGCCGGGCCGATCGCGAAGGCGCGCTGCATCAGCTTCTCGTGCGTCAGGTCGATGACCGCGCTGTGGCGCTCGGGCCGATGGGCTTGGGTGGTCGTGAACTGGCCGCGCCGGGTGCTGCGCAGGTGCGTGGCGACGCGCTGCTGGCGGTGGAATACCTCGATGCCGCGCGCGGTGATGCGTACGTCGACCGTCTTGCCGATCAGGGCGTACGGGACCGAGTAGAACGCGCCCTCGACCTGGACGTGGTAGTCGAGGTGGACCTTGGCCTTCTTCCATTGCGCGAACTCGTACGGGCGCCCCGGCAACGCGCGCAGCGCGGGGCGTTCTTCGCTCTCGAACAGGGACAGCCGACTGCCGTCGCGCTGCTGGAACGGCTTGGCGTTCAACTCGGTCAGCAGCGCGGCGATCGCCTGGTTGAGCTCGGCCAGCGAAAAGAAGGTCAGGTTGCGCAAGCGCGCCAGGATCGCGCGTTCGACGATCAACACGCCGCCCTCGACCTTGGCCTTGTCGCGCGGCTTGCGCACCCGCGCCGGCAACACCGCCACGCCGTAGTGCTCGGCGAAGTCCTGGTACGACGGGTTGATCTCGGGCTCGTAGCGCGACGGCTTGGTGACGCCGGACTTCAGGTTGTCCGGCACGATCGCGGCCGGCACCCCGCCGAAGAACGTCAGGGCGCGCACGTGCGAGCCTAGCCAGTCCGGCAGGGCTTGCGTCCAGGTCGCCTCGACGAAGGTGTAGTTGCTGGCGCCGAGCACCGCGACGAAGACCTGCGCGTGGCGCACCAAGCCGGTCAGCCGGTCGGTGACCGGCACGGTCTGCCCGGCATAGTCGACGAACAGCTTGTCGCCGGGCGTGTGGGTCTGGCGCAGCACGGCATCCTGCCGCCCCACCCAACGCCGGTACTGCTCGCAGAACTCGCTGTACTGCCAACCGTCCGGCTGCGCGGCCTTGTATTCCTGCCACAGCAGCATCCGCGTGACACCCGGCCGCCGAAGCTCCGCGTGCAGCTTGGCGAAGTCCGGTGCCGGTGTCCGCGACAGCGGCAATTGCCGACAATACAGCCGCGCGTACAACGTCGCCTCATCCAGCTCCGGCGGCAGCGGCCATGCCAGCCCGGCCTCGCCGCACCGGCGCAGGCAATCCTGCACCGTCGAACGTGCACAGCCGACCGCCGCGGCAATCTGGCGGGGGCTGCGTTCCTCGGCCTTCAGCCGAAGTACTTCTCGAATCTTGCGCACGGGCAACCTCGCTTGCGCCACGGACACTCTCCTTCAGAGTCGAAAAAGAGCGCACGGTAGCGCGGGTCAACCCGCTTCACTTACCCCTGCCGGCATCGCCCGGAATGGGTGGCCGTCATGGACCGGAATCCCCGGCCGGCATGCTCCGGAATCAGTGGCCGGCATGGGCCGGAATACGCAGTGGTGCTCCAGCAACAGCAACAAGGCATCGAAGACCCGTGGTGTCAGGTTGATTTCGCGACCGTCCGGCGCCAGCAATCGACGCGCCGCGAGCTCGACGCGAAAGCCGTCGAAGCACCAGGCGGCCGTCTCTCCCGATCGTCCTGCAATATCACTTTTCACAATTTTTCAGAATCGTCTAAGGAGTTGGCGGGGCGTCGCGTAGCAGCCTTGTGCTCGCCGCAGCACGCGGCTCCACTCGATGCTTCAAGGAGAATCGCTATGAAAACGAAATGGACAGCCCTCATGGTCATGGCAGTCGTTGCCCTGGTTCCGACGCTGGCGTTGGCGGAAGATGATGCACCCCGCGCACCCAGCGTCAGCTACACCCATCCGATTATCGG
>DASSXP010000078.1:0-3751 GCA_035703755.1 Rhodanobacteraceae bacterium | reverse complement strand
CCGGCGTCAGCCGGGCGGTTTCCCGGCTGGAAACCCAGCTTGGCGCCCGGTTGCTGTTCCGCTCCACCCGGTCCCTGCGCCTGACCGACGATGGGGCCTCGTTCCATGCACGTTGCAAGGAGATCCTCGCCGATCTGGCCGAGGCCACCGAGGCGCTGAACTTCGCCAACAGCAAGCCGACCGGCAAGCTGCGGGTGGGCATCTCGTTGTCGGTAGGCCGCGCCGCGGTGATCCCGCGGCTGACCGAGTTCGAGCAGCGCTACCCGGACATCCGGCTGGAGCTGTCGATGAGCGACTCGCCCTCGGACCTCAACGGCGAAGGCCTGGATTGCGCGATCCGCGTCGGCCAGCTGGAGGATTCCAGCCTGATCGCCCGCAAGATCGGCTACCTCAGCAATGTCGTGTGCGCCTCGCCCGGGTATCTGCGCAAGTACGGCGCGCCCCGCAGCATCGAGGATCTGAAGAACCATCGCTGCATCAACTACGTCTATCCGAACGGACGTCCGCGCCAGTGGCAGTTCGACACGCCGGGCGGCCCGCTGGAGGTCGACATCGACGCACACATGCTGATCAACGACGGCGAATCGGTGCTGCAGGCGGTGGCGGCCGGCATGGGCATCACCCAGGTGCCGCGGATGATGGCCGCCTGCATGCTGGACAAGGGCATGCTCGAACTGGTGATGACCGACACCAACTCCACCGGCAAGCCGGTGTGGATCGTCTATCCGCAGAAGAAGCATCTTTCCGCCCGGGTGCAGGCCTTCATCGAATGGGTGCGCGAGCTGTTCGACCGCACCAACCAGTGCACGGCCGCCACGCCTGGCGTGCCCAGGCCCGTGCGCGAGAAAGCCCTGGCCGCCGTCGCCTGACCGTCACGCTGGCGCCGGCACGGGCAGGACCCCACTGATCGGCAGTGCGCCGGACCGCGGCCGGCGAGTGGGCAGCAGCAAGCCCTCGCTGCCGGCTTGAGCTGCAACTTCATAGTTCTTCAGGTGCGTTTCCGGCACTTCATCCGTCGTTCTGGCCTCATCCGCCAGCGGCCGATTGCCGCCTTGCCAGGAATGACCATGAAACGTCTGCTCGCCACACTGCTACTCACCGCCACCACCGTCCACGCCGCCGACCTTGCCCGATTGAGCTCGGTCGAGGCGAAGATCGCCGACAAGTCCTACAAGGACATCACCAGCATCATGGTGGTCCAGGACGGCAAGACCCTCTACGAACACTATTTCAACGGCAGCACGGCCGACACCCTCAACGACGTACGCTCGGCCAGCAAGAGCATCACCGCCCTGCTGGTCGGCGCCGCGATCGATCGCCATCTCATCAGCGGGGTGGACGCGCCGGTCTACGACTTCTTCCCCGGCCACAAGCCGGCGGACCCGCGACTGGCCAAAACCACGCTCGAAGACCTGCTGACGATGAGCTCGCTGTGGGAGTGCAACGACGAGAATGAATTTTCCAGCGGCAACGAGGAGCGCATGTACGTCACCGAGCGTTGGCTGGACTTCGCGCTGGCGCTGCCGGTGAAGGGGTTCGCGCCGTGGATGGACAAGCCGGCGGACAGCCCGTACGGGCGTTCGTTTTCCTACTGCACCGCGGGCGCCTTCGTAGCCGGCGCAGCGGTGGAGCGCGCTGCCGGGCAGCCTCTCGCCCGGTTCGCGGCGCAGGTGCTGGAACAGCCGCTTGGGATCACCGCGGTGAAATGGAACACGTCGCCGGAAGGCATCGGCATGGGCGGTGGCGGCACGCGCTACCGCACGCGCGATCTGGCGAAGATCGGCCAGCTAGTGCTCGATGTTGGCCGCTGGAACGGCAGGCAGGTGATTTCGGCCAACTACATCAAGGCGATGACGACCCCGCATGCGCAGCCGCGCGAGGACGCGGAATACGGCTACCTGTGGTGGCATTTCCACTTCACGGTCGACGGCAAGGACATCGCGGCGTGGTCGATGTCCGGCAACGGCGGCAACTACGTGTTGCTGGTGCCCGAACGTCACCTGGTGGCGGTGGTCACCAGCAAGGCTTACAACCAGCGCTACGCCCATCCGCAGTCGCGCGAGATCATCAGCCGCTACATCCTTGACGCAACGACACCCTAGGGCGTGGCTGGCGGCAGGCCGGCAGGCTTCCAGTCAGCGGCCAGCACCTGCTGCCGCTGCCGGGTGACGTCGTCGTTGATGCGAGCCAGCTGGCGGGCGAAATCGGGGTCGCCCGCCAGCGCCAAGAACAGCGGCGACACCTGCAGATAAGCGCGGTCCCGATAGCCCGCATCGATGGCGCGGGCTATCGCCGCCACAGCGCCGTTCCGGTTGCCGTGGGCCAGTTCGAGGATCGCAATTTCCAGCATGCTGCCTGGCCAGGGCTGGCCTTGCCGCAGCTCGGAGGTCAGTTCGGCGATGCGCTGATCGACCCGGGCTTTCGCTACGCGGGGTTCCCCATACAGCGCCAGCAAAGTCTGCGGCAAGGTGGCCTCCGGACGAAGTGCAACCGCCTTCCGGAACGCGGCCACGGCGCCGGTACGATCGCCGCCTTGCAGCGCCAGTTCTCCCTGCAACACCAGTAGGTCCGGGTGCGGCGTGTGCCGCGACAACGCAGTGGCCAACGCCACGCGCGCATCGTCATAGCGTCCCTGCGTGTACAACGATCTTGGCCAGGCGATATTGTTGAAGACGTTGTCCGGGTCCAGCTGGAAGATCTTCGCGAAGCGCGCGTCCGCGGCAGCGGTGAAGCCGAGCAGTTCGAGTTCGCGCGCCACTTGCGTGTCGCGAAAACGTACCCGCGGTGCTTCGGCCGGCACCTGCAGGTTCAGGCGCAAGGCATCGGCCAGTCGGCCTTTCTCCTGGTAAAGATAGGCCACCGACGCGCGGGTGGCGTTGTCCGCGGGATCAAGCGCGATGGCGCGGTCATAACCGGCGATCGCGTCGTCGATGCGGCCGGCGCAGTCCTGCGCGTAACCCAGCGCCGCCCATGCGGCGGCGTTGCGCGGATCGCGCGCCAGCACGCGCCGCGCCATCGCCTCGCCCTGGGCGATGTCGGCACGGCCGCCATTGAACAGGCATGCCCGCGCACTGGATGCACGACTGAGGCCGAGCATGGCCCTGGTGTCATCGGGATTGGCCTGCAAGGCCTGCTGGTACAGCGATAGCGCTCGCTCGTTATTCTCGGGCTGACCGATGACCGCATAGTAGGCGGCGCGGCGCACCAGCGGGCTGCCCGGGTCAGGCGCCGTCGAGCGCGACGAGGCCAGCCAGAAACCCGCGCCGGCAAGCACGAGAATGAGCGCTGCGCCAGCGGCAAGCCAGGGCCGGCGCGGCTTCCGGCTCCGCTCGGCAGGTTCCGGCGCACGGCACAGTTGATATCCCTTCCCGCGCACCGAGCGGATGTAGCGCGGTTGCCGGCTGTCATCGCCAAGCGCCTGCCGCAGCAGCTTCACGCGTTGCGTTACGGTCTCTTCGTTGACCACGGCGGGCGCCCAGACATCGGCCATCAGGGTGTCGATGTCGACCACCGCGTCGCCGCTGGCAAGCAGACAGGCCAGCAGGCGGAAATTGAGGCCGGCAACGTTCAGCGCGACGCCGTTGCGCGTGACCCGTTGACTGGCCGTGTCGACGATCAGGTCGAGCAGGCGCATCCGGGCCATATGGAGATCAGGCTCCCGCCGGGATGAACAGCAACAAGGCGACGCCGAAGGCGATGCGGTAGATCGCGAACGGGGTGAAGGTGTGCGCGCGGATGTAGCCGAGCAGCC
>DASSXP010000071.1:0-10971 GCA_035703755.1 Rhodanobacteraceae bacterium | reverse complement strand
CGACTTCTCCACCGAGAACTACATCCGCGAAGTCAGCCGCGCCCGCACCTTCGGCTTCATGCGCGACATCGAAATGCTGCGCGAGCGCAATCTGGTGCTGGGCGGCTCGATGGACAACGCCATCGTGCTGGACGATTACCGTGTGTTGAACGAAGACGGCTTGCGCTACGAAGACGAGTTCGTCAAGCACAAGATCCTGGATGCCATCGGCGATCTGTACCTGCTCGGGCATAGCCTGATTGGTGCGTTCTACGGCCACAAATCGGGCCACTCGCTCAACAATCGGCTTTTGCGGATGCTGTTGGCAGATTCGTCGGTGTGGGAAGAGGTACGCTTCGACGACCCGGCCAAGGCGCCGATTTCCTACGCCCACCCCGCGCAGGCGGTGTGATCGGGGTACTGGCGGCTGGCGTTGAGTTTGGGTAAGCTCCGGCAGACCAATTATTCGGCAAGGGATGCCAGACGCAGAAAACCGGCTTTCAAGTCGGGATCTTCAAGGGATGCCGCGACCTCGCGCAAATGCGTGGCGGTGGCGGCAGAGAGAGGTTTGCGGTGCGCAGTCGCGTGGGGAACGCGTTGCGGCTGTGCCACTTTCACGGTAACGACATCGACCTGTTCGCCCATGGCGAGCAGCAGGTCGCGCAACTGTCGCTGATGTTGGCGCAGGCGTGCGGCCCAGGCCGATGATGGCGCCAGTACGACGGCATTGCCGTTGCGCAGGTCGGCGAGCTCCACCTCGTCGCCGAACGCTTCGGGCCGCAACTGACGCAACCGTCGATTCAGGTCGGCGATTCGCATCCCGTGCGCAGTCACCTCGGTGCCGCGCAGACAGTCGCCCACGGACACGGTCGTGCCGAGGCGGGGGGAGGTGTTTTGCCGCCTGTGATCGGTCCTCATGACGAAACTCCGGACAACGAATGAATATCATACTCGTCTCCGCCGCTCGCCGTGCACCGCGCAACATCAATCTGGCCTGTACGCGCACACGCCTGAAGCTGGCCGGACTGCTGGCCGTCACCGTGCTGACGGTATTGGCGGTCGGCGCCACGATCGCGCTGCTGATCGCCAGCCCGACCGACCGCTTGTTGGCCGAAGTAGGCCACCTGCGCAGCCAGCTCGGCCAACAGCGCGGTGAGCTCAAGCAGGTGCGGGTCGACTCGCAACGACAAGTCAATGCACTGGCACTCAAACTTGGTGAGCTGGAGGCCCAATCGATGCGCCTCGGCGCACTCGGCGAGCGTCTGACCGAAGTCGGCAAGCTCGACGACGGCGAATTCAACTTCGATCAAAGCCCCGCCATGGGCGGCCCGGAGGGGGATGACTCGGCCCCGCTGCTGGCGCCCACGCTGGCGGCCGGCATCGACAAGCTGGGGCGTCGCTTCGATCGTCAGGAAGCCCAGCTCAAGGTCTTGCAGGACCTGTTGCTGGACCACAAGGTGGCCGCCAACCAGCGCCCGACCGGGATGCCGGTCAATACCGGCTACATTTCCTCCTACTACGGCGGCCGCATCGATCCCTTCGATGGCCATGGCGCCTTCCATCGCGGCATCGACTTTGCCGCCCCCAAGGGCACGCCGGTGCATGCCGTGGCCGAAGGCGTGGTGACCTACGCCGGGATTCGTTCGGGTTATGGCAACGTGGTCGAAATCGACCATGGCAACGGCTACCTCACCCGCTACGCCCACAACAGCAAATTGCTGGTGCATGTCGGCCAGCGTGTACGGGTGGGCAGTGAAATCGCCGTGGTGGGCTCCACCGGGCGCTCCACCGGCCCGCACTGCCACTTTGAAGTCTGGTTGCACGGCAAGTCGGTGAACCCGCTGGCCTACGTGCGCAGCCGGCGCGGCTGAGCCGCTGTCCGCGCGGGCGTCTTGAAACCGGCGCCCGCCGGCACCACGTTTTGCCCACGGCCCCCTGCCCACGTATGATGGCGGGCTAGGCCGGGCTTTTCCGCGCCGCCCCATTCCTTTCCAAAAGATTCTTTAGACGATGTTCAACAGTGTCCTGACGAAAGTCTTCGGCAGCCGCAACGAGCGCTTGCTGCGTGAAATGTCCAAAATCGTGGCGCGCATCAATGCGCTGGAACCGGACATGCAGGCACTGGACGATGCCGCCCTCAAGGCCAAGACCGACGAGTTCAAACGTCGACTGGGTGAGGGCGAGACACTGGACAAGCTGCTGCCGGAGGCCTTCGCCGTGGTACGCGAAGCCTCGCAGCGCGTGCTTGGTCTGCGCCACTACGACGTGCAGATGATCGGCGGCATGGTGCTGCACCGGGGCAAGATCGCCGAGATGCGCACCGGCGAAGGCAAGACCCTGGTCGCCACCCTGGCGGTTTACCTCAATGCGCTTGAGGGCAAGGGCGTCCACGTCGTCACCGTCAACGATTACCTGGCCAAGCGCGACGCCGCGCAGATGGGCAAGTTGTACGGCTTCCTCGGGCTCAGCACCGGCGTGGTCTGGCCCGGCATGCAGCACGAGGACAAGACCTCTGCCTACGGTTCCGACATCACCTACGGCACCAACAACGAGTTCGGCTTCGATTACCTGCGCGACAACATGGCGCTGAGCAAGGATCAGCGCTACCAGCGCGGCCTCAACTTCGCCATTGTCGACGAAGTCGACTCGATCCTGATCGACGAAGCGCGTACCCCGCTGATCATCTCCGGCCCTGCCGACGACTCCCCCGAGCTCTACCTCAAGGTCAACAAGATCGTGCCGCAGCTGACGCGGCAGGAAAAGGAAGACGGCGCGGGCGATTTCTGGCCGGACGAGAAGCAGAAACAGGTGCACATGTCCGAGGCGGGCATGGAGCACGTCGAGGCCTTGCTGCGTCAGCACGGCGTCATCGCCGAGGACAGCGGCCTGTACGACTCGCGCAACCTCGCCGTGGTGCATCACCTGAACGCCGCGCTGCGCGCGCATGCGCTGTACCAGCGCGATGTCGACTACATCGTGCGTGACGGCGAAGTGATCATCGTCGACGAGTTCACCGGCCGCACGCTGGCGGGCCGGCGCTGGTCCGACGGCCTGCATCAGGCGGTCGAGGCCAAGGAAGGCGTGCCGGTGCAGCGCGACAACCAGACGCTGGCCACCGTCACCTTCCAGAACCTGTTCCGGATGTACAAGAAGCTGTCCGGCATGACCGGCACGGCCGACACCGAAGCCTACGAGTTCCAGCAGATTTACGGCCTCGAAGTGGTGGTAATCCCGACCCACAAGCCGATGATCCGCGCCGACAACTCGGACCTGGTGTTCCTCAAGGGCAAACCCAAGTTCGACGCCATCGTGGCCGACATTCAGGAGTGCTACGCGCGCAAGCAGCCGGTGCTGGTTGGTACCACATCGATTGAAACCTCCGAATACATCTCCAACCTGCTGCAAAAGCAGGGCGTGCCGCACGAAGTGCTGAACGCCAAGCAGCACGAGCGCGAGGCGCTGATCGTCGAGCAGGCGGGCGCGCCCGGCTCGGTCACCATTGCCACCAACATGGCCGGTCGCGGTACCGATATCGTGCTCGGTGGCAGCCTTGATGCCGCCTTGGCGACCTTGCCGGCCGATGCCAGCGAGCTCGACCGCAAGCGGGTGCGTGAGGCGTGGAAGAAGCGCCACGACGAAGTGATTGCGGCCGGTGGTCTGCACATCGTCGGCACCGAGCGGCACGAATCGCGGCGCATCGACAACCAGCTGCGTGGCCGTTCCGGCCGTCAGGGTGACCCCGGTTCGTCGCGCTTCTATCTGTCGCTCGAAGACAACCTGATGCGCATCTTCGGCGGCGAAGCGCTGGTGCGCTGGATGCAGCGCTTCGGCATGAAGGAGAACGACGCGCTGGAAGACCGCATGGTCAGCCGGCAGATCGAAAAAGCCCAGCGCAAGGTCGAGCAACACAACTTCGACATCCGCAAGCAGTTGCTGGAGTTCGATGACACCGCCAACGATCAGCGCAAGGTGGTGTACGAGCAGCGCAACGAGTTGCTCGAGCGTGACGACATGGCCGACATGGTCAAGGACATCCGCCACGATGTGTTCCGCGAAGCGGTGCGCGGCTACGTGCCCCCCGAATCGGTGGATGATCAGTGGGATCTCGATGGGCTGGAGCGCTCGCTGGAATCCGACTTCGGCCTGCCGCTCAAATTGCGTGAGTGGGTCGGCAAGCAGAGCGACGTCGATTCCACCCTGATCGAAGATCATGTGCAGGAATACGCCGAACGCTTGTTCCGCGAAAAGGAAGCCATGATCGGCGCCGACGTGATGCGGCAACTGGAAAAGAACGTCTTGCTGTCGGTGCTCGACAACGCCTGGAAGGAACATCTCGCCAACATGGACTACATGCGCCAGGGCATTTATCTGCGCAGTTACGCCCAGGTGCAGCCGAAGCAGGAGTTCAAGCGCGAGGCCTTCAACCTGTTCACTGGCATGCTGGAAAAGATCAAGCGTGAAGTGGTGCAGGTGCTGGCGCGAATCCGCATCCGCACGGAGCAGGAAGTGGCCGAAATGGAGGCCGAACAGCGCCGCCAGCAGGCCGCTGCCGCGCAGGCGATGGACTTCCAGCACGCCGAGGCCAACGCGATGGCGGCCGAGCCGGCGATGGCTGGTGGCGAGGATCCGACGGCGCACGCCAGCGGCCCGGTCTACCGCGAGACGCCCAAGGTCGGACGCAACGATCCTTGCCCTTGCGGTTCCGGCAAGAAGTTCAAGCAGTGCCACGGGCGCTTGCCCTAAGAGCCTGTGAAAAAATCGCCCAGCGACTGCGGCCGCCGCCGAACGCCCCTGGCGGCGGCGCGCTGGGCGCAAACAGCGGTCATTTGGTTCACCAAACTCCCTTGTTTGCGCCCAACGCCCCTTGCCAGGAACGCCCGGCGACGCCCTCGTTACGGTGTTCGAATTTTTCACAGGCTCTGAGGCGCTGATGACGCAGGCGCCGAGGCGCCGCGCAAAAAAAACGGCCAGACCGGGATCATCGGGCTGGCCGTTTTTTTGTTGCGTCAGATGACGACGCGGATCACATGTCCTGGCTGATGAAAATCGGCGAGCGGCTGCCGTCGGCGTAGAGGTAATACGAGTAGCTGGCCTGCCACGGGCCATTGCCGAACTGGCGGTAGACCGTGCACAGCTGCGTGTGCGCCCACACCGGCGGGACCGCCACGCATTCCGTGCGCTGGTGGCCAAGCGGCAGCAAGCCGGCGGCGTTGGCGACTTGAGGGGCCGTGGTGGCACCGGCGGCGAGAATCAGGCCAGCGAGCAGGCCGCGTGCAACGAACTTTTGCATCATGTTCCTTCCTGGTTTGAGGTTGAACTGCAGGGATGTTCAGCACCGCACCGCAAATCAGTGTGCGGCGGAAAGGAGCATAGACAGGATGGCGGCCGCTGTCGACCGCGTGGGCTATGTTCAGCTGCGGTGGCGGTGCGGCTCTGCCTGGATGGCGATGAAGCGGGGTTCTTCCGGTGCGTCGAGCTGCAACGCGGTGAGTTGGCCACCCCACACGCAGCCGGTGTCGAGGGCGTGGATGCCGAGCCCGGCAAAGCGGCCCAGCGCCGACCAGTGGCCGCAAACGATGCGGGTATCGCGCCGCTGCATACCCGGTACCGCGAACCACGGATACAGGCCGGCACGCTGGCTGCCCGGGGTGCCTTTCTCGTCGAAGTCGATACGGCCGCGCACGTCGCAGTAGCGCATGCGGGTCAACACGTTGATGGCGGCGCGTTGGCGATCCAGTCCTTGCAGGCGTTTCGACCAGGCGGCCGGACGGTTGCCGAACATGCGCAGCAGCAGTCGCTCTGGGGTCTCTCCGCGCAGCACACGTTCGACTTCCTGGGCGGCGCGCCTGGCCTGGCTGAGGGTCCAGGCGGGAGCCAGCCCGGCGTGCACCATGGTGAAGCCGAGCGCGGCGTCGTGGTGCAACAGCGGCTGGCCGCGCAACCAGTCGAGCAAGGGCGCGCGGTCGTCGGCGAACAGCACCCGGCGCAGCTCCGGGTTGACGCGGGCTTGCCCGGCTTCGTCGCGGGCGCCCACCGCCAACAGGCTCAAGTCGTGGTTGCCCAGGGTCACCGTCACGGCGGCCCCGAGTGAGCGCAACAGGCGCAGGACTTCCAGCGATTCGCCGCCGCGGTTGACCAGGTCTCCGCACATCCACAGGCGGTCGCTGGCCGGATCGAAGGACAATCGCTCCAGCAGGCGGTTGAGCTCGGGGTAACAACCCTGTACGTCGCCGATGGCGTAGGTACTCATCGGGTGGCCGATTCCGTTGCGGCGCGGGTGTGCATCAATGCAGCGTGCGCGGGATGGACAACACGAAGGCCGGGATCGGTGCTTCGAAGCGGGTGCCGTCTTCGGCTTCCATCAGATAGCTGCCACGCATGGTGCCGACGCCGGTCTTGAGCACCGCGCCGGAGCTGTATTCGTAGCCGCCGCCGGGATACATGTTGGGCTGCTCGCCGACCACACCGTCGCCGCGGACCTCTTCGATGCGGCCATCGCCGTCGGTGATGATCCAGTGCCGCGCCAGCAATTGCGCTGCCTGCGCACCGCGGTTGCGCAGCGAGACGGTATAGCTGAACACGTAGCGGCCCTCGTTCGGCTCCGATTGCTCGGGCAGAAAGCGGCTCTCCACGTTGATGTCGACGGCGTAATTGGGCTTGCTCATGGGGTGATTGTCGCCAGCCTTGGCGCGCTGGGCAAGTCAGGCGCGCGCCGCGAGCTCGGCGGCCAGCGCCACGAAGGCAGCGGGCGGCAGCGCTTCGGCACGCAGCCGCGGGTCCACCCCGGCGGCACGGATGGCTTCGGCATCGAGCAATTTGCCGAGCGCGTTGGACAAGGTTTTGCGGCGCTGCCCGAAGGCGTCGCGCACCACCCGTGCCAGCAGGACAGGATCGACGGTGGGGCGCTCCGCAGGCGGTCGCGGGGTCAGCCGTACCACCGCCGAGTCGACCTTGGGCGGGGGGCGGAACGCGCTCGGCGGCACATGCAGCAGGTATTCCGCGTGCAGCACCAGTTGCAGCATCACGCTGAGGCGGCCGTAATCCTTGCCGCCGGGCGTGGCGACGATGCGCTCCACCACTTCCTGTTGCAACATGAAGTGCATGTCGGCGATGGCGTCCAGATGCTCGACGCAGTGAAACAGGATCGGGCTGGACAAGTAGTAGGGCAGATTGCCGACGACCCGCAACGACCCGCCCAATTGCGCCGCCAGGGCGGTGAAATCCACCTCCAGCACGCTGGCACGGATCAAGTCCAGCTGGCCGTGGCGGGTGGCGCGGGCCAGCAGCGGCTCGTGCAGGTCGCGGTCGATCTCGACGGCGGTCAGTTGGCCGGCACGGTCGAGGATGGGCAGGCTCATGGCGCCGTCACCGGGGCCGATTTCAAGCAGCCGTTGGCCTGGTGCGGGGGCGATTGCGTGGACGATGCGCGTCAGTACGTCGTGGTCATGCAGAAAGTGCTGGCCGAGTTGCTTCTTCAGTTTCATGGGGCGGGCTGGGGCGGCAAAAGGCGGGCTGGTGCCGCGCGGCGGCGGCTCACTTGGCGACCGATGGGCGGTGCGCGGCCAGCCGCAGTGCCCATGCGGCCGCGGCCACCAGGCTGGCCGGGCTGGCGCGGCCGCTGCCGGCGAGGTCGAGTGCGGTGCCGTGGTCGACCGAGGTGCGGATGAACGGCAGGCCGAGGGTGATGTTGATGGCGCGATCGAAGGCTTCGGCTTTCAGTACCGGCAGCGCCTGATCGTGGTACATCGCCAGCACCGCGTCGTACTCGGCGCGACGCGCGGGCGTGAAGGCGGTGTCGGCGGGCCATGGCCCCGGCAGCAACAAGCCATCATCGCGCAGCCGTTCCAGCAGCGGTTCGATGAGGTCAAGCTCCTCGCGGCCGAGGTGGCCAGCTTCTCCTGCGTGCGGGTTCAGGCCGAGCACGGCGAGGCGGGGCGCGGCGATGCCGAAGCGGTGTTTGAGGGCGTGGTGGGTGATGCGGATGACCCGTTCCAGCCCCGCTGCATTGATCGCTGCGGGCACCGCCGACAGGGGCAGGTGGGTGGTGGCCAGCGCGACCCTGAGCGTGTCGCTCATCAGCATCATCACCACCTCGGCGTTGGCGCGCTGGGCGAAGAACTCGGTGTGGCCGCTGAACGCCTCGCCGCTGTCGTTGATCACGCCCTTGTGGACCGGCCCGGTCACCAGCGCGTCGTAGCGGCCAGCGAGGCAGCCGTCGGCGGCGTGGGCAAGGGTGCTCAGCACGTAGAACGCATTGCGCGGGTCGAGGCGGCCGGGCTGTTCCTCCACGCGCAGTGGCAGTGGCAGCATCCGCAGGCTGCCCGGTTGGCGCTGTTCGAGCGGTTGGCCGTCGTCCTCGCGCCAGTTGAGCGTGATGCCGGCGCGCCGCGCGGCGCGCTCCAGCAGGGCGGGGTCGCCGATGGCGATCAGGTCGGCGGCCAGCGTGCTGGCGGCCAGCCGCGCCACCAGCTCGGGGCCAACCCCGGCCGGTTCGCCGGGGGTGATGGCAATCCGCGGCAGCGGCATGCTCACGGCGTGGCGGCGGTACCGGCCTCGGCGCGCTGGTCGGAAAGGCGGTTGTCGATGTAGGCCCGCGCCTTGAGATCGCGCAGGAAGTTGTTGTAGGTGTCTTCGGCCTTGCGGTTTTCGATCGCCTGACGGGCGCGGTTGCGCTGCACCTCGGCGGTGCGGTTTTGCTCGCGCGTGCCGAGCCGCTGGATGATGTCCCAGGTGCCGTTGCCGACGCTGTAGACCGGCGACACCTCGTCGTCCTTCAATGATTGCAACTGGGCGGCGACGCTGCTGCCCCAGGCGTCGATCGGGAACCAGCCCATGTCGCCACCGACGTTGGCGGAGGTGTCATCGCTGGAGTATTCCTTGGCCAGCTTGGCAAAGTCCTCGTGACCGTCGACGATGCGCTTGCGCAGCTCGTCGGCGCGCGCGTGCGCCTGCGCTTCGGTCAACAGCGCGGTCGGGCGGATCAGGATGTGACGGGCGTGGTACTCGGTGACCACGGTCTCGCTGTCGTTTTTGCGTTGCTCGATCAGCTTCAGGATCTGGAAACCGTCCGGGCCGCGCAGCGGCGGACTGACGCCGCCGACCGCCAGTTTCTGCACCTCGGCGACAAAGCCCGGCGGCACCTCATCGAGGCTGCGCCAGCCCAAGTCGCCGCCTTCCAGCGCGTCGGGCGCTTGCGAGTAGCGGATTGCCGCGGCGTGGAAATTCATCCCGCCGGCCAGTGCTTTCTCGACCTCATCCGCGTGCGCCTGGGCCTTGGCGATGTCGTCGGCACTGGCGCCCTGCGGCAAGCTGATGGCGATGTGGGCCAGATGCACCTGACCGGCCTGGAAGTTCGGGCTGGCCATCAGATTGTCGATTTCCGAGTCGGTGACCTGCACGGTGGAGAGCACCTGCTGACGCAGCTTTTGCACCACGATCTGTTCGGCGACTTGCTGCTGGAAGGCACCGAAACTGCTGCCCTGACTGCTGATCGCAGAACGCAACTGGTCGGCCGACATGCGGTTTTGCTGGGCGATGCCGTTGATGGCGTTCTCGACGTCGTTCTGGGTCACCTGAATGCCCATGTCGTTGGCGCGGTGGATTTGCAGTTTTTGCAGGATCAGCCGCTCCAGCACCTGCTGTTCCAGCACATTGCGCGGCGGCAGTTGCGAATCCTGGCCGCTGTACTGGCTGAGCACCGTGGCCACCGCCTGATCGAGTTCGCTCTTCAGCACCACGTCGTCGTCGACCACCGCGACGATCGAGTCCAGTGGTTCGGTCTGGAATTGTGGCAGCAGCTGGGCGTGCACCGGGGCCGGTGCCGCGGCAAAGCCGATCAGCACGAGCAGGAACGAGGCAAAGGCATGTTTCATGGATGGTTTCCGGGCCGCGGTTGCGCAGCGGGGTCAATGGAACGGGCGATAGCCCAGAATAGCATGGCCGAGGAAATCGCCGGCGCGCTGGCCAAAGGCACCCAGGCCCTTGAACTCGATTTCCAGCAGCACGCCGTTGTCGGTCTCACCGGCGCTGTTGTGCACGTAGTGGCGTCCGAGCAGCCGCAGCGCCACGCAGCAGCTGTCGTACTCGAAACCCGCCAGCGCCTCCAGTGTCTTGTGCTGGTCGAGCGCGTAGTTGTAGCGGCCCACCAGGCGCCAGCGTGGGTTCAGGGGATAGAGTCCGGAAACGTCGATTTGTTCCAGGTAACCGCGGCGGTAGCGATAGGCGAAGTTCAGCACGCCGTCGCCGTCGAGCAGCCGCTGCAAGGCCACGGTCGACAGATCGGTGTGGTGCTGGTCGCGGTTCGGGTTCCACTGTTGCGCCAGGTTGAGGCGCCAGCGGTCGTTGAGCGTGGCGGAAATCTGCCCGACCCAGGCCGAACGGCTGTAGTCGGTGTCGATGCGTCCCGGCATCTGCACTCGCTGCGGGTCGAAATAGCGGATCTGGCCGACGCTGGCGGAGAAGCGTTCGACGCCGTCGTGGTCGAGCAGGCGGCTGGTCAGGGCCAGAGTCAGGTTGTTGGCATCCATTTGCCGGTCGGCGCCAGCGTAGCGGTTGGGGCTGAACAATTGCCAGAAATCGAAAGCCTGGGTGCTGGTGTCGAAGATCGGGATGTCGGTCTGGTTGCGGTAGGGCACCCGCAGGTAATAGGCGCGCGGCTCCAGGGTTTGCGTCCAGGACTGCTTGAACAGCGTGGTGTCACGCTCGAACACCAGCCCGGCGTCGAGGCTGGCGATGGGTGTGCCGCGCGACGGGCTGCGGTCGCTGTCGCGGTCGAGCCGGTAGCGCGTTTCGCGCCAGGCGAGGCGCGGCGTCAGGTGCCAGTACGGGCCTTGCAGCGCCCATTCGGCATAGGGAGTCAGGTCGAGGCGGCGGCCATCGAGGCCGCGGTCCTTGTGGAACGACACGAACTCGCCGTCGATGCCGGCAAACAGGCGCCCGGTCAGCGGCAGCTCGGCGTTGAACAGTGCACGCGGCAGGCGTTGGTAGGGTTCG
>DASSXP010000060.1:0-28457 GCA_035703755.1 Rhodanobacteraceae bacterium | reverse complement strand
ATCGACGGCTTGCTCGGCTTGCAGGCGCTGTTCTGCTTTGCCGCCATCGGTGTGCTGGCGGCGCTCAGCGGGCAGGGCGGCCAGGCACTGGCGTGGTGGTGCCTCGCGGCTGCGTGTCTTGCTTTCCTCAGCTTCAACCTGCCGCCGGCGCGAATCTTCATGGGCGATGTCGGCAGCGGCACGCTCGGTTTGCTGGTGGCGGCGGCGGCGGCGCTGTTGTGGCGGCGTGCGCCGGCGACGTTCTGGCCGCTGCTGATGCTGTGTTCGGCCTTCGTGGTGGATGCCAGCCTGACACTGATTTCGCGCATGCTGCGCGGACGCCGCTGGTACACTGCCCACCGCGAGCACTTGTACCAGTGGCGGGTGCGCTGCGGTGCCAGCCACCTGGAGGTCGGGATAAGCTACATGCTGTGGAATCTCCTCTTGGTCGCGCCCGCGGCTGCCGTGGCGATGCGGGTCCCGCGTCTGGGCGCCGCGCTGACGGTGACGCTGTACGCGCTGGCAGCCGCGCTGTGGTTTGGCGGCCGCCGCGCCTGTCTGCACTCGCTGCGAAGGAAGCATGAACGTGTTGCGTAAACTGGTCGCTCTGATCCACCCGCGCGCGGCGGTGGTGCTGCACGACACCGCGATGGTGTGGTTGGCGTGGATGGCGACCAACATTCTGCGCTACAGCCTCACCGGGCAAGACAGTCCGGTGGCCTGGTTCGGCGTCGAAACCGGCATCGTGATGCTGGTGCAAACCGCGATCCTCGGCTGGGTTGGTCTGTACAAGGGCTTGTGGCGCTTCGCCAGCTTGCCGGATCTGTGGAACATCGTGCGTGCGGCGGCGCTGGGTGCGCTGATCTCGGCGCTGGCGCTGTTTCTCTACAACCGCCTCGCCACCGTGCCGCGCTCGGTGTTGCTGTTGTATCCGCTGGTGTTGACGGTGCTGTTGGGGTTGCCGCGGATGGCGTGGCGTTACTGGAAAGACAGTCGTCTCGACCTGTTTCAGGCGGTGCCCAGCAAACGCGTGCTGGTGGTTGGTGCCAGCCCCGCCGGAGAGGCGCTGGCACGCGACCTGAAGCGCGAAGGCCATTACCGCGTGGTCGGCTTTGTCGACGACGACCCCAGTCTGCGCGGGACACGCGTGCATGGCGTGCCGGTGCTCGGCCGCATCGAGCGGCTGCCGGAGCTGGCACGCGAGGTCGCCGCCGAAATGATCCTGCTGGCGTTGCCGTCGGCCAACAGCATCGAAATGCGCCGGGTGGTCGATGTCTGCGAAGACTCCGGGGTGCCGTTTCGCACCGTGCCGCGGTTGGAAGATGTGGTGTCCGGGCGCTCCCAGTTCAATCAGTTGAAGGAGGTGGCCATCGAGGATTTGCTGGGTCGGGAGCCGGTCGAGCTCGACTGGACGGCGATCCGCGAGCACCTGACCGGCAAGCGCGTGCTGGTCACCGGCGGCGGTGGCTCCATCGGCTCGGAATTGTGTCGGCAAGTGGCCCGTCTGGGCGCGTCCTCGCTGACCATCCTCGACCAGAGCGAGTTCAATCTGTACCAGATCGAGCGCGAGCTGCGCGCGGCCTGGCCGGAACTGCTGCTGACGCCGGTGCTTGGCGATTGCGTCGATGCGGTGGCGGTCGAGCATGTGTTTGTCAGCGCGCGGCCGGAAGTGGTGTTCCACGCCGCCGCCTACAAGCATGTGCCGCTGCTGGAGCAGCAGGCGCGCGAAGCCTTCCGCAACAACGTGCTGGCCACGCGGGTGGTGTCCACCGCCGCCGACCGGCATCGGGCCGGGTCGATGGTGATGATCTCCACCGACAAGGCGGTCAATCCCTCCAGCGTGATGGGCGCCTGCAAGCGGGTAGCGGAGATGTGGTGCCAGAACCTGGCCGCGCGTTCGGCCACGCGCTACATCACCGTGCGCTTCGGCAACGTGCTGGATTCCGCCGGCTCGGTGGTGCCGCTGTTCCGCGAGCAGATTGCCCGTGGCGGGCCGGTAACCGTGACCCACCCGGAAATCGCCCGCTACTTCATGACCATCCCGGAAGCCTGCCAGCTCATCTTGCAGGCCGGCACCCTCGGCAGCGGCGGCGAAATCTATGCGCTCGACATGGGCGAGCCGGTTGGCATTCGCTACCTCGCCGAGCAGATGATCCGCCTGGCCGGCAAGCGGCCGGAAATTGACATCCCGATTGTTTACACCGGCCTCAGGCCCGGCGAGAAATTGTTCGAGGAATTGTTCCACCCGCTGGAAGACTACCGCGATACCGCCCACCGCAAGATTTTTCTGGCCCATTCGCGCAGCCTGGGTTGGGACATGCTGTGTGCGCAGGTCGAGCGCGGAACCCAGGCGGTGGCCGATTTCGACGATGCCGCCGTGCTGCGCACACTGTCCGCGCTGGTACCCGAATTCAGCCCGCGGCCACCGGCCAGTGTCGACAATGTGCTTGCTTTCACCGCCAACCAGACCAAGGAACGTTCGTGACTGCTCGTTTGCGCAAAGTGGTATTCCCGGTGGCCGGTCTCGGCACCCGCTTTCTGCCCGCCACCAAGGTGGTTGCCAAGGAAATGCTGCCGGTGCTGGACCGGCCGCTGATCCAATACGCGGTGGACGAGGCGGTCGACGCCGGTGCCGACACCCTGGTGTTTGTCACCAACCGCTACAAGCACGCCATCGCCGACTATTTCGACAAGGCCTACGAGCTTGAGAGCAAGCTCGCCGAAGCCGGCAAGGAGGAGTTGCTGGCGTTGGTGCAAGGTACCTTGCCCAAGGGTGTGCGCGCGGTGTTCGTGTCGCAGCCGGAAGCCAAGGGACTCGGCCACGCCGTGTTGTGCGCGCGGCCGGTGGTGGGTGATGAACCCTTCGGCGTGATCTTGCCGGATGACCTGATCCAGAACGACGGACCCGGCGCCTTGCGGCAGATGGCCGAGGCCGCCGCAGCGCATCAGGCCGGTGTGCTGGCGGTCGAAGAGGTCGCGCCGGATCAAACCGACCGTTATGGCATCGTCGATGCCGAAACCATTGATGCGCGCAGCGCGCGGGTGCGCTACGTGGTCGAGAAGCCGGCGCCGAAAGAGGCGCCATCCAATCTGGCTATCGTCGGGCGCTATGTGTTGCCGCCGCGCATCTTCGATCTGTTGGCCGCGACGCGCCCCGGCAGCGGTGGCGAAATCCAGCTCACCGATGCCATCGAGGCCTTGCTGGAAGAATCGCCGGTGCTGGCTTGGCGCTTTCAGGGCCAGCGTTTCGACTGCGGCAACAAGCTGGGGCTGGTCAAGGCGACGCTGTTCCTGGCGCTGCGCGATCCGCAACTCGCCCCCGCGGTGCGGGGCTATCTTGCGGTCGCATCGCGGTAGGGCTGGCCGATGTTGCCGCTGCTCGGTGCGCAAGCCTCAGGCCCGGCGCCGCGAATCGTCGTGCACGGTGGACAACGCCGTCGCGTGTGGGTCAGGCTGACGCTGGCGGCACTGCTGCTGTCACTCGCCGCGTGCACGGCACTGCCACCGCGCAACCCGCTGGCGAGCTGGGCATCGTCACCCAATCACGAGCGGCGACGGGCGCAATTGATCGTATTGCATTTCACCGATGAAACATCGGCGGCTGAATCACTGCACACCTTGCAAACCGGCAACAGTGGCGGCCCCGTCAGCGCGCATTACCTGATCGGTGAAGATGGCCACCTCTATCAACTGGTGCGCGATGCGGATCGCGCCTGGCATGCCGGCGGTGGGCGGTGGGGCACGATTACCGATGTCAATTCCGCCTCCATCGGGATCGAGCTCGACAACGATGGCAGCGAGCCGTTCGCGCCGGCACAAATCGACCGCTTGCTCGCCTTGCTGACGGACCTGACCACGCGACTCGGTATTCCGCCAAGTCAAGTGATCGGCCACGAAGACATGGCGCCGCAGCGCAAGGTCGATCCCGGCCCCTTGTTTCCGTGGGCGCGCCTGGCCGCGGCGGGTTTCGGCCTGTGGCCCGACGCCACGCTGGCGCCGGCGCCGGCGGGGTTCGACCCGTGGCTGGCGCTGGCGGCCATCGGCTACCCGCTTGAAGATCGCGCCGCTGCCGTGCGCGCATTCCGGCATCACTACCGCGGCCTGGACGGCGGGCCGCTGGATACGACAGATATGGCGATACTGTTCAATCTGGCCAGCAAGCTGATCGCGCCGGCGGCAGACGCCAGCGTGCCTTGACGGCGCCCCGATCGGCGGGCGCAGGAATCACAGCGCCCCGGCCTTGCTGACGGCGGCGTTCCAGCCCATCGCCTGATACAGGTGGTAGCGCGCGATACCGAGGTATTCGTGCAAGGCCAGATCGGTCAGTGCCAGATTCCAGGCCTGCGGCAGCCAGTTGATGCCCGGCACCAGCAGGTCGGCGCGGATCGGCACGGTCTTGATGCCGAAGTGAGCGAAGTACAGCCGCGCGCGGCGCAAATGGCTGGCCGATGACACCAGCAGCACGCGGTCTGCGTGGTCGTTGTGCAGCAGCGGCGCGCTGAACGCGGCGTTCTGCCAGGTGTTCATGCTGGCGGGTTCACGCAGGATATCCCCCGCAGGCACACCGAGGGCGACCAACCAGTCGCCGTACAGCGCCGCTTCCGCCGTGCCGGTGCCTTGGGCATCGCCACCGCTGACCTCGATCTTGCAGTCGGCGCCGCTGCCACGGCAGGCGTGATAAAGCATGGTCGCGCGCAACATGCGCGAGTTGGCGAACACGCCCGGCACGGCCTGACCATTGGCCGCGCGACGCGTGCCGGCACCGAGCATCACGATTACATTGCGTGCGCCCCAGTCGCTGTACTGGTCGACAAACCCGGCTTGCAGCCGTGCCAGCAGCACGGTGGGCACGACGCCGCAACCAACGAGAGCGAAGGCCGCCAGCGCGACGGTGAGACAGATGGCGGCACCACGACGACGGCGCCGCCCGAGACAGATCAGGCCCAGCAGCACCGGCAGCAACAACAAGGCAAGGGTCATGGCGAGCTCCGCAAGGATACGGCCAGTATGCGGCACGCTGCGACCGGTATCGCTCATTTGGCGCTTTGTGCCGCCAGCACAACGGCATTGTCGACTGGGCCGACAAACGGCCGGTATCGGAGTACCGTAGCCAGCAATGCAACCGTTTGATGCCGGCAGGCATCCAACCATCGCCAATTTGCGGAGGTGCGCCAATGATCGAGATGTTCGTGTTGCTGGCCGTTGTGGTCGGCGTGCTGTGGTTGCTGGGTTCGGTGATCGGCTTCGCCTTCAAGCTGGTATTTGGCCTGATTGGCGGCCTGCTGGGCTTGCTGGGTGGTTTGCTCGGCTTGCTGATCGTGGCGATGGTGGGGATTGCCTTGCTGCCGCTGGCCTTGCTGTTGTTGGTGCCTTTGTGGCTGCCGCTGGCCTTGCTGGTCGGGCTGGTGTGGTTGCTTGCCCGCGCGGGGCGCAAGCCCGCGCCCCCGGCGTTGCCGGCAGCCCAGTAACGCGGCACAAACAAAAACGGCCCGTCGGGGGAGGCGACGGGCCGAGGCACATGCCGGGTGTCTCAGGGATGAGGGGGAGGTCGAGAGCTTCCCGGCACGGACAGATTGGCAGCTCGAACCTGTACCGAGCATGGACGGGTCGCTTGGCAATCGTTCATGTCAAACCGGTGGCATGGTGCACAATGCCGGGTGTCCGATTTGACTGCGGGAGCTTTGCCATGAATCGTATCTTTGTCGCCGGTTTGGTCGCGTCGCTGGCGCTTGCCTGCATACCCGTGACGGCGGCACAACATGCCTCGGATGTCGAGCTGTCATGCACCATGCACTTCAATCTCAGCGGGTGGTCGGTGTTTTACAAGACTGCCAAGGGTACCGGTACGGTCAGTTGCAACAATGGCCAACACATGGCCGTGGCGCTCAACGCCAAGGGTGGCGGTCTGAGTTTTGGCAAATCGGAGATCAGCGACGGTATCGGCAAGTTCTCCGGTATTTTCGACATCCGCGAAGTGCTGGGTGCCTATGTCAACGCGGAAGCGCATGCCGGCGCCGTCAAGTCTGCCAAGGCACAGGCGATGACCAAGGGCACGGTGTCGCTGGCCTTGACCGGCAAGGGACGCGGTTGGGATATCGGCGTGGCTTTCGGCAAGTTCGAGATCAGCCGGCGCTGACTTCGATCACGGGCAACGGTTGCTGACGCGTCGTGTCACGCGACAGTCAGGCCCTCATGGCACCAGCAGCGCCAGCGCGAACACGCCCAGCATCGTGAATGACAATGCGAGTTTGGCGAGGGTGCCAAACAGCAGGCCGAGCCAGGTGGCGAAACCGACATGGGCGGAGCGGGTGACCCCGCTGCCGCTCAAAAGCTCGCCTGCCAAGGCGCCGATGAACGGCCCGAACAGCAGCCCGGGCAGGCCGAAAAACAGCCCGATCAAGGTGCCCAGCATGGCGCCCCACAAGGCGGCCGTGCTGGCGCCGACCCGTTTGGCGCCGAGCAACCCGGCAACAAAATCCAGGCCCAGTGCGAGCACGGCCAACACGCCGAGCAGCACCACGGTCAGCACGCTGATCGTCTCGAAGTGGCCAACCCAGGCCGCCAGCAGCATGCCGACATACATCAGCGGCACGCCCGGCAGCGCCGGCAGAATGGTGCCGGCCAACCCCGCCAGCATCAGAATGCCTGCCAGCACGTAGTAGAGAAGGCTCATGTCCATCGCGGCAGCATACAGGCGGTTTCTACCCGGCGTCTGGTATTGCGCGAGCTTTGGTGCGCGCAGACCCGCCAGCGGGCGAGAGCACACCTCGAGGTGGCACGGGCACGAGCGGGTGCCGGACAGGCTCTGTGGGGGCGAGCTGTAGAATACGGGACCTCGGCCTGTGCACCCCCGCAAACGAAAAAGCCACCGGATGCGGTGGCTTTTCGTTTGTGGAATGCGGGTGTTCAGGGGATGCGCAGTACCTGGCCAGGGTAGATCTTGTCCGGGTCCTTCAGCATCGGCTTGTTGGCCTCGAAGATCTTGTGGTACTCGTTGGCGTGGCCGTACATGGCTTTGGCGATGGCGGACAGGGTGTCGCCGGATTTCACCGTATACATGCGGGACTCCGCTTCGGAGGCGCCGGAGACGGTGATGTTGTCGTCGATCTTGTCGACGCCGTGGACGTTGCCGGCGGCGAGGATGATCTTCTCCTTGTCGGCCTGGCTGGCCGCGGTACCGGAAACCTTGGCGGTGCCGTCGATGTACTCGACCTGCACGTCACTGGCGTTGGCGTCCGGCACTTCGGTCTTGACGTGGCCGAGGATGGCGCCGGCGGCATCGCCGGCCGATTCCAGGATTTTGGCGCCGGCGTCTTTGACGAAATCGAAAATACCCATCGTGAACACTCCTTCTGGTGGATCGGGCCTGCCCGTTTCGACAGATCCGTGGGGAAAGGGATCAATCAGCGTTTGTTGAATGCGCCGAGGATACTGGAGCCGGCGGACAGGATGTCGCCGAGATCGAGGCCATCGCCCTGTTTGTCGGCCGAGCCGAGCACAGCGTTGAGCAGGCTGCCACCAAGGCCGCCATCTTGCTGGATTTGACTGGCTTGCTGGCCCAGACTGTTGGACAGCTGGCCAGAGCTCATGTTGTTTTGCGAGGCATGACGGCCGAGATAGTTCATCACCAATGGAGCCAGCATGCTGAGCAGGGCGCCGGCATTGCCGGCATTGAGGCCGCTGGTTTGCGAGACGCCCTGGGTGGCGGCTTGCTGACGGTTGCCGAAGATGTGACCGAGGATCGCGTCACCATCGGCACTGGCACCGACCGACTGGGTGATTTGCTCAAGGATGCTGCCGGATGACGCGTGCTGGTTGACCGCGTTGTGCAGGGCATCGGCGCCGCTCGGGTTCGAGGCGTTGTGCGCCATGGCGCCAATGATCATCGGCAGCGCACCGGCAATCGCCGACTGCGTTTGCGACGAATCCATGCCCAGCTTGCTGGCGATGGCGGAAATGCCGTCGCTGCCCAATTCGTTGACCAGCCCATCGAGGATACCGCTCATGCTGCCGTGCTCCGTGTGGTTGAGCGGTCACGATAGGCGCCAGAAAGTTAAAACCGCGTAAACCGGTCATGCGACGCGGAAACTTGGGGCTGCAGGCTTGATCGCTTATGCTTGCGGGCTATTTGCAACCACTTCGGAGTTTCGCATGGCAGCTTCCAAACGAGTCACCTTGATCGGCGCACCCACCGACATCGGCGCGGCCGATCGCGGCGCCAGCATGGGCCCGGAAGCGTTGCGCGTGGCCGGCTTGCCACAGGCACTCGCGGCGCGCGAGGTGGATGTGCTGGATGCGGGCAATCTGAGTGGGCCGATCAACCCGTGGCTGCCTCCCGAACACGGCTATCGCCACCTCGATCAGGTGATCGAGTGGAATCAGTTGGTATTCAACGCGGTAGGCAGCGCCTTGGAGGCGGGCCGTTTGCCGATCATGCTGGGTGGCGATCATTGCCTTGCGGTGGGCTCGATTTCCGCGGTGGCGCGGCATTGTCGGCGGCAGGGCAAGACCTTGCGCGTACTGTGGTTGGACGCGCACGCCGATTTCAACACCGCCGGCATCACCCCATCCGGCAATATCCACGGCATGCCGGTGGCCTGCCTGCATGGCCTTGGTCCCAAGGCGCTGGTCGAGATGAGCGGTGCGGTGCCGGCCGTGAGCTCCGACACCTTTCGCCAGATTGGCATCCGCTCGGTCGATCAGGGCGAAAAGAAGTTGGTGCATGAGATGGGCCTCGACATCTACGACATGCGCCACATCGACGAAGTGGGCATGCAGCGCACGCTGGAAGATGCCTTGGCAGCGATGGATGAGGACACCCACCTGCATGTCAGTTTCGACGTGGATTTTCTCGACCCGGGCATCGCGCCCGCCGTCGGTACCACGGTGCCGGGTGGCCCGAACTACCGCGAAGCGCAGTTGTGCATGGAAATGATTGCCGACACCGGCTTGCTGGCGTCGCTCGATATCGTCGAACTCAACCCGGCTTTTGACGATCACAACAAGACCGCGCGGCTGGTGGTCGATCTGGTCGAGAGCCTGTTCGGCAAGTCCACCTTGATGCGCCAGCAGGACGTTCAGGGGATCGGGCGGTAGATATCTTCCGGTCTGCAAAAGCGTCTGCGCGGTGCATGTTTCCGCCGCTTCTTGGCCCATGAACCCGCGATGGGACGGCGGATCGGCAAAAACCGTTCACCGCAGCCACTTTTCCGCTTCGAAAGTGTCTGCCGCCCGAATGCCTTGGAGGTACCGTGAATCAGGCTTGGCGGGTTCCCGTCGGCCAATAGTGGCTGTCGGGCAGGGCGCGGCGGCCGAAGATCGCCTGACCGACGCGCACCACGGTGGCGCCTTCGGCGATGGCGAGCTCGAAGTCGCCGGACATGCCCATCGACAGTTCCTCGAAGCACATGCCGGCCGGCGCCATTTGGCGCAGCCGCTCGCGCAGCTCGCGCATGCGCACGAAGCAGGGGCGGACATGCTCGGCATCGCTGGAGAACAGCGCCAGGGTCATCAGACCGCGCACTTGCAATGACTGAAATGGCGTCAGCTGCTGCACGAAGGCAGCGACTTCCGTGGGCGGCAGGCCGAATTTGCTGGCTTCGCCGGAGCTGTTGACCTGCACCAACACCGGCAGCGAGCGACCTTCGATCTGCAGGCGCCGGTCCAGCGCCTCGGCCACGCGCAGGCTGTCCAGCGCCTGAAACTCGTGGGCGTAACGGGCCACCAGCTTGGCCTTGTTGGTTTGCAAGTGGCCGATCACCGACCAGCGCAGGTCGGTCAGGTCGGCCATGGCCGCGGCCTTGCGGGCCATTTCCTGTGGCTTGTTTTCGCCGAGTTCGCGGCAGCCGGCCTGATAGGCGAGGCGAAGAATGGAGGCGTCGACGGTTTTGCTGACCGGCAACAGACGCACACTGGCCGGATCGCGGTCCGCGCGCCGGCAGGCGGCGTCGATGCGCTGCCGGATGGCGTCGAGGTTGCGGCGGAGGGAGGCGATGTCGTGTGGGTGGCCGTTATCGTGGGGTGCGGGCGGTGGAGAGTCGAGGGCGTTCATGCGCCCATGGTAAGACCTCGGGTAATGCCGCGCATCGTTGGCGCGCGCTGCGCATCGGCTATGCTTGGCGCGTCCACAATTGGGGTACTGCATGTCCGGCCACAGCCAGTTCAGCCTGCTTCGGCAGCGCCGCTTTTTGCCGTATTTCCTCGTGCAGGCGCTGGGCGCCTTCAACGACAACGTGTACCGCCAGGCCATCATCGGTTTGCTGGCGTACATGGCGGTGTCCAACGCGGAGATGGGGCTGTACGCCAACCTCGCGCCGGCGATTTTCATCCTGCCGTACTTCCTGTTTTCGGCCACCGCGGGGCAGATCGCCGAGAAGCTGGAAAAGCAGAAACTGATCGTGATCACCACCACCATGGAGATCGTGATCATGTCGCTGGCGGCGGTCGGTTTCGTGATGCAAAGCATGCCGGTGTTGCTGGTGGCGCTGTTCTGCACCGGCCTGCAATCGACCTTGTTCGGGCCGGTCAAGTATTCGATCCTGCCGTCGGTGCTGAAACCGGAAGAACTGACCGGCGGCAACGGGCTGGTGGAAATGGGCACCTCGGTGGCGATCCTGCTTGGCATGATCGCGGGCGGGCTGATCTTTGAGCTGGCCGGCGCGCGCGGGCCGTGGGTGGCGGGTATCGCCGTCATCGCGCTGGCGGTGGCGGGCAACAGCGTGGCGCGGCGGATACCGACCGTCGATGCCGGCGATCCGGGGCTCAAGGTGGGCTGGAACATCATTCGCGAGTCCTGGCGTATCTGGCAATTGACGCGCAAACAACTGGCAGTGCGCAATGCGGTGCTCGGGGTCAGCTGGTTCTGGTTTGTCGGCACCATCCTGACGGCGCAATTGCCGGTCTACGCGATGACCAACCTCGGCGGCACGCAGAGCCTCTACATCTACGCGCTGGCGCTGTTTTCGGTCGGCGCGGGGTTGGGGTCGATTTCCTGCGAGAAGCTGTCCGGGCGCCGGGTCGAAATCGGCCTGGTGCCGATGGGCGCCTTCGGCATCAGCGCGTTCTTGCTGGACCTGTATTTCGCCCGGCCGGGGCAGGCGCTGGCGGCGGGCCTGACGGTATGGGAGTTCGCCCGCGCGGATGGCAGCCTGCGCATCATGTTCGATCTGGTCGGCGTCGGTGTCTTCACCGGCTTCTTCGTGGTGCCGCTGTTCGCCCTGATCCAGAGCCGCAGCAAGCATTCGGAGTTGTCGCAGGTGATCGCCGGCATGAACATCCAGAACGCGATGTTCATCGTGCTGGCGGCGGTCATCGGCATCGCCGTGCAGCGCTTCCTTGGCTGGACGATCCCCGAGCTGTTTCTGGCGCTGGCGGTGGCCAACACGCTGGTGGCGATCTGGATTTTCACCATCGTGCCCGAGTTCCTGATGCGCTTCCTGAGCTGGCTGCTGGTGCGGCTGCTGTATCGGGTGCGGGTGCAGGGCGTGGAAGAGCATGTGCCGGACGAGGGCGCGGCGTTGCTGGTGTGCAACCATGTCAGCTACATGGATGCGTTGATCCTGTCGGCCTGCGTGCCGCGGCCGGCGCGCTTCGTGATGTACCACAAAATCTTCAACATCCCGGTGATGAGCTGGATCTTCCGCACCGCCAAGGCAATCCCGATTGCCGGCGCGCGAGAAGATCCGGCGCTGCTGCAACACGCGTTCGAGCAGATCGACGCCGCGCTGGCCGAAGGCGAACTGGTGTTCGTGTTCCCGGAGGGGGCGCTGACCCGCGACGGCGCGATCGCACCGTTCAAGTCCGGCGTCGAGAAGATGCTCGAACGGCGGCCGGTACCGGTGGTGCCGATGGCGCTCAAGGGCATGTGGGCCAGCATGTGGAGCCGCCGCGATTCGCGCCTGGGGCGGATGCGCGTGCCGCGCCGGCTGCGTGCCCACATCGAGGTGGTCGCCGCGGCGCCGGTTTCGGGGCGGAGCGCCACGGCAGCGGAGCTGGAAGCCGTGGTGCGCCGGCTGCGAGGCGACGACGCCTGATCCGGTCTCACGCGTTGACGCGGGCGGGGCTCAGGTGGTTATTTCGTGTTGCGATTGATTCTCATTTGTCGCTACACTGCGCGGCTTGGGTGGTGGCGACGAGGCCACCACTGAACGCATCCGTGCAGGGTAGGCAGGCAACATGTCGGCGACGAGGCCGTTACAACGCGATCAGGCACGCCGCGGCTATTGGCTGCGCCATCTGCATCGCTGGCACTGGATCAGCGCGGCGTTGAGTCTGGCTGGCCTGCTGCTGTTCGCCTTGACCGGCTTTACCTTGAACCATGCCGGTGCGATCGAAGCCAGTCCGACGGTGCTGCACCGTGAGGCCAGCGTGCCGGCGGCGCTGCGTGCGCAACTGAGCGTGACATCGGCGGGCAAGGATGTGCTGCCGAAGAGTCTGCGCGACTGGTTGGGTCAGGCATTGGCGGTGCCTATTCCAGCGCGCGCGGCGGAGTGGAGCTCCGATGAGGTGTATCTGTCGATGCCGCGCCCGGGTGGTGATGCCTGGCTCAGCATCGACCGTGAAACCGGCGCGGTCGAATACGAGCGCACCGATCGCGGCTGGATCGCCTACCTCAACGATTTGCACAAGGGCCGCAATGCCGGCGCCTTGTGGAGCTGGTTCATCGACCTGTTTGCCCTGGCCTGCGTGGTGTTCGCGCTCACCGGCTTGATCTTGCTGAAGCTGCACGCGGCCAATCGTCGCAGCACCTGGCCGCTGCTGGGGCTGGGCGTGTTGCTGCCGCTGCTGCTGGCGTTGTTGTTCATCCATTGACGAGGTGCTTGATGCGCGTTTTTCTGGCGATTGTGTTGTTGGCGTTTCCCGCGTTGTCGGCGCTGGCGGCGGAGATGAACCTGACGGTGGAGATTCCGCGCCTCCAGGTGGCCGAGTACCACCGGCCCTACGTGGCGGTGTGGATCGAAGGCGAGCAACACGAGGTCGCCGCGCAACTGGCGCTCTGGTACGACCAGGCCAACCGCAAGGAAGATGGCGCCAAATGGCTGAAGGACTTGCGGCAATGGTGGCGTCGTGGCGGCCGTGAGCTGGCGTTGCCGGTTGATGGCGTGACCGGTGCCACGCGCCCCGCCGGGCAACAGCAGTTGCGTCTGCAATCGGGCCAGCCACCGTTGGGTGAGCTCAAGGCGGGCAGCTACACCCTGGTGGTGGAAGCGGCGCGCGAGGTGGGTGGCCGCGAGGTGCTGAAACTGCCGTTCACCTGGCCGGTGAGCGCTCCACTGCACGTCGAGGCCCAGGGTCAGCACGAGCTTGGCCGCATTGCTCTCGACATCAATCCTTGAGGCGCTCGGCGCCGCACTATTCACTGATCGGAGACATGACATGAAATCGTCGTTCAAATGGTTTGCGCTGGCCCTGGCCGTGACCCTGCCGCTGGCAGCGCAAGCGCACAAGTTCTTCATGGTGCCGTCGCAAACGGTGTTGTCGGGTGGGCAGGACAACTGGATTACCGTCGATGCGGCGGTCTCCAACGACCTGTTCTATTTCAACCATCACGCGCTGGCGCTGGACAATCTCGTCATCACCGGCCCGGATGGCGCCACCGTCAAGCCCGAGAACGCACACACCGGCAAGTGGCGCAGCACCTTCGATGTGCATCTGCAAAAAGACGGCAGCTACAAGCTGGCGATCGTCAACGATGGCCTGTTTGCGAGCTACGAGGAAAACGGCCAGCGCAAGCGTTGGCGCGGCAGCGCCGCCGAACTGGCCAAATTGCCGGCGGATGCGAAGAACCTCAAGGTGTCCGAGTCGGTCAGCCGGCTGGAGTCGTTCGTCACCGTCGGTTCGCCCACCACGACCGCCTTGAAGCCGACGAATCGCGGTTTGGAATTGGTGCCGGTGACGCACCCGAACGATTTGTACAGCGGAGAGGAAGCACGCTTCAAGCTGCTGCTCGACGGTCAGCCGGCCAAGGGCATCGCGGTGTCGGTGATCCCCGGCGGCACGCGCTATCGCAACAGCCAGAACGAAATCAAGGCGACCACCGGTGACGATGGCGTGTTCGCGGTCACCTGGCCGGTGGCCGGCATGTATTGGCTGAGCGCACGCAGCGAGGACGCGAAGGTGTCCAGTCCGCGCGCCAGCGAACGGCGTCTGGGCTACGTCGCCACGCTGGAAGTGTTGCCGCAGTAAGGCATATTGACGCCATGCGAACGCGTTGGGCGGTTCTCCTGCTGTTCGTGCTCGGCTGCGCCACGGCATCGGCGCAGCCGTTGCGGACACTGCACGGCGAAACCATGGGCACGCGCTGGACGGTCAAGTTCAGCGCGCCGGTGGTGCTGGCAGATGGATCGGTGCAACGGGCGATCCAGACGGCGCTCGACCGGGTCGATGGCGCGATGAGCACCTACAAGCCCGATTCGGCCTTGTCGCGCTTCAATCGCGCGCCGGCCGCGAGCTGGCAAACCTTGCCGGCCGACCTGTTCACGGTGCTGCAACGCGCGTTGGTGCTGGCAAAAGAATCGGCGGGCGCCTACGACCCCACGGTGGGACCGCTGGTTGATCTGTGGGGGTTTGGCCCCGAGCGACATGCCCATCAGCCGCCGACGCAGGCGGCCATCGACGCGGCGCGTCGGCGGGTGGGCTGGTGGCAGATTCGGCTCGACCCGGCGACGCGCCGCGCTTTTCAGCCAGGTGGCGTGCGGGTGGATTTGTCCTCGATTGCCAAGGGTTTCGGTGTCGATCAAGTGGCGCGCGCACTGGCGACGCTCGGCATCCACGATTACCTGATCGAAGTTGGAGGAGAGCTGCGTGCGGCCGGCAGCAAGCCGGATGGCGGCGCGTGGCGGGTGGCGATCGAGCGCCCGAGTATCGCGGCGGGTGATGCCGGTCCCGCGCGTTCGCTTGCACTGCGCAACCGGGCGATTGCCACCTCGGGCGATTACCGGCGTTTTTTCATGGATGGTGATGTCGTCTATTCGCATCACATTGATCCGCGCACGGGCTGGCCGGTGCCGTACCAGATTGCCTCCGTCAGCGTGGTGGCGCCAAGTACGATCGAGGCCGACCCTATCGGCACCCTGATCAGCGTGCTGGGCCCCGATGCGGGCATGGCTTACGCCACGCGACATCACCTCGCGGTGCACATTTACGTACATGACGGCCAGCGCCTGGACGAGCGCATGTCACCCGCCTTCGCGGACCTGCTGTCGCCGTGAGCGAAGGGCGCGAGGCGCGGATCGCTGCGCTGGTGAATGCGGCGTTGCTGGCGCTGCTGGCCGTGCTTGGCAGCGTGCTGCTGGCATGGCATGCCGATGCCGTGCGGGTGGAGGCGGTGCCGGCTGCCCGCGTGGTCTGGGCCATTCTGGCGCTGGCGGCGTGGTTGGTGGTGCTGGTTTGCAGCCGCCGTGGACGTGGCCCCATGGCGGCGGGGCGCACCCAGCCGCTGGATGCGGTGGATTGGGTGGTGGCGGCGGCCAGCCAGACCGGCTACGCCGAGCAACTGGCCGCGCAAACGGCGGCGCTGCTGGGCGCGGCGGGTTTGACCGTGCAAGTGCGGGACTTGTCCGCGCTGGATGTCACGGCGCTGCGATCGGCGCGACGGCTGCTGCTGGTCGCCAGCACCACCGGCGAAGGGGACGCGCCCGATTCGTCGCTGGCGTTCGTTAGCGAGGTGATGACGCGCACGCCAGCGTTGTCCGCGCTTGAATTCGGCGTGTTGGCACTGGGCGACCGCGGTTATCAGCATTTTTGCGCCTTTGGACACGCGCTGCACGCGTGGCTGCGTGGCTGCGGCGCGCGTGCCTGGTTCGACCCGATCGAGGTCGACAACGGCGACGCCGAGGCGCTGCGGCGCTGGCAGTGGCAATTGAGTGTGCTGAGCGGCGTCAGCGATCTGCCCGCGTGGCAGTCTCTGCCCTGCCAGCCGTGGCATTTGCTGGAGCGGCGCCTGTTGAACCCCGATTGCCACGGCAACCCTTGTTTCCATCTGGCCCTCGTACCCGAGCGCGCCGGCGACGCGGTGTGGGAGGCGGGCGATATCGCCGAAATCGGCCCGCGACACGCCACGACCACCGTTGTCGCGTGGTTGCAGGCGGCGGCGCTGGATGGCGCCAGCCCGGTCGATACAGGGCAGGGCAGCGAGCCGCTGGCGACCGTGTTGGCGCGCAGCCATTTGCCCGCGCCGGACAGCGTTGGCGGACTGGATGCCGCAATGCTGGCAAGCCGGCTTGTGCCATTGCCGCAGCGCGAATACTCGATTGCCTCGCTGCCGGCGGATGGGCGGCTGGAGCTCCTGGTTCGCCAGCAGCGTGGTGCCGATGGCGTGCTCGGCATCGGCAGCGGCTGGTTGACCGCCGGGGCCGAGGTCGGCGCGACGATTGCATTGCGGATACGCCGCAACCGCAATTTTCATTTGCCCGCCGTGGCGGGGCCGCTGATCCTGATCGGCAACGGCACCGGCATCGCCGGATTGCGGGCCTTGCTGAAAGCGCGGGCGGCGGCGGGGCAGGGCGACAACTGGTTGCTGTTTGGTGAGCGCCATGCCGCGCATGACCACTACTACCGGGACGAGCTGGCCGCCTGGCAAGGCGCCGGCCATCTGACCCACGTCGACCTGGCGTTCTCGCGTGACACCCCCGAGTGCGTGTATGTGCAGCAGCGCTTGCACGAACAGGCCGAACGACTGCAACGCTGGGTTGCCGCCGGAGCGGCAATTTACGTGTGTGGCAGCCAGCATGGCATGGCCGAAGGTGTCGACCGGGCGCTGCGGGAATCCTTGGGTGATGAGGCCGTGCAGCGCCTGACGCTGGCCGGACGCTATCGACGCGACGTCTACTGATCGCCTGCATAATGGCAGGCGTGACTTCTGGCCGTTGCATCGGGCGGCACAAGTTTTCACGCTGTGCCAGTCAGCGCGCTACGCGGGGGCAAGGCGTGCGCGGCTGCCATCCCATTCTTCGAGGGGTCCTCATGTCGTATTCGATCCGCACGCATCTGCCAGCGGGATTGCTGTTGCTGCTGTTGCCGTTGGCCAGCCTGGCACGGGATGTTCCCGTGGCCGCCGCCACCAGTCCCCAGCCCGCCGTCGCCACCAGCGTGGCGCTGGCGCCGATCCCGTTCGCTGCCGCCGATGCGGCCAATATCCGCGTGCCCAGTGCGGCCGATGCCTGGGGCGGGCCGCGCACCGCGACACAACCCACCCTGTCCGACCGCGTGGTGTCTTACACCATCAAGGCCAGCCTCGACCCAGACAAACACGTGGTCGACGGCCAGCAGGTGATGACCTGGCGCAACCGCAGCGCGCGCCCAGTCGACAAGATCTATCTGCACCTCTATCTCAATGCCTTCGAAGGCCCCGGCAGCACGTTGATGACCGAGCGCGCGGTCGATTTCGGCAGCGGGCACTCGCGTGGCAACGCCGCGCTGAAAGATGGCGAATGGGGCCATATCGATCTGACCAAGCTGAGCCAGAACGGCCAAGCCGCGACGTGGCGCTTCGTGCACCCCGACGGTGGTCCCAAGACCGACCACACGGTGGTCGAGGTCGACCTGCCGCAAGCGGTGCCGGCTGGTGGCACGCTGACCCTCGACATGGCGTTCGTCAGTCAGTTGCCGCGGGTGGTGATTCGCACCGGCTGGTTCGGCAAGTTCCATCTGGTGGCGCAGTGGTTCCCCAAGATCGGCGTGCTGGAACTCCCCGGCGAGCGCGGTGCCACCGCGCCGCGCTGGAACGTGCACGAGTTCCATTTTCACAGCGAGTTCTATGCCGACTACGGCAGCTTTGACGTCAGCCTGACCGTGCCCAAGGGCTACACCGTTGGCGCCGTCGGCGAGCAGCAAGGCGAGCCGGTGGCCAATGGCGACAAGCTCACCTATCGCTTCACGCAGGACGACGTGATCGACTTCGCCTGGGTCGCGGCACCCGGCTACAAGACGCTGGATGGCAGTTGGAGCCACCCGGGCAGTCCCAAAGTCGCGGTGCGCGTGATCTATCCGCCCGAGTACGAAGCCAGTGCCGCGCCGGTGCTGAAGGCCACTACCGATTCGCTGACCTGGTTCTCCGACACCCTGGGCCCGTATCCCTACCGCACCATCACCGCGGTGGTGCCGCCTTACAACGCCAGTGAAGCCGGCGGCATGGAGTACCCGACCTTCTTCACCGCCGATGGCATGAGCAAGGTTGATCCGCAAGGGCTCAGCCAGTTCGCCATTGACTTCGTCACCATCCACGAATTCGGCCATGGCTACTTCATGGGCATCCTGGGTTCCAATGAGTTCGAGGAACCGTGGCTGGATGAAGGCCTCAACGAGTACTGGGACCAGCGCATGCTGCGGGCGCGCGGGCAGCAGATCCATTTGTCCACGCCGTTCCTGCGCTGGCTGGGCATCAAGGCCGACCTCAAGCCCTTCGTCTACGAGCGCATCAGCGGCGTGGTGGCCGTGGACCAGCCGGCCGATACGCTGGATGCCAATTCCTGGGATCGCTACTCCAACATGAGTTACGGTTCGGTGTATTCGCGCACTGCCTCGACGATGCACGATCTGGAAGCGCAGATCGGCAAGGAGGCGCTGGAAAAGGGCTTCAAGGGCTACTACGAGCGCTGGAAGTTCCGCCATCCGAGCGCGGCCGACTTCGAGGCCGCGCTGGCCGAGTATTCCGGCAAGCCGGAGGCGGTCAAGCGCGTGTTCCAGCAGCAGGTGTGGGGGCTCAACAAGGTCGACGACAGCGTGACCTCGATCGAAAGCGACGAGGTGCTGCCCGAGACGGGCACCGAAGTCATCAACGGCAAGCGCGTCGAGCACACCGAGGCCAAGGTCGAGAAGGCCATCGCCGACACCCGCAAGGCGTGGAAGGAAAAGCATCCCGACGCCAAGCCGGGCACCGGCCCGTATCCCTGGCGCAGCGTGGTCGAGCTGCGTCGCAAGGGCGCTGCGGTGCCGCAGACGATCCGGCTCACCTTCGCCGACGGCAGCAGCGAAACGATGACGTGGAACGATGACGCGGCGTGGAAGCGCATTGTGATCGAGCGGCCATCGCGGCTGGAATCGGCCGAACTGGACCCGACGCAGCAGATCTTCCTCGACGTCAACAAACTCGACGACAGCCGCACACTGAAGGCAGACAACGCCGCCTCCCGCCGCTGGAGCGCCGATATTGCCGCTTTGATCGGCACCCTCTACAGCATCCTGGTGACGCTATGACCCGCAATGACAATCGCGTCGGCATCGGCGCCTTCTTTGCCGCCCTCGTCGGTGGCGTGCAGTGGCGCCTGATCGTGATCTGGGTGCTGTTGATGCTGCTGCCCACCTGCGCGGCGGTGTTGCCGATCAAGAACGTGCTTGGCAGTGTGCTCGACCACTCGGTGCATTCGGCGGCGTGGGCGAAGCAATTTGACATGCTGCCGATGTTCGATGCCTTCATGCACATCGGCAAACAATCCGCCGGCATCCAGGGCGCCTCGGCGCTGGCGATGCTCCTGACCTTGCTGCTGGCGCCGTTCCTGACCGCCATGATCGTGGCCACGCTGCGGGCCCAGCGCGGACTGGGTTTTGGTGAGCTGATGCACGGTGGTCTGGGCGACTACTGGCGCCTGTTCCGGCTGATGCTGTGGTCGCTGCTGCCGTTCGGCATCGCCATCGGCATCGCCGCGGCCGCGTTCGGTTGGGCCGACAAGAGCGCCGAAGCCGCCACCTTGCAGGCGGTTGCCGACAGCCATCATCACATCGCCTTGTGGATTGCCGTGCTGGTGTTGGTGCTGGCGCATGCAACGATGGAGTCGGCGCGCGCGCAGTTGGCCGCCGATCCGGGTTTGCGTTCGGCCACGCGGGCTTTCGGGCGCGGCTTCAAGATGCTGCTCAGCCGACCGCTGGCGACTCTGGGGCTGTATCTCGGCACCAGTGTGCTTGGTTACGCACTGGTGCTGCTGGTCGGCATGTGGCGTATCCATACCCCGGCCATCGGCGGCGTCGGCACCGTGCTGGCCTTCGGGTTGGCGCAGTTGATCGTGGTGGTGCTGGCGTGGCAGCGGATTGCGCGTCTGCATGGCCTCACCACCCTGGCGCGGGCTGGCGGTGGGGCGCGTCGGGGCGCGTATCCGTCGCTGGCGACGGCGTAACGACCCGTGGCGTGGCGGTACGTGGGTTCCACGACTCCGTTGCGCCAGGAATGACGGGATGGTGTGTGTTGCCGAACGGCGGTATGCCCGCATCGGCACACACACATCCTGCTCGCCGAAGCCCGGGTTCCGACCCCCGTCAAATCAGATCGAGCGCATGCGGCCGCCATCGACCGGCAGGTTGACGCCGGTGATGTAGGCGGCGGCGGGGGCGCACAGGAAGGCGATCGCGGCGGCGACTTCCGCTGGCGCGGCGAAGCGGCCGGCGGGGACTTCGGCAAACATCTCCGCGCGCACGTCCGCTTCGCTGTGGCCAGTCTTGGCGGCGCGGGCGGCGACGATCTCGGCGATCCGCGGCGTGTCGGTCGAGCCCGGCAGCACGTTGTTGACAGTGATGCCAGCAGGGGCGAGCTCGCGTGACAAGGTCTTGGACCAGCTCGCCACCGCACCGCGCGTGGTGTTGGACACGCCGATGCCGGGAATCGGCTCTTTCACCGAGGTCGAGATCACATTGACGATGCGGCCCCAGCCGCGCGCGCGCATATGCGGCACGACCAGCCCGGCAAGCACATGGTTGGCGTAGAGGTGCGCGCGCAAGGCGGCATCGAACGCGGCCAGCGGCGCGTCGGCGACCGCCCCGGGCGGCGGCCCCCCGGAGTTGTTGACGAGAATATCGACGGGCGCGTTGGCGACGAGCTTGCGTACGGCCGCTTCCAGTGCGCCGGTGTCGGCTGCATCGGCCACCAGTGCGTCGTGCGGACCGCTGGTCACTACGGGCAGTTCGGCTGCCAGTTTGGCCAGTGCGTCGGCGCGGCGCGCCATCACGGTCACGCGAGCGCCGAGCGCGGCGAGCTCGATTGCAGTGGCGCGACCGATGCCTTGCGAAGCGCCGCAAACCAGCGCGTGTTTGCCGGCGAGGTCGAGGTTCATCGGAAGGGTGCTCCCGGTATTTTCTGTGTCATCAGCTTCAGGAGTTCGTCATCGTCGTCCGCGTAGGGCGGTGCGACGCTGTCGAGGTCGAAGCCAAGAGCGTCGGCATCTTCTTCGTCGAGGCCGTCAAAGGCGACGTAATCGGCGTCCAGCAATTCGGCGTGGGCCTCCACGAGGTCGACGAACTGGCGAACCACGCCATCGGATGCCAGCACATGCGCGTGACCGTTGTCGAGCTCGCTCAGCCGGGCCCAGGTCAGACGGTCGCCGTGGGCAACCAGCCACCATTCAATACGGACGGTTTCGGCATCCATCGCTTAAAACTCCGCCGTGCCGGCGGCACGCGGGTAGGGTATCGCGTCGCGGATGTTGGCCAGACCGCAAACGTAGACCAATAGACGCTCGAAGCCGAGGCCGAAACCGGCGTGCGGCACCGTACCGTAGCGGCGCAGGTCGCGGTACCAGGCGTAGGTGGCGGGGTCGAGACCGAACTTCAGCATGCGGCGGTCGAGGTAGTCCAGGCGTTCCTCGCGCTGCGCGCCGCCGATGATCTCGCCGATGCCCGGCGCCAGCACGTCCATCGCGGCCACGGTCTTTTCGTCATCGTTGAGGCGCATGTAGAAGGCCTTGATCGCCTCGGGATAATTCATCACCACCACCGGGCGGCCGACGTGTTTTTCGGCCAGATAGCGCTCGTGTTCGGTTTGCAGGTCGATGCCCCAGGCCACCGGGTATTCGAAGTTCTGCCCGGACTTTTGCAGGATCTCCACTGCCTCGGTGTAGTCGATGCGCGCGAACGGCTGCGCGATGAAGTTCTCCAGTCGGGTGATGGCGGTGGGTTCCACACGCTCGGCGAAGAAGGCCATGTCGTCGCTGCGCTCGTCCAGCACCGCCTTGAAGATGGCCTTGAGGAAACCCTCGGCGCAGTCGGCGTCGGCGGTGAGGTCGGCGAAGGCGATTTCCGGCTCGATCATCCAGAACTCGGCCAGGTGGCGCGGCGTGTTGGAGTTTTCGGCACGGAAGGTCGGCCCGAAGGTGTAGACACGGCTCATGGCGAGGCAGTAGGCCTCGACGTTGAGCTGGCCCGACACGGTGAGGAAGGCTTCGCGGCCGAAGAAATCCTTGCGGAAGTCGATCTTGCCGTCGTCGCTGCGCGGCAGGTTGGCGAGATCCAGCGTGGAGAGCCGGAACATGTCGCCGGCGCCCTCGGCGTCGGAGGTGGTGATGATCGGTGTATTGACCCAGAAAAAGCCCTGCTCGGTGAGGTGGCGGTGGATCGCCATCATCATGGTGTGGCGCACGCGGGTCACCGCGCCGAACAGGTTGGTGCGCGGGCGCAGGTGGGCCACCTCGCGCAGGAACTCCATCGAGTGCTGCTTGGGCTGGATCGGGTAGGTTTCCGGGTCGTCCACGAAGCCGGTCACTTCGACCGTGGTGGCCTGAATCTCGTAGCCTTGACCCTTGCCTTGCGAGGGCACCAATGTGCCGGTGGCAATCACGCCGGCGCCGGCGGTCAGGTGTTTCACTTCGCTCTCGTAGTTGGCCAGCGAGGCTGGCGCCACCACCTGGATCGGATCAAAGCAGGAGCCGTCGCTCAAATTGACAAACGACAAGCCGGCCTTGGAATCGCGCCGGGTCCGCACCCAGCCCTGTACCGTCACCGCGCTGCCGGCCGCAACGCCAGCCAACGCCTGCTTCACACTCAGCACCGCCATCGATCAAGACTCCGCTTCGGGCCCGAACGGGCCGGGAAAACGGCCATCATAGCGTCCATGCCGGGCGTGGAGTAGGGCACCGCTCAGGCGCGACATTGTATGCTTTGACCAATCCCAATCCTCCATCTGTGCCCCAATGATCCAGATCACCGCCGCCGCCCGCCAGCGCATGCTGGATTTCCTCGACGCCCACCCGGAAGCGGCCGGCGTCCGTTTCGGCGTCAAGCGCACCGGCTGTTCGGGTTTCGGCTATGTGGTGGAGCTGGCCGCCACGCACGGCGAAGGTGACCGCAGCGTGGAGGTGGATGGCGTGCCGCTGATCGTTGACGAAAAAAGCCTGTCACTGGTCGATGGCACCGTGATCGATTTCCAGCGGCAGGGGCTCAACGCCGCTTTCGTGTTCCACAATCCCAACGCCACCGGCGAATGCGGTTGCGGCGAGAGTTTTACCGTCGGCTGAGGCGGGGCCGAGGTGCTTGTGGGTTGCAGCAAGTTGCCCGTGCCGGTACGGGTCAACGGCGCGTGTGCTGGCGCGTTCAATGGACAGCTTCCGAGCGGGAAACGTCCATGCGCAGATTGCCGTTGGTATTGGGATTCTTTGTCACCTTGCCCTGCAACGCGGCGGTGGTCTACGACTTCACGCCGGTTGCACAGCAGATCAGCGGCATGGTGCAGGCCACGCCGGACATGTACGGGGCATCGTTGATCGTGCTGCGCAACGGCGCGGTCATTTATCAAGGCTATTTCGGCACCTTCACGCCCGCCACGCGCGTTCCCGTTGCGTCGGCCAGCAAATGGCTGTCGGCCTTGACGATCGAGCGACTGGTCGAGCAAGGCCAGATGCACTGGACGGACACGGTCGGTCAGTACATCCCCGGTGCGCCGGTGGACAAGCAGGCCATCACCTTGGGACAGTTGTTCAGCCACACGTCGGGGTTGACGAAAACCGACGATCCCTGTCTTGGCGATTATCAGAATTACACCTTGGCGAGCTGCGCGGAGCAGATTCTGGCGACACCGCTGGCCTATCCGCCGGGAACGGCGTTTGCCTACACGGGCAATGGCATGCAGATCGGGGGACGCATGGCGGAAGTCGCCACCGGCCAGGATTGGGCCGCACTGTTCCAGAATGAGCTCACCAGCCCGCTCGGCATGGCCGACACCCGTTTCAGTGGCGATGGCGTCAATCCGCGTATCGCCGGTGGCGTCGCCTCCACCATGGCCGACTATGCCAAGGTGGTGCAGATGGTCGTGCAGCAGGGGCAGTGGAATGGTGCGGCCTTCCTGTCCGCCGCGGGGGTTGCCGCCATGCAGCAGGATCAGACCCATGGCGCGCCGATCATCGGCCCGGTGGACCCGTTCACCGCGGGCTACGGCTACGGTGAATGGCGCGATGTGGTCGACGCGCAAGGGCGGGCCGTGCAGGTTTCCAGCACCGGTGCATTCGGCACCTCGCCGTGGATCAACAACCAGACCGGCGTGGCGGCGGTGTTTCTGACCTTGAGCCAGGATCTTGCCAAGGCAAATATCCGCGCGCTGTGGGAGAACGTGAACGCCGTGGTTATCGACCCCGTCTTCAGTGACGGTTTCGATCCGTGACCGCTGCGTTGGTGGGTACCTGACGAGTTTCAGCAGCTTGCATGCAAGCATCTGTTCGTCCTACAATTCCGCTTCTGTCTTCCGTGCTTTTGCGGAAAACGGAACCTTGCCTCACCGCCTCCGGCGGGAGGCTGCCATGCCTTGGGCGCCGTGCCCAAGGGTGACATCCACAAGGAGACACCATGCGTCATTACGAAATCGTGTTTCTGGTCCACCCGGACCAGAGCGAGCAAGTGCCTGCCATGATCGAGCGCTACAAGGCCTTGATCGCGGCCGATAACGGCAGCGTCCACCGCCTCGAAGACTGGGGCCGTCGCCAGCTCGCCTACCCCATCCAGCACCTGGCCAAGGCCCATTACGTGCTGATGAACATCGAATGCAACCAGTCCGTCGTCGACGAGCTGGTGTCCGGTTTCCGTTTCAACGATGCCGTGCTGCGCCACTTGGTGATCAAGCGTGACGGCCCGGACACCGAAGTGTCGGCCATCGTCAAGGCCAAGGAAAAGGAAGATGCCCGTCCGCCGCGTCGTCGCGATGACGACAACGGCAACGGCAACGGCAACGAGCGCGCTGACAACAGCGGCGACGATGCCACCGACGACAACGACGACTGATCACGGGAGCTCACCATGTCCAAATTTTTCCGCCGCAGGAAGTATTGCCGTTTCACCGCCGAGGGCGTGACCGAGATCGACTACAAGGATCTCAACACCCTGAAGCAGTACGTTACCGAAACCGGCAAGATCGTGCCGAGCCGTATCACCGGCACCAAGGCGCGTTACCAGCGCCAGCTGGCGACCGCGGTCAAGCGCGCGCGCTTCCTCGCCCTGATGCCGTACAGCGACAACCATTTCGCTTGAGGCAATGACCCCGTACGCGCCCGCGTCGAGCGGGCGTCATTCGGACAACGCAAGCTGCGTCGGCCTGCCGGCGCTAACGAATGCAAGGTAAACCACGATGGATCTGATTCTGCTTGAAAACGTGCGTGGCCTCGGCCACCTGGGTGACAAGGTCAAGGTCAAGCCGGGCTACGGCCGCAACTACCTCGTCCCGCAGGGCAAGGCGACCCGCGCCACCCCGGCCAACCTGGCCGAGTTCGAGGCGCGCCGCGCCGAATACGAAGCCCGTGCCAGCCAGAACCTTGCCGGCGCCAACCAGCGCCTGGCCGAGTTCGCTGAGGCGTCGGTGACGATCAGCGCCAACGCCAGTGCCGAAGGCAAGCTGTTCGGTTCGGTCGGCCCGCGCGACATCGCCGAGGCCTTCAGTGCCCAGGGTTTGAAGCTCAACAAGAGCGAAGTGATCCTGGCCGACGGCCCGCTGCGTGCGGTGGGTGAGTACGAAGTGCAGTTGGCGCTGCACGCCGATGTGCATACCGCCGTCAAGGTGGTGGTGGTCGGCGCCCATCAGGGCTGACTTCGCGTCAACCGGAAACGACAACGGGCGCCGCAGGGCGCCCGTTGTCGTTTTGGCTTGTACACGCCGTGGCACAGCCTTCCCACAAGTTGTCCACAGGAAATCCTATCGACACCCGGGCGCGGGCGTCGCAAGATTTGCGATACCGTCCGGCTATCAATGATGCGCGGCCTTCCCTGCAAGGCCGGCTCGCTCCCTTCGCCCGGGTTTCTGACAATTTTCTGCATTCGGAGGATCCCCCAAGGTGCCAGCGCTCGCCCATACCGACCGCCCCGACAATGTCGATCAGCTGCGGGTTCCGCCGCACTCGCTGGAGGCCGAACACGCGGTCCTCGGCGGCCTGATGCTGACACCGGAAGCCTGGGACAAGGTTTCCGACCGGGTCACGGAGGAAGATTTCTACCGCCATGACAACCGCCTGATCTTCCGCGCCATCGCGGAACTCTCGGCGAAGAATCAGCCCTGCGACGCGGTGACGCTGGGCGAGTGGTTCCAGACCAACGGCGTCGCCCAGGACATCGGCGGCCTTGCCACGCTGGTGGAAATGGCGAACGCCACACCCAGTGCGGCCAACATCGCGGCGTACGCAGAGATCGTGCGCGACCGCTCGGTGTTGCGCCAATTGATCGACGCCGGCACCGAGATCATCGGCAACGGCTACCGCACCGAAGGGCGCAGCACCCAGGAGATTCTCGAAGACGCCGAACAGCGCGTGTTCCAGATCGCCGAAGCCGGCGCGCGTGGCCGCAAGGGCTTTGTCGACATGCGCAAGGCCACCAGCGAGGCGATGCGCATCCTCTACGAGCGCTTCGAGAACAAGGGTCAGATCACCGGTCTGGCCACCGGCTTCTCCGACCTCGACGACAAGACCGCGGGCTTGCAACCCTCGGACCTCATCATCCTGGCTGGCCGGCCGTCGATGGGCAAGACCGCGCTCGCCGTCAACATCGCCGAAGCCGCCGCGATCAAGGCCAAGAAGGTGGTGGCGATTTTCTCGATGGAAATGTCGGCGCCGCAGCTGTCGTTCCGTCTGGTGTCGTCGCTGGGGCGGATCAACCAGCAGCAGTTGCGTACCGGCGATCTGGCCGAGCCGGACTGGCCGCGGGTCACCCAGGCGGTGACCCTGCTGAGCGGGTCCAAACTGTTCATCGACGACACGCCGGCGCTGTCGCCGGTGGAGCTGCGTTCGCGCGCACGCCGTCTGCACCGGGAGCACGGCGGCCTCGGCCTGATCGTGATCGACTATCTGCAGTTGATGCAGGTGCCGGGCAGCCGCGAAAACCGCGCGACGGAAATCTCCGAAATCTCGCGCGGTCTGAAAGCGCTGGCAAAGGAACTGGAAGTGCCGGTGATCGCCCTGTCGCAGTTGAACCGCTCGCTGGAACAGCGCACCGACAAGCGGCCGATGATGAGCGACTTGCGCGAATCGGGCGCCATCGAGCAAGACGCCGACGTCATCATGTTCATCTACCGCGACGAGTACTACAACAAGGAATCGGCCGACAAGGGCACCGCCGAAGTCATCATCGGCAAGCAGCGCAATGGCCCCACCGGCACCGTGCGGCTGGCTTTTCGCGGCGAGTTCACGCGTTTCGAGAACTGGGCGCCGGAGAGCTACGCGGGAGCATTTGAATGAGTGGAACCGGGGTTCGAGATTCGGGGCGCGGTGAAACAAGGCGTGCCCTGCGCAGCAACGGTGCCGATGGCGCATGCGGGGAAGGGCGCGTGTGCAGTTCGCTGATTCCAGTCGCCAATTACCAATCCCGGCCCTCCGCGCGGCAATGAGCCGTCTTGCCACCGCCACCATCCATCTGGGTGCCTTGCGGGCGAATCTGGCGCGGGTGCGCGCGCTGGCCGCGCCGGCGAAGGTGATGGCGGTGGTCAAGGCCGATGGCTACGGCCACGGCCTGGAGCGGGTGGCGCGCGCGCTGGCTGACGCCGATGCCTTTGGTGTGGCTGCCATCGCCGATGGTCTGCGCCTGCGCGCGGCCGGTCATCGCCAGCGCATCGTGGTGCTGTCCGGCCCCGACAGCGCGGCCGATCTGGCTGAATTGCGGCGGCTCGACCTCGATGCGGTGATCCATCACCACAGCCAACTCGGCTGGCTTGAAGCCACTGCCGGCGCACCGATCCGGGTGTGGATGAAAGTGGATACCGGCATGCACCGATTGGGTTTCCCGGCGGCCCAGGCAGCCGCGGTCCATGCGCGACTGAGCGCCATGCCGGCGGTGGCCGACGACATCGTGCTGATGACGCATTTTGCCGCTTCGGATGAGTTCGACAACCGCCTGACCGCGCGGCAGATCGATACTTTCCAGCGTGCTGCCGCGGGCTTGCCGGGGCCGCGCAGCCTCAGCAATTCCGCCGCGCTGCTGGGCTGGCCGGCGGCGCGTGGTGATTGGGTCCGCGCCGGCGGCGTGTTGTACGGTTTGTCCGCCATCGAGGGCAAGAGCGGCGCCGAGCTGGGCTTTCGGCCTGCCATGCGGTTGACCACTCGGCTGATCGCCATCAATGACCTCAAGCGCGCAGAGCGGGTCGGCTACGCAGCGACCTGGGAAGCGCCGGAAGACATGCGCCTCGGTGTCGCTGCGATCGGTTACGGCGACGGCTACCCGCGCAGCGCCGCCGCCGGCACGCCGGTGCGGATCAACGGTCAGGCGGCACGCATTGTTGGCCGTGTATCGATGGACTTGGTCACGCTGGACTTGCGCCA
>DASSXP010000377.1:0-4098 GCA_035703755.1 Rhodanobacteraceae bacterium | reverse complement strand
GCATCGCGGCGTGTGGCCGCATCTTCGCTCAAGGTTTCACGCAGATGCAGGCCGGCGGCACGCGCCTGCGGGCTGCTGCCCCAAATCAAGCGGGTGGACAGTTGCAGGCAATCGGCGCGCAGCGTCGCCGCCGCGTCGTGGTCGGGCGCGCACAAGGCCGCCAGCGGCAGCAGGCCGGGACGCGGGTGCAGACCAACCGAGCCGAAGGCCAGAAAGGCCTGCGCCGAGGCCGGGCCGGCAGCGGTCTTGCCCGCGTAGGCGGCCAGCACGTCCTTGGGCACCGGCAAGGCGGTGGCCGCCGCCACCAGTGTCTTCAGGGTTGCGCCAGCGTAGTCGTCGTAGCGACTGGCGGCGGCGGCTTTCGCCAGCATCGCCTGTTCGCCGGCGGCATCGTGCTGGCGCGCGGCGCGGCCGAGTCCGAGCAGCCATACAGCGGCGTTGTCCGGGTCCGCCGCCTGCAACGCTGCGAGCGCAGTCGGATTCGGGCAGTCCGCCGGTGCCTCGCATTGGCTGAGCTCGATCCAGGTCGGCAACAGGCCGTGGTCGGGCGCCTTGTCCGCGCGCGCCAGCAAGCTGGCGCTGTCGAGCCCCGGCGGCTGCTGATCCAGGGTCCGCGCCAGCAAGGCGGCGCCGAGCAGGTGGGTCGCGTCGTCGCGCAGCACCAGGATGCTGACGAGGTCACGCTGATAGCTGGTCAGCGCGGCCGACTGTGCGCGCGGCGGCTCGGCCGCGTGCGTCGACAGCGCGCCGAACAGGGTCATTGCCAGCCAGCCGAGCACGTTGCGGCCAACCGTGCCAAGACGGCCGCGCCGCGGCGGCTTTGACAATGAACGGAACTGGTGCCGCATCAGTCGGCCATCGTTTCCAGCATGAAACCCGGCAGCGACAGCGCGCCACGATGGATTTCGGCGGTGTAGTAGCGGGTGGCGAAGTTCTTGGTGGCGGCGCCGCGCTCGCGGAAGCCACTCAAATCGCCGCCCTTGCGCGCCATGGTGCAGCTCCACCAGCCGGATGGATAGCACGGCTGCGGGAAGGTCAGGGTGCGGGTGGCGTTGAAGCTGGCGCTGCGCATCGCGCCGCGCATCGAGCGGATCAGATCGAGGTGCAGCAGGGGCGATTCGGATTGCTGCACCAGAATGCCACCGTGGCGCAACGCCTTGTGGCAGCTGGAATAGAACGCGGCATTGAACAGGCCTTCGGCCGGGCCCACCGGATCGGTGGAATCGACGATCACCAGATCGACGCTGTCCGGCTCGCATTCGGCCATGTACTTGATACCGTCGGCGAACAGCAGCTCGGCGCGCGGGTCGCCGTTGGATTCGCACAGTTCCGGAAAATACTCTTCAGCCAGCCGGGTCACGCGCTCGTCGATGTCGACCTGGGTCGCGTGCTCCACTTCCTCGTGCTTCAGCACTTCACGCAAGGTGCCGCAATCGCCGCCGCCGATGATCACCACGCGCTTGGCGCGGGCGTGGGTGAACAGCGCCGGGTGGGTCATCATCTCGTGGTAGAGGAAATTGTCGCGACTGGTCAGCATCACGCAGCCGTCGATCACCATCAGCTTGCCCCAGTCGGTGGTCTGGTAGATGTCGATGGTCTGGAACGGTGTTTGCTCCGTGTGCAGCTGCGCCTCGACGCGGAAGCCGATGGAAGAACCCGAAGCCTGGTGTGCTTCGGTGAACCAGTTTTGCTGCGACATGGGGGTTCCTTGCTGTGCGTTCCCGCGAACCCGCCATTGTAGCGGAGCGCGGTCGGCATGGGCGCCGGCGCACAGAGGCGCTAAAGTGGCGCTTTTGCCTGTCCCGGAACCGCCATGAGCAGCTGGAATACCGAGCGCGCCCGCGCCACCTGGTCGATCACCAACTGGAGTGGCGGCTATTTCGACGTCGGCCCCGACGGCGGCATCGAGGTGCGCCCGCAAGGCGCCGACGGCGGCCGCTTCAGCCTGCCCGCGGTGGTGCGTGCAGCCTGCGCCGAGGGCTTGCGGCTGCCACTGCTGGTGCGCTTTCCGGAGATCCTCGCCGATCGCCTGACGCGGGTGCAGGACGCGTTCGCGCGGGCGATGCAGACGCATGCCTATGCCGGCGGATACACCGCGGTGTATCCGATCAAGGTCAACCAGCAACGCGGCGTCGCCGGCGCGCTGGCGGCGGCTGGCCAGGCCGAGGGTCGGGCGCCGGCCGGCACCGACTTCGGCCTCGAAGCCGGCTCCAAGCCGGAGTTGATGGCGGTGCTCGGCCTCGCCGCGCCGGGTTCGCTGGTGGTCTGCAACGGCTACAAGGACCGTGAATACGTGCGCCTGGCGCTGATCGGCCTGCGCATGGGGCTCAAGGTGCACCTGGTGATCGAAAAACCGGTCGAACTCGACTACGTGATCGAGGAAGCCGCCGCGCTCGGAGTCGATCCGCTGCTTGGCGTGCGCGTGCGGCTGGCCTCGATCGGCGCCGGCAAATGGCAGAACACCGGCGGCGACAAGGGCAAGTTCGGGCTCTCGCCACGGCAGTTGCTGGCGCTCCTGGAGCGGCTTGCCGCCGCCGGGCTGACCCACTGCTTGCAGTTGCTGCACTTCCACATGGGTTCGCAGATTTCCAACGTGCACGACATCGCCGCCGGCATGCGCGAGGCGGTGCGCTATTTCATCGAGCTGCACCAGCACGGCGCGCCGATTCGCATTGTCGACAGCGGCGGCGGCCTCGGCATCGACTACGAGGGCACCCGCTCACGCAGCTACAACTCGATCAACTACTCGCTCGATCAGTACGCCAACGGCATCGTGGCGCCACTGGCCGAAGCCTGTGCCGCACACGGCCTGACGCCACCGCGCATCGTTACCGAAGCCGGCCGCGCAATGACCGCGCACCACGCCGTGCTGGTGCTCAACGTGGCCGAGGTGGAACCGGTGCCGGTGGGGCGCATCCCACGCGTGCGCGCGGACGAGCCGCCGGTGCTGCGCCATCTGCGTGCCGTGCATCAGGCCCTTGGTCAGCGCCCGCCGCTGGAGTTGTTCCACGAAGCGCAGCACCACCACGCCGAAGGCCAAACCTTGTTCGCGCTCGGACAGCTCGGCCTCAGCGACCGCGCGCGGCTGGACGATTTCTACTACGCCATTGCCAATGCGGTCCGCCAACGCCTGAACCCGGCGGAGCGCGCGCACCGGCAGGCGCTCGACCAGCTGGACGAGAAGCTGGTCGACAAATACTTCGGCAATTTCTCGGTGTTCGAGTCGATCCCCGACGTGTGGGCGATCGACCAGATCTTCCCGATTACGCCCATCGCGCGACTGGACGAGGCACCGACCCGGCGCGGCGTGGTGGTCGACATGACCTGTGACTCGGACGGCCGCATCGACCAGTACGTCGACGCCGAAGGCATCGACGTCAGCCTGCCCCTGCACGCCTTGCGTGAAGGCGAAAACTACCTGCTCGGCATTTTTCTGGTCGGCGCGTATCAGGAGACGCTGGGTGACATCCACAACCTGTTTGGCGACACCGACGCCGTCAACGTGCGCAGCGATGGCACGGGCTTCCGTTTCGACCACATCCGCCGTGGTGATACCGCCGACCTGATGCTGGACTACGTCGGCTACGACCTCGACGGTCTGCGTGTCAGCTACGCCGACAAGCTCGCTGCCGCCGGCATCACGGGCGCGGCCGCCGAACCGTTGCAGACGGCACTCGAGGCAGGCCTCACCGGCTACACCTACCTCAAAAGTTGAGCAGGCGAGACCCCGCGTTGCCCAGTACCACGCCGCCGCTGTTCGCCGTGCTGCCGGCCGGCGTGTTCGCGCCGCTGGCCAGCGGCAATCGCGAGCGCTACTGGGTGCTGCTGTGCCGGCTGTTCGACGACTACTTCGGGCCGGATGCGCCGCTGCCGCCGTCGGTCGGGTTTCAGCGCCGCGAGATCACCGGCGCCATCGAGCGTTACCTGCTCGCCGACGACCCATGGGAGAACGAGGAGGGCGACGCGCCCGGCGCCTCGCTGGCCGATCGCGCGGGCGCCATCCACGAGCGCTTCCGCGCCGCCGGCTGGCTGCGCCAGGAGCGCGTGGGCGCGCGCGAAATGGTGAGCATGCCGCCGGTGGTGGCGCAGTTCCTCGCC
>DASSXP010000358.1:0-15593 GCA_035703755.1 Rhodanobacteraceae bacterium | reverse complement strand
TGCCATCCAGCCAGTCGGCGGCGACATCGGCAAAGCCGGCGGGCGAGCGCGGGGTCAGCAAGGGTTCGCCCATCCGCGCCAGCAGCGCCAGCAATGGCTGCACTTTGCGGCCACTGTCGATGGCACCGGCACGCAGCGCGGAGAGCAGGAAATCCTGCGGTGTCTTGAACTTGCGCGCTGTGGTGGCCCACGCCTCCGGGCTGGCAATCAGGCAGCGATACACCGCATCGAGTCGGGTATCGTGATCAAGGTAAGCCTGCGCCATCCGCGCCACCAGCGCGGCGGGCGGATCATCGGCCACGAAATGCCGCGCCAGCTGGGTGGCAAGATGGCGGGCGGTGGCCGGATGGCGTGCCAGATCGGCGAGTATCGCGCGCCCTTGTTCGACACCGCCAGCGGCATACCGCTTGCCCAGCACCACGCGTGTCCCCGGCTGGTGCGCGGCGGCGCGAAACACAAAGGCCGACTGCGGCGCCGCGTCGCTGCCATGGGCCGAAAACTCGCGCCGCCCCGGCACGCCCCAGCCGGTAATCGCGCGCGCCAGTTCCGTGACGTCGGCCTGGGTGTAGCCACCGTCGACGCCCAGCGTGTGCAGTTCCATGATTTCACGGCCAAGGTTTTCGTTGAGGCCGCCCGCCTTGCCCTTGGCGGCATCACCCTTGCGCGCCAGCCGCCGCGCGACGCGTGCGCCCAGCCGCGACTCGGGGCCGATCGATTGCGCGTTGTCGAGATAAAACAGCATCGCCGGGTGCGTTTCCACCGCCAGCAACAGCTCGATGAAGCGGCCGGTGATGTGTGGCCGGATCGCTTCGCGTTCCATCGGCAGGGCAAACGGGCGTGCCGCGCCCTTGTCCAGCGACACCGCGAAATGGTTGGACCAGAAATGCACCAGCCGCTCACTGAACGGCGTCGCGGTACGGGTGGCCACGCGAAAACGTGCGGCGACCTCATTTTGCAGCGCGGCCCGCATGGCCTTGCGGGCCGCCCGCAACTCGGACGGCAGCGCCATCGTTGCCATTGTCTCGGCCGCGTTTTTCGCACGCGTCGTCGGCGCGCGACGATCCGCCTGCCGTAGCCGCATCCGCTGACGCCGATACACCACGCGGCGCAGGTACTCGACGCTGTCGGACAAGTCGGCGAACGCGTCGCCCACCGGTGCGCCGGCCGCAATCTGCCGCAACAAGCACGCGACCGGATCACCCACGCCGGCAAGCTCACCGGCCCTGGCGCCCAGACCGAAGCGATTGACCGCCGCCGTCGCGCGGCTATCGAACCTGCTCATGGCGAAACCCTCCGACGCATGAGCCTGTTCAACGCACCGCTTCCGCGCCGCGTTGACCGTGACGCGATTACTCGCCGGCGATCATCATCCGGTCAAGCAGGATCGAGCCGGTCAGGACGTGCGAGCGGTGATCGACATCGGCACCCACCGCCCGGATACCGGCGAACATGTCCCGGAGATTGCCGGCAATGGTGATTTCCTCGACCGGATAGGCGATAGCGCCCTGCTCGACCCAGAAGCCCGCAGCACCACGCGAATAATCGCCGGTGATGATATTGACGCCCTGCCCCATCACGTCGGTGACCAGCAGGCCCGTGCCCAGCTGTTGCAGCATGGCATCGAAATCCGCCTCGCCATGGCCGACGATCAGATTGTGCACGCCACCGGCATTGGCGGTGGTGGCAAGCCCGAGCTTGCGCGCCGAGTAACTGCCGAGAATGTAGCGCGCCAGCACACCCTGCTCGATCAGCGCCGCATCGCGGGTGGCCACGCCCTCGGCATCGAAGCTGGCCGAACCCAGACCGCGCGGCACGCGCGGCCGCTCGATGATGTTGAACCACTCCGGCAAGATGCGCTCACCCTGCTTGCCAACCAGAAAGCTGGCATTGCGATACAAGGCGCCGCCACTGACCGCCGACAGCAAGTGCCCGATCAATCCGCGCGCCACTTCCGGCGCAAACAGTACCGGGCATTGCCGCGTCGTCAGGCTGCGCGCGCCGAGCCGCGCCAAGGTGCGTTCGGCGGCACGGCGACCCAATTGCTCGGCCGGCATGAAGCGGTCGGCGTCGCGCACGCTGTCCCACCAGTAATCGCGCTGCATGCCGTTGGCATCACGCGCGATCAGCGCCACCGACAGCGAATGGCGGCTACCACACGAAGCGCCCAGAAAGCCGTGCGAGTTGGCGTACACCGCGACACCCTGGCCGGTCTGCACGCTGGCGCCTTCGGAATTGTCAATGCCCGCCAGGCCGCGCCCGGCGGCTTCGATACGCTGGCCGAGCTCGATTGCCGCCGGCACGTCGAGCGCCCACGGATGCCACAGATCCAGCTCCGGAAATTCCGTTGCCATCAGCGCCGCATCGGCCAAACCAGCAGCCGGATCGGGCTCGGTGTAACGGGCGATCGCGCAGGCCTGCTGCAAGGTCGCCTCGATCGATTCGGGTTTGAGGTCGGCGGTGCTGGCCGAGCCTTTGCGCTGGCCGAAATACACGGTCAGACCAAAACCGCGGTCGCGGTTGTGTTCCACCGTCTCCACCTCGCCCAACCGCACGTTGACACTGAGCCCGTTGTCGATGCTGGCCGCGACTTCAGCCTGGCTGGCACCGGCCGCACGGGCCCGCCGCAAGACGTCGTGTGCCAGCTCACTGAGCTCGGCAATTTCCTGTTCAACGGGGGACGGTTGCGCTGCAATCACACTCACGGGGCGGTTCCTGGGAAGACGGGAGGCGGGCCACGACCGGCGTCGTGTCGACCGCAAGATGGGGGCGCCGCGACAAAATGCAATTCTTGTGCCGCCAGTCGTCACGGGTTTTTGGCTCGCGCCGCCGGCCGTGCGACACTTGTCGCCCTTGTCCGCGCTTCAAACCGGAACCCGCCGTGAGCCCCAGCCGCAGCCGCAACCAGACCGAACTCGACGACCGCGAATACGGCCCCAGCCGCACCCAGCAACGCCGCGAGGCGCTGGAAGTGCTGGAACTGGCTGGCCAACTCGTCGACCTGCCGCCCTCGAAGCTGGCCCGGCTGGCCTTGCCGGACGACGTTCTGACCGAAGTCGCCAACGTGCGCCGCATCACCGCTCACGTGGCGCGCAAGCGCCAACTGGCCTACCTCGCCAAACTGATGCGCCGCCACGGCGAGGAAGCATTCGACACCGCCCGCGCCGAGCTGGGCGAGAACCGCGAGCTGCAACACCAGCAGACCGCCGCGCTGCACCGGCTCGAAGCCCAACGCGAACGCCTGCTGGGCGAGGACGGCGACGCCGCCCTGACCGATCTGCTGGGCAAGCATCCCGGCATCGACCGCCAGCACTTGCGCTCGCTGATACGCCAGGGCCGCCTCGAACGCGAACAGCCGAACAAGCCGCCCAAGGCCTGCCGCGAACTGTTCCGGCTGTTGAAGATGCTGAGCGAGCTGGAAGTCGAGAGTGATTGACCGCCGCATGCCGCAGCGTACCGATCGGCGATGACGATGCAGCAACCCTGCACCCTGCTTGAAATGGCGCTCAAGCTTGCATCGCTTTCCCCGGGTCTTTGCATACTTGCGGCACGTCCCTGATCAGAGACTTCGCACTGTGAATTTGCCTCCATGCCCGCAGACCGCAGCAAGCCCAGAGGCCAAAACGGAGTCCGGTTTGAATGGTCCTGCCTTGGACGCAATGCGGGACAGATAAACCGGCTGGCACGCCGCACGGGGTCACGGTGGATGCGCTTCGCTTATCCACCCTACGAAACCGCTTACGCATTGGCTGGCGCCGGGGCCATTCGCCCCTGCCGCGGGAACGGCCCGTACTGTGTCTGATCACAGCAGCCTTTTTGCGACGCAGCCGCGTCGGCCTCAGGCGGCGGTGCCGCCGACGGTCATGGCATCGATCTTGAGGGTGGGTTGGCCGACGCCGACGGGGACGCTCTGGCCTTCCTTGCCGCAGACGCCGACACCTTCGTCGAGCCGCATGTCGTTGCCGATCATCGACACCCGCTGCATCGCTTCGGGGCCGGAACCGATCAAGGTGGCGCCCTTGACCGGCCGGGTGATGCGTCCGTCCTCGATCAGGTAGGCCTCACTGGCGGAGAACACGAACTTGCCGTTGGTAATGTCGACCTGACCACCGCCGAAGTTGGGCGCGTAGAGGCCCTTCTTGACCGAGCGGATGATCTCCTCCGGCGCGTGCTGGCCGCCCAGCATGTAGGTGTTGGTCATGCGCGGCATCGGCAGCGTGCTGAACGATTCGCGGCGGCCGTTGCCGGTCGGCGCCATGCCCATCAGACGGGCGTTCATGCGGTCCTGCATGTAGCCGACCAGCACGCCATCCTCGATCAGCGTGGTGCACTCGGTCGGGGTGCCTTCGTCATCGACACTGAGCGAGCCGCGACGCCCGGCAAGAGTGCCGTCGTCGATCACGGTGACGCCGGGCGCAGCCACCCGCTGGCCAAGCCGGCCAGCGAAGGCGGAACTGCCCTTGCGGTTGAAGTCGCCCTCAAGGCCGTGGCCAACCGCTTCGTGCAACAGCACGCCGAGCCAGCCGGGGCCGAGCACCACCGGCATGGTGCCGGCGGGCGCATCGATGGCTTCCAGATTGACCAGCGCCTGGCGCACGGCTTCGTCGGCCCAGCGCAGGGCATTGCCGTTTTCCAGCAGGGCGCGATAACCGTAACGGCCACCGCCGCCACCGTTGCCGCTCTCGCGCCGTCCGTTGGACTCGGCGATCACCTGCACTGACAAGCGCACCAAGGGCCGCACATCCGCCGCCAGGGTGCCATCCACGCCAGCGACCAGCACGGTATCCACCGTCGCCGCCAGGCTGACGATGACTTGCTTGACGCGCGGATCACGCGCGCGGGCGTGGGCGTCGACCTCGCGCAGCACGCGAATCTTGTCGTCGTTGTCCAGGCTCTCGACCGGGTCGATGGCCGGATACAGGGCACGCTGGCTGCGCATCGCCAGCGGCTTGCCCGCGCCCTGACCGCTGCGGGCAATGGCGCGCGCGGCGCGGGCGGCGTCCTGCAACTGCGCCAGCACGATGTCATCGGAATAGGCAAAGCCGGTTTTTTCACCGGCCACCGCCCGCACGCCGACCCCTTGCTCGATGGCATGGCTGCCGTCCTTGACGATGCCGTCTTCAAGGAACCAGGACTCCGAGCGGCTGTGCTGGAAGTAGAGATCGGCCTCGTCGATGCCGGGGCCGGCCAGCTGGCCGAACAGGCGTTCAAGGTCTTGGGTGGCGAGGCCACCGGGGAGCAGCAGGCGATCGCTCGCCAGCGCCAGAGCGTTGGGGGTATCGGATAGAGGCATGGGATTCAGATGGGGGCGAAGAACGGCAGATTAAAGCGGCCGGCTGCTTGTTGCTGACGGCGCTGGAATGATCTTGTTTCGAAAAGATTTTTTTGAATTGTCCGGGACGCTGCGCGCAGTGGCCGGCGCAACGGCTGAGGCGGCCGGCACGGCACGCAAGGACGGCGACGGCGGCGCTTTCGGGCGGTCACGCGACAGCAGTTGAATCTCCGGTTTGTCCCACGAACCGGTGATGCGGTAATGCGCCGCAGCGGCACGGTTCAAGCCTTTGCCGATCAGGGTCTGCACCGCGAGGCCCGCCGCGGCGCCCACGGGGCCAGCGGCCAGTGCGCCCACCACCGGTAGCGCCACGCCGACGTGGGGCGTGACCATGATCGTCTGCTCGTAGTCCTTGGCCTTGAGGCCGGTGCGTCCGCTGACCTTGATCTCGGCCGCCGGGCCACGGATCAGCAGGTCGTCGGTGCGCGCGTTGCCGTCGGCGAACGCGAAGTGGCCATCGATGGTGTTGAAGGCGAAGCCGGACTGGAAGATATCGCCGAAATCGAGGCTCAGCCGCCGCGGCAATTCGCGGATCGAGAACAAGCCGAACAGACGGCCAACGCCGGGGTCGACATCGAGTATGCGCCCGTCGCTGACGTGCACCTTCATGCTGCCATCCATCGCCGCCAGCGAGAACGCGCTCGGCGGCCCCGGCCAACTGCCGTCGATGTGCGCCAGTGTGGTGCCGCCAGCCACCAGGCCTTTGTAGCCGAAGGCATCCAGCATGCGTCCAAGGTCGCCAGAGCTGAAATTGATCGTGAGATGGCTGGCGTTGGCGGTAGCCGAGCCGCTCCAGCGGCCGCGTGCACTGATCTGCACTTCGTTGGACTGTGCGTCGAATTGCTCGATCTGCATGCCGCCATCGATCGGCACGCTCTCGAAATGCACCTCGCCCAGCCGCGCTTCACCCAGCCGCAAGTCGCGCACCCACAGATGCAGCGGCGGCAGCGCGGCCGGCGACAGCGCCTGCGACACCGGCTTGTCGTCATCGCCACCCGCCGGCCAATGCAGTTTGTCGAGGCGCGCGGTGATGCCGCGCAACGCCAGATCTACCCGTGGCAGCTCCACCGCGCCCTTCACCGCCGCGCCATCGAGGCTCAACCGGGTACTGTCGCGACCGGGCGCAACGATCACATGCAAAGCGCCCAGATCGCGCTGATCAAGCAACGCGTGGCGGGCGGCAATGTCGAGACCATCCAGTTGCATGGCGTCACCGCCCATGCCACCGAACACGCGCGCCAGCCAGTTGCTGACATCAAGCTGATCGCTATCGCCGTGAATGCGCAGGTGGCCCGGCTGCGGCGCAACAGCCGCGCTGGCGCCAAGACCGACATCCATGCCAAGCGGGCTTTGCGGTCCCGGCAGCGCCAGCACCGCATTCGCCACCTTGCCCAGCCGCACATCCATGCGGCGACCGGCAAACGGCAATTGCATGCTGAGCGTCAACGGCAGCACCGCCGACGCCGGTTTGGCGAGCGGCGCCGGCAAAGCCAGCGTGATACCCCGCAGATCCGAGCCGATGGTCAGGGTTTTGCGGCCCGCCGCCGCGCCATCCTCGGCACCGATGCCAAGCTCAACCGTGAAGGCGGCATCGCCCAACACCAGCTCCTTGAGCCACGCCAGATCGGGGTACGCGGCGGTCAGGGTGGCGGCGTCGAGTTGCCCCTGCAAATCGGCCTCCAGTTGCTGCGCGGGATCGCGCACGGCGCTGCCAATGCGGATACCAAGGGTCACCGGACGGCCACCGTAACTGGCCGCGATCCCGGACGCATCCAGGCTGCGGCTGTCGAAGGCCAGTGCGCCCTTGAGCTTGCCGAGCGCGAGGTTCCAGTCGGGCACGGCGAAATCCACCCCGGCGAGATCGGCGTGGCCATCGAGCACAGCTTGCTGACCCGCTTCCCCGTGCAGGGGCAGTGTCAGCGTGAAGCGGGCCTTCGCCGGCCCTTTGGCGCGCAATTGCGCCAGCGCCGGGCCGAAGTCTTTGCCCACCGGCGTCTTGCGCAAATAGGCCAGCAGGCGCCCGGCATCGCCGTGACCATTGACGGCGAGTTCCAGCACGGCATGGTGGAAATCGGCAATGCGGCCACTGCCCGCATCGGCGGGCACGCCCAGGCTGCTGCCCTCCTGCACGCTGACCTCCATGCCGTTGCCGACGAAGCTGGCACGGCCCCGCAGGCCCTCGGCCTTGGGCCAGTCGGGGTGAAAATCCAGCAAGGTGTGGTTGAAATCGGCGATCGCCTCGAAGCGGCCATTGCCGTCACTGAAAGGAAAATCGTCGAGCGGCCCGCGGAAGACCGCGCGGCCGGTCACCTGCCCCGACACCAGTGCCCGATCCAGCCACTCCACCGCCGAGGCCGGCATCACATTGACCGGCCAGAAGCGTTTCGCAGCGGGCACCTCGGCGTGGTCGACCACCGCCGCCACGTCCAGCACCGGGGCGCCGGTGGCGGGGAAGGTGCAACGCCCGCGCAGGGAACCGGCGTAATCTTCGCCATCGAACTGCAATCCATCCGAACCCAGACGCCAGCCGCTGTCGGCGCGCCACAGGCTCAGGCTGCCGCCAATGCGGCGCAAGTGGAAGGGCTGGCGAAACACCCCCGGCACAGTCACCGTCAACGCCTGTGCGGGCAGCTCCAGCGACAGCGCCTGAGCATCGCCGACGAGCGTGCCGCTGAGCTGGCTCAGGCCCGGTACGCGGGCCGCTGGCGCAAAGCCGACGCGATCCAGACTCGCGCGCAGGCGGTAGGCATCCACGCCGGCCCAGGCCAGGTGCAGATCGTGCAACTGCCCGCGCGGCGCGGCCCCGCGCAACCAGTCGGCGGCGTGATTTGACAGCTCGGGCAGCACTTGCAGCCACGGCAGCAGCGTCGCCAAATCCAGCGTGTCGGCGTCGAGTTGCAACCGCAAGCCGTGCGTGTCATCGCGCGCGAACCAGGCACTGGCCGCCACCTCAGCCCGGGTAGTGTCACGGTAATCGACTTGCCAACCGGGTTCGGCGCGCCGCAGTTGCAGCAGGCCATTCCAGCTCGGCAGATCGAGATGACGCGCACCGTGGTCAAGGGCCAACGCACCCAGCCGCAAGTTGACGCTGGCCGATTGCAAGGCGCCGCCCTGCCAATTGGCCCAGGTGCGCAGATCCGCCCGGCCAGAGGAGAGATGCCAATCCTCGATGCCCAGGGCCTCGGCCCAGGCCGGCAAATCCAGTCGCTGGCCGGCGGCGTAGAACGTGGCGTCGCCGTCACGCGGATCGATGTCGGCGACCACCCGCAAGGGCGCCGCGCCGGCGCCATCGAGCAGACCGCCGATCCGCAACTGCCCACTGCGTCCGATCACGCGCAGACGCGCCGCGTGGAACTGCCAGTGGCGCCCCGACAGGGCATCGTCGACCGCGAGCGCGAGGTCGGTAAATTCGAGATCCACCGGCAAGCGGCCATCGAAGGCCGGCCCCGTGGTCGGCATGGACCCGAGGCCCGCCACATGCCAGCGCGCATCGTTGTCGCGGCGGAGTTTGAGCGCCACGTCGGAAAGCCGCAGCACCAACCAGCGTCGCGTCGGTGACAGCCAGGCACCAAAGTCGAGCTTGAGCGCAGCCGTGGGCAAGGTCAGTGCCGCCTCACCCGCACCGACATGCAGGCCATCCACCACGAACAGCGGACCGGAGGCTTGCCATTCGCCCCGCAGGTGATCAAAGCGCACCGGCTGACCAAGCCGTTCGGCGAGTACCGCCGCGATCCGTTCGGGATGCTTGAGCACGAACGGCAACAGCAGTTGCCCCAAAGCCATTGCCACCGCGGCAAGGATCAGCACGCTTGCCAGCGTGCCCGCCAGCCACCGCCGCAGCCGGCGCCAGAACCGGGGCAAGCCGTTCACCGCGACAACCAGCAACAGCAGGCGGTGCCGGCGATCACATCAGCACCACGTCGAATTGCTCCTGCGCGTAATGGTCCTCGGCCTGGAACAGGATCGGCTTGCCGATGAACTCCTCCAGCTCGCCCAAGGCCACCGAATCCTCGTCGACGATCCACGCCACCACCCGCGGATTGGCCATCACCATCAGCTTGCCGGTGTCGAATTGACGCACCGCGCGGGTGATCTCGCGAAAGATTTCGTAGGCCACCGTCTCCACCGTCTTCTGGCTGCCGCGACCGTTGCAGGCGGGACACGGCTCGCACAATTGTCGGGCCAGCGTCTCGGTGGTGCGCTTGCGGGTCATTTCGACCAGCCCCAACGCGCTCATTTCGTACACGGTGGTCTTGACGTGGTCGCGCTGCAGGGCCTTCTCCAGGGTGCGCAGCACCTGCCGCCGGTGCTCGGCATCGAACATGTCGATGAAGTCGATGATGACGATACCGCCCACATTGCGCAGCCTGAGTTGCCGCGCCGCCGCCTGCGCCGCTTCGAGATTGGTGCGATACACCGTTTCTTCGAGGTTGCGGGTGCCGACGAAGCTCGCGGTGTTGACGTCGATGGTGGTCATCGCCTCGGTGTGGTCGATGGCCAGACGGCCACCGGATTTGAGCGGCACCTCCTTGTCCAGCGCCCGTTGCAGTTCGTCCTCGACCCCGTACAGATCGAAAATCGGCCGCGCGCCTTCGTAGCGTTCGATCCGCTCGACCAGCTCGGGCATGAAGCGCTCGGCAAACGCCTGGCAACGGCGCCAGCATTCGAGCGAATCGACGCGCACCTTCTCTACCCCGTCGCGCAGCAGGTCGCGCAGCGCCCGCAGCGGCAGCGACAGCTCCTCGTACACGCACTCGCCGACCCTGGCCCGCGGCATGTTGGCGCCCAGCTCGCGCCACAGCTTGCCGAGGTAGGCGATGTCCTCGGCCAGGGCATCGCGGCTCTGGCCTTCGGCGTTGGTACGCACGATGTAGCCGTGGGCCAATTCGGGGTCGAGTTCGGCGACCAGCTCGCGCAGGCGCTTGCGCTCGTCCTCGTCGGTGATGCGTGCCGAGACGCCGATCGAGCGGGTATGCGGCAGCAGCACCAGGTAGCGCGACGGGATCGACAACCACGCGGTCAGCCGCGCGCCCTTGCTGCCGATGGGGTCCTTGGCCACCTGCACGATGATGTCCTTGCCTTCGTGCAGCAGCTGCGACACCGAACGCTCCGGCATCGGCGGGGTTTCTTCGCCGACGGTGGCCGGCGGCATCATGTCGGCAACGTGGAGGAAGGCCGCGCGTTCCAGGCCGATTTCGACGAAGGCCGCCTGCATGCCGGGCAGGACGCGGGTCACGCGCCCCTTGTAAATATTGCCGACCGAACCGCGCTTCAACGCCCGCTCGATCTGCACTTCCTGCAGAACACCGTTCTCGACCACCGCCACGCGGGTTTCGCGCGGGGTCATGTTGATCAGGATTTCGTCTGCCACCGGGAGTCTCTTGCCATGCGCCGCGCCATGCGACCTTATAACAGACCGCGGGTTCGAAGCAGGTTGGCGGTCTCGAACAAGGGCAAGCCCATGACCCCGGAATAGCTGCCGGACAAATGCTCGATGAAAGCCGCCGCGCGGCCCTGGATGGCGTAGCCACCGGCCTTGCCGAACGACTCGCCGGTGGCAACGTAGGCGGCAATGGCGGCGGCATCCAGTGGTCCGAAGCGCACCCGGGACACGCATTCGGCGACGTGTTCGCCGGCGGCGTCCAGCAAGCACAAAGCAGTCAGCACCTGATGCTCGCGTCCGGCCAGACGCGCCAGCATGGCGGCCGCATCGACGGCATCGCGCGGCTTGCCGAACACCGCGCCGTCGAGAATCACTTCGGTATCGGAACCCAGCACCGCATCGCCCGCCGCTACTGTGGACAAGGCTCGCCCGGCGCGCGCCTTGTCCCGCGCCACCCGTCGCACGTAGTCCGCAGCCGACTCCGCCGCCTCGCGCTGTTCGGGCACCTCGACATCGATGAGTTCGAACGAGGTGCCCAGTTGCGCCAACAACTCGCGCCGACGTGGCGAGCGCGAAGCCAGAAACAGCATTGCGTCAGGCCACTTGCGGCAGGCGACCCATCAGCGCCAGCAAGGCGGCCAGCTCGTCGCGCAGGTTGCGCCGGTCGACGATGCGGTCGATGGCACCGTGATCAAGCAGAAACTCGGAGCGTTGGAAACCTTCCGGCAACTTCTCGCGCACCGTCTGTTCGATCACGCGCGGGCCGGCGAAGCCGATCAACGCGCGCGGTTCGGCCAGATTGATGTCACCCAGCATGGCGAAGCTGGCCGACACGCCACCGGTGGTCGGGTGGGTCAGCACTGAAATGTACGGCACGCCGGCATCGCGCATGCGCGCCAACGCGGCCGAGGTCTTGGCCATCTGCATCAGCGAGAACAGGCCTTCCTGCATGCGCGCGCCACCGCTGGTGCAAAAACACACCAGTGCACTCTTTTCCGCCAGCGCACGTTCGGCCGCGCGGGTGAACTTCTCGCCCACCACCGAACCCATGGAGCCGCCAATGTAGGCAAATTCAAACGCCACCACCAGCACCGGCACGGTCTTGATCTGGCCGCGCATGGCGATCATCGCCTCCTTCTCGCCGCTTTGTTTCTGCGCAGCGGCGATGCGGTCCTTGTATTTTTTGGAATCCTTGAACTTCAGCGCATCGACTGGCTCAAGGCTGGTGAACAGCTCCTCCCGACCTGCCTCGTCCAGCAGCGCGTTCAAGCGCGCGCGGGCACGGATCGGGTGGTGATGGCTGCACTTCGGACACACCATCAGATTGCGCTCAAGCTCAGGGCCATACAGCATCGCGCCGCAGCCGGCGCACTTCTGCCACACGCCCTCCGGCACCTTGCCCTTGCCCTGGGAACCACCGTTTTGCGCGCGGACACGCGGAGCCATGATTTTTTGCAGCCAGTTCATTGCGCTACCTCTGAAGATACGCGCATTCTAACCGCTTTGACGCGGCGCCCCTCAGCGCTGGTCAAGGGCGACGCGGATCGGCCCGAGGAAGGCCTGCACGCGACCTTCGATTTCGGCCGCATCTGCCGCTCCGGCCAGACGCTCGACCAAGGCACTGCCGATCACCACGGCATCGGCGAATGCGGCGATGGCGACGGCACTGGCGGCATCGCGCACACCAAAGCCGACCGCCAGCGGCACCTTTGACTGCTGCCGCAACGCCGCGACGCGGGTGGCAATGTCGGCGGTGCTGAGGCGCGCCGCACCGGTGATGCCGGCGAAGGAAACGTAGTACAGGAATCCCTCCGCCGCCTCGCTCAAGGCGGTGAGGCGGGCGGTCGCCGTGGTCGGCGCCGCCAGCAGGATTTGCGCAAGGCCGGCCGCCTTGAGCGGCGCCAGCACGGCGGATTCCTCCAGCGGGCAGTCGACCAGCAGCACGCCATCGACTCCAGCCGCCACGGCCTCGGCCGCAAAGCGGGCATAGCCGTGGATTTCGATCGGGTTCAAATAGCCCATCAGCACCACTGGCGTCAGAGCATCTTCGCGCCGGAACGCGGCGACCCAGCCCAACACCTCGGTCAGCCCAATGCCACTGGCGATCGCCCGCTCACTGGCGTGCTGGATCACCGGGCCATCCGCCATCGGGTCGGAAAACGGCACCCCGAGCTCGATCAAGTCAGCCCCCGCGGCGACCAGCGCGTGCATCAGCGCGACGGCGTGCTCTGGCTGCGGGTCACCCGCGGTAACGAACGGAATCAGGCCGGTGCGGCTGGCGGCCTTGAGTTGGGCAAAGCGGGCGTCGATACGATTCAAGATGAAATCCTCTGCAAGAAACCTCCCACAGGAGCTTGGGCGGGATGCGCTTCAACGCATCTCGCATCAAATTCCGCTGACCCCTTCGCGGGCCGCGATGGTGTGCACGTCCTTGTCTCCGCGACCGGAGAGATTGCACAACACGATGGCGTCGCGGGGGTAGTCGCGCGCCAGCTTGATCGCCTGGGCCACCGCGTGGCTGGATTCCAGCGCCGGCAGAATGCCTTCCGTGCGGGTCAGCCGGTGAAAGGCGTCGAGGGCCTCCTGATCGGTGACACCGACGTAGTCGGCGCGGCCGGCGTCCTTGAGGAAGGCGTGCTCGGGGCCGACGCCGGGGTAATCGAGCCCGGCGGAGATGGAATGGGTTTCGGTGATCTGGCCATTGTCGTCGCACAATACGTAGGTGCGGTTGCCGTGCAGCACGCCCGGCCGGCCAGCCGCCAGCGACGCGGCATGATGACCACTCGCGATACCGTCACCGGCAGCCTCGGCGCCGACGATGCGCACCTCGGCATCGTTGAGGAAGGCATGGAACAGGCCGATGGCATTGGAGCCGCCGCCGACGCAGGCGGTGATCGCATCCGGCAGGCGTCCGAACTCGGCCAGCATTTGTGCGCGAGCCTCACGCCCCACCACGGCATTGAAGTCGCGCACCATCATCGGATACGGATGCGGTCCGGCCACCGTGCCGATGATGTAGAAGGTGTCGGCGACGTTGCTGACCCAGTCGCGCATGGCCTCGTTCAGGGCATCTTTCAGGGTCTTCGAGCCCGATTCGACCGGCACCACCTCGGCGCCGAGCAATTTCATGCGGTAGACGTTGATCTTCTGTCGCTCGATGTCGGTCGAGCCCATGTAGACCACGCATTTCAGCCCCAGCCGGGTCGCCACCGTGGCGCTGGCGACGCCGTGCTGGCCGGCACCGGTTTCGGCGATGATGCGGGTTTTGCCCATCGCCCGCGCCACCAGCGCCTGACCAACGGTGTTGTTGATTTTGTGCGCGCCGGTGTGGTTCAAATCCTCGCGCTTGAAGACGATGCGGGCGCCGCCGACCTCACGGCTCAGACGCGCGGCGAAGTACAGCGGACTGGGGCGGCCGACGTAGTGGGCGAGATCACGATCCAGTTCGGCAACGAAACCGGGGTCCGCGCGCAGGCGCAGATACGCCTCCTTGAGCTCGACCAGCGGCGCGATCAGGGTTTCGGCGACATACACGCCGCCGTAGTTGCCGAAGCGGCCATCCTGATCGGGCCAGGCGTGGAAATCGATGGGGTTGGCGTCGGCACTCATGGCATCAAGGAGAGCAGCTCCGCACGCGGCGGCGATGGCTTCACCGTAACCGAAGTCGTGGCCGGGAAAAAGCGATAAGATCGCCGGCAATTGGTCAGAAAAACTCACGTATCACATGCCCCGCGACTTGCCCTCGTTGAATGCCTTGCGCGCGTTCGACAGCGTTGCCCGCCTGCTCAGCGTCAGTCGCGCCGCGACCGAGCTGCACGTCACCCACGGCGCGGTGAGCCGGCAGGTTCGCGCGCTGGAAGCCGAACTGGGCATACCGCTGCTGCGTCGGCATGGCCGCGGCATCGCGCTCACCGATGCCGGCCAGCGCTTGCGTGACGTTACCGTGGACGCCTTCGAGCGCTTGCGCGCGGGCGTGCAGACGCTGCAACCCGCAGCAAGCGCGAGCTTCGTGCTGGCCTGCCCCGGCAGTGTGTTGTCACGCTGGATGATTCCGCGTCTGGCGCGTTTGCAGCAGGCGCTGCCCGGGCTCCGCTTGCGCCTGGCGGTACTGGAGCGAGAGCACACCGAGGTACTGGCCGGCGTCGATGCCGCCCTGCTGCTGAAAGCGCCGCCGTGGCCGCCGAACTGGCAGGTAAAAACCCTGGCCACCGAGCGTATCGGGCCGGTGTTGGGCATACGTCATCCGCATCAAGCCAGCTTGCGCAAGGGCGACCTTGCCGCCTTGTGCCGGGAACCGCTGCTGCACACCAGCTCGCGCCCGCAAGCCTGGCGCGACTGGGCCCGCGCGCAACCGATCGCGTTCAAGCGGCTGCAATTCGGCCGCGCTTTCGAACACCTCGATTACCTGCTGGCGGCAGCGCTGGCGGGGCTGGGTGTCGCCATCGCACCCCAGCATCTGGTGGCCGACGATCTTGCCGATGGTCGTTTGCTGGCGCCGTGGGGCTTTCGCGCCACCCGCGCACATTGGGCCCTGTGCATGCCCACGCCCCATACCGACCCGCGCTGCGACGCGTTGGCGGCATGGTTGCGGCAAGAATTGCACGATGGCTGATCGATCCAGTCGATTCAGTCGGCGCCCTCGTCCCGCAGATGCGCCCGCGCCTGACGCCGCAAGCGCTGCAGCGTGGCGGGGTTCGCCGACCCAAGCACACCATGGCGCCCGGCTGGCACATGCGGCAATGGGTGTTCATCGGCGAACACGTAATGATCGAGCAGTCGTTGCCAGTTGGCGCGCTCGCGTCGTGGCAAATCCCGATAGGCCAGGATGGCGTGAAACAGCGCGCCCAGCGAATCGCCACTGTCGCGGCCGGCGCCGCCGAG